>CBHRRQ010000094.1:0-14634 GCA_966081555.1 uncultured Terrabacter sp.
CCCGCCGGAGCCCCGGCCTCAAGCGTTCCACCACCGCCCTCGGTGCGGCCCTCCTCGTCCTCGGGACCCTGGCCCTCGGTGCCTGCTCGAAGACCGACGCCACCGGCACGGCGAGCAGCGCCATCGGTGCCTCGATCGAGTCCGGCGCGGCGGCCGCCGGCCAGACGACCACCGGCCAGACGACCGCCGACGGCGACACCGTCGACCTCGTCAGTGCCACCCTCGAGACGCCTGCGAACGAGGACGCCGCGAAGGGTGCGGGCGACCGCAAGGGCCTGCGCGCCAAGCTCCTTCGCGCCCTGCACGCCACCTGGGTGACCGAGGGGCCGAGCGGCCCCGTCACCCACCAGGCCGTGCGAGGTGAGGTCACCGCGGTCTCCCCGACGTCGATCACGGTGAAGGCGAAGGACGGCTTCTCCCTCACGTATGCCGTCACCAAGGACACCGTCGTGCGCGAGCGGGCGAAGGGCCGCGGGTCGGCGTCGTCGATCGGCGCCGTCACGGTGGGCACCAAGGCCCTCGTCGCCGGTGTCGGGGCGACAGGCCCCACGGCACGCGTCGTCGTCTTCAGGACTGCCACGTCCACACCCGGCTCGTCACCGACCCCGAGCGCGACGAGCTGAGGACGCGGTGCAGCAGGTGGCGGTGGTGTGCGCCCGCATGCGGTCGCGGATCACCTCGACCCGGGTCGGGCGGCGGGGCGGTCAGTGGCTCGTGACCTCGGCGGGCTCGTCGTCGTGGTCGTCGGTGCCCTCGCTGCGCCGGTTCGACACGAGGCTCGTCACGGTCACGACGGCGAGGATGCCGACGATGACGCCGAGCGAGAGCAGCGTCGGGATCTGCGGCACGCCCGGCCAGACGCCGTGCGCCCAGTGCAGCACGAGCTTGACGCCGATGAACGCGAGGATGAGCGAGAGGCCGTGGCCCAGGTGCACGAGCTTGGCCAGCGCACCCTCGAGCACGAAGTACAGCGCCCGGAGACCGAGCAAGGCGAACGCGTTGGTCGCGAACACGAGGTACGGGTCGCCCGTGATGCCGTAGACCGCGGGCACCGAGTCGATGGCGAAGACGATGTCGGTGCCGAGGATGGCCACGGCCACGAGCGCCAGCGGGGTCAGCGCCCGCCGACCGTCACGCTGGACGGTGAGGTTCGTGCCGGCATACGCGTCGGTGACGGGGTAGAAGCGGCGGATCAGCCTGACGCTGCGCAGCTGGTCGACGTCGATGCTGTGGTCGGCGTGCGAGAGCGCGTCGCGGCCGACCTTGAGCGCGGTCGCGAGCAGGATCGCGCCGAAGAGCAGGAACGTCCAGGCGAAGCCGGCGATCATCTGCGCGCCGAGGGCGATGAAGATGCCGCGCAGCACGAGTGCGCCGGCGACGCCGATGAGCAGCACCCGCTGGCGCAGCTCGCGCGGCACGGCGAACGCCGACAGCAGGATGATGAAGACGAAGAGGTTGTCGACCGAGAGCGACTTCTCGACGATGTAGCCGGTGTAGTACTCGACTCCCTGCTGCGAGCCGTACTGCCACCAGAGCCAGCCGCCGAAGAGCAGCGGGATGGCGATGTAAAAGGCCGACCAGCCGAGCGCCTCGCGCATGCTCGGGTCGTGCGGGCGGCGGGTGATCAGGAAGTCGACCACGAAGAGGGCGAGCACGCCCGCGATCGTGGCGATCCAGAGCGAGGGGGTACCGATCGACGCGGTGCTGGCCGCGGGCTCGGACGCTGCTGGTGCGGTGGCGGCGGACGCCAGGGCAGTGAGCATGGGACTCCTCAGAACGGTGAACGTCTGAGGTCTCCTTCACCGGCGATGCCGGCCGC
This sequence comes from uncultured Terrabacter sp., assembly GCA_966081555.1. Classification (GTDB taxonomy): domain Bacteria; phylum Actinomycetota; class Actinomycetes; order Actinomycetales; family Dermatophilaceae; genus Terrabacter. The sequence goes on from CBHRRQ010000094.1 coordinate 1,820, forward strand.
GGACCGGGGCAGCCATGGGACCGCCGTACTGACCGGAACGCGCGAGGAAGTACTCCCCTCGCCGCCCAGTGTAGGTGCGCTGCGGCCGGCGCCCAAACGACCTGTCCAGGGTTGGACGCTCAGGCCTCGCGGGTGGCGCGCGCGGCGAGGCCGGCGAGCTCCTCGCTGCTGACCCGACGTGCGCCGGCAGCCCAGTCGTTCGCGTCGAGGGCGTACTGCGTGCCGTACGCCGGCTGCCCGGGCTGGGTGCGCCATCCCTCGGCGAGCGGGCCCAGGTCGAGCGTGTCGTAGCCGAGGGCGTCGAGCGCTCGGCGCACGGTGTCCTTGGCCGCCGCGTCGTCGCCCGCGATCGCGAGGGTGCTGCGCTCGTCGGAGCCCGCCGCGACCCCGGGCCGGGCGAGGTCGCGCAGGTGCTGGAAGAAGATGTTGTTGAAGCCCTTGACGACGTGCGACTGCGGCAGGTGGGTCTGGAGCAGCTCGGAGCTCGTGGCGGAGCCGTCGTCGAGGGCGTCGATCTGGCCGTCGCGCTGCGGGTAGTAGTTCATGGTGTCGACGACGACCTTGCCGGCCAGCTCGTCGACGGGCACGTCGCGGTAGGCCTTGAGCGGGATCGTCACGACGACGATGTCGCCGGCGCTCGCCGCCTCCCGCGCCGTGGCGGCCCTGGCGTGCGATCCGAGCTCGGCCACGAGGTCCGCGAGGGTCTCGGGACCCCGGCTGTTGCTGAGCACGACGTCGTGACCGGCCGCGACCGCGAGCCGGGCGACGGTGCTGCCGATGTTGCCGCTTCCGATGAATCCCCAGGTGGTCATGGGGTGGTCAACCGGTCCGGCGTGGTCGCCATTCCGCGGGGCCGGCCGGCCGCCGCTGCGACGTCGTCCGGGGGCCCTCCTGGCGTATGCCGTCCGCCGCGGCCCCGACCGGCGTGCCGTCACCGGGTGGTCGGGTGGGGAAGGCGCAGGGTGAAGCGGGCGCCACCCTCGGCTGCGTGCCCGGCCTCGACCGTGCCGCCGAGCACCTCGGCGAGCCGGGCGACGATGGCGAGGCCGAGCCCGGTGCCGACCGGCCGCAGCCCGCGGTAGCGCTCGTGAAGGACCGACGGCTCGAAGGCGACGGCGAGGTCGTCGTCGGTGAGGCCCGGGCCGCCGTCGCGCACCTCGACGACGTCGGCCTCGGGCTCGGCGCGCACCTCGACCACGATCGGCCGTCCGCCCGGGGTGACGCGCAGGGAGTTCTCGAGCAGGCCGTCGACGAGCTGGCGCACGCGGGCCGGGTCGGTGACGGTCCAGACCGCCGGTGCGCCGGCGGCCAGGACGAATCGCACCCCGACTGCTGCGCACCGCCGCCGCCACGCCGACTCGAGCTCCCGTCCGAGCGCCACGAGGTCGGTGCGCTCTGGGGCCAGGCTCGGCTGGTCGGCGCCGAGGCGGGCGAGGTCGAGCAGGTCACCGACCAGACGCTCGAGCCGCTTCGCCTCGGTGAGCACCACTTCGCCGACCCGGGCCGTGTCGCCCGGCGGGACGACCCCGCTCGCGAGGGACTCCGCGTAGCCGCTGATGCCCGTGAGCGGGGTGCGCAGGTCGTGCGAGACGGAGAGGAGGAAGTCGCGCTGCCGGGCCTCCGACCGGGTCAGCGACCCCGACAGGGTGTTGAGGGCGCTCGCGACCTCGGCGACCTCGTCCGGACCCTCGACCGGCACGCGGACCTCGCGCTGCCCGGCCGCCAGCGCATGGGCGGCTTCGGCGGTGCGCCGCAGCGGTCGCGACAGCCGTCGCGCGATGGCGACGCTGACCACGACGGCGACGACCACGGCGATGAGGAGCGCGAGGAGCACCCGGCGCACGAGCCGGTCGGAGTCGGCCGTGGCGTCGCTGCGCCGCTGGACGAGCAGGATCCCGCCGGCGTCGGTCGGGCGGCCCTCGACGAGGACGGTCGCGCCGTCGATGTCGTCCCGGGCCGACACCCGTGCACCGGCGAGGAGCTGTTGCTGCCGCGCCGTCGTCAGCGCCTGACGTGCGATGCGGCTCGTGGAGGTGACGGCTCCGCCACGCCCGACGCTCGCCGACTCGATGCCGAGCACTCCGAGGGTGCGCACCGTGCGGGTCTGCGAGGTGCGCGCCACGACACCGGCATCGGCACGCTCGGCCGCGGCGTCGGCGATCTGGGCCAGCGTGCGCCGGGCGCTGTCGTCGGCCGACGTGCGCGTGAGCCCCACGGCCAGGAGCCCCGCGAGCAGAGCGGTGAGGACGGCGACCCCGACGGCCAGCAGGACGATCCGGCGCGACAGCGAACCGCCCGTCCGCCCGGGCCGCCCCGGCGTGCTCACGTCGTGCCCGGCCCGGCAGCCGGGCCACCGTCGCGCTGGGGACGCCCGGCGGCATACCCGACGGAGCGGACGGTGCGGATCGGGCTGGCGTCACCGAGCTTGGCGCGGACCTGCGCGACGTGGACGTCGACGGTGCGTCCGCCTGCGCTGGCGGCATACCCCCACACGTCGCTGAGCAGCTGCTCGCGGGTGAAGACGACGCCCGGCCGTCGCAGCAGGTGTGCGAGCAGGTCGAACTCGGTCGCGGTGAGGGCGATCTCGCGACCGGCGACGCGCACCTCGTGACTGGTGAGGTCGACGGTGAGGTCGCCCGCACGCAGCACGTCCGGCGCCCCGGCATCGCCGCGGGTCCGTCTGAGCACGCCACCGAGTCGGGCCACGAGCTCGCGCGGTGAGAACGGCTTCGTGATGTAGTCGTCGGCGCCGAGCTCGATGCCGAGGATGCGGTCGACCTCGTCGTCGCGGGCCGTCACGAAGAGCACGGGGGTCCAGTCGCCACGGCCCCGCAGCTGCCGGCACACCTCGATGCCGTCGAGGGTCGGCAGGCCGATGTCGAGCACGAGGGCGCTCGGCCGCAGGGTGCGGGCCGCCTCGAGCGCCGCCGCGCCGTCCCCGACGACCTCGACGCCGTAGCCGGCCGCGCGCAGGTTGAGGTGCAGCACGTCGGCGATCGCGGGCTCGTCCTCGACGACGAGCACGAGGCCGCGGCCGGGATCGGCACTGCGGCCGGGCACGCTGGACACGTCTCGCAGCGTAGTGAGGCGGACCGCTCGCCGAGTCACACCGGCGTCACGCGCACGTCAGGATCGTGTGAGGACGTGCGCCGGCGCCGGACGGCGATCCCGACGACCACGCCGACGAGTGCGAGCGCGACCACCGCGACGCCCCACCACGAGCCGGCCTCGGCCGCGAGCCAGGCCTGCACGACGGCGAGGCCGACCGTCGCGTAGAGCACCGCCCACACGACCGAGCCGACGACGGCCGCCGGCACGTACCAGCGCAGCGGCATCCGCATGACACCGGCGGTCAGGTGAATCGCGGTCTGGATGCCGACGGTGAGATAGGAGAGGGTGACCGCGGCCGGCCCGAGCCGGCGGAGCAGGGCCTCGGCGCGCGCCGTCAGCTCGCCGTGCGTGCCGCGGTAGCGCCGCCAGCTCGCGACAGCCCCGCGGCCGACCCAGTAGGTGCCGTTGGAGCGCACCATGGCGCTCGCGAACAACGCGAGGAACGCCTGCCAGAAGGGCAGCTCGGCCAGCCTGTCGAGCATGCCCACACCCTAGGCCGGGCGGCTCACCCGCCCGTCACCGAGGTGCCAGCGTCGCTCATCCGGCAGGACGCGTGCCGAAGTCGACCTCGGCCGCCGGCGTGACGTCGCCCTTGCGGCCGGGCGCCTCGGACCAGCTCCAGTAGGTGTTGGTGTGCGCGATGACCTGCTCGGGGCTGACCGGCACGCCCCACTGGCGGAGGTCCTCGGTGGTGTGGGCGTCCTCGACGAGCGTCGCGTCGTAGCCGCGGACCAGCGCGCCGTGCAGCGTCGAGCGGATGCACGCGTCGGTCTGCGCGCCGGTGACGACGACCCGGCCGACCTCGTGCCGGGCGAGCAGCGACTCGAGGTCGGTGTCCTCGAACGAGTCGCCGAAGCGCTTGTGCACGATCGGCTCGGACTCGTCGCGCGTCAGCTCGGGGACGTACTGCCAGCCGTCGGAGTCGACGGGCATGTTCTCGTCGGAGTGCTGCACCCAGATGACGGGCACGTGCTCGTTGCGCGCCTTGTCGACGAGGCTGCCGATGCGGGCGATGACGCCGTCGCGGTCCCACGCGTCGGCGACGACCTGGTTCTGCACGTCGATGACGAGCAGCGCGGTGTTGGGTCGTCCTTCGAGGGTCGTCATGGTGCGACGCTACGCCGGGTCACCGACAGCGCGGGGACCCAGAACCCACGGGTGCGGCAGGCGCGTGGTTCAGCCGGCGACGAGCAGGCAGAACGGGTGCCCTGCCGGGTCCGCGAGCACGACGAGCGCCTCGTCGGGGTCGTCGGTGCGGTCGAGCCGCAGCTCGGCGCCCAGGGCGAGCGCCCGATCACGGTGCCGCTCGAGCTCGGCGAGGGTCGGCACCGCGTAGTCGACGTGCAGCTGCATCGGCACGTCGTGCGCGGGCCAGGTCGAGCGCGGCAGCGGCGCGTCGACCTGCTGGAACGCCAGCCGCCGCACCCCGCCGTCGTCGAGCAGCACGAGCCAGTCCGAGTCGTCGTCAGGGCCGTCGGCCGGCGGCTCGTCGCCCGGTCGGTAGTGCAGCCCGAGCAGCTGGCGGTAGAACTCGGCCAGGCCGCGGGCGTCCTCGGTGTCGAGCGCCGTGTGCATGAGCCGTGGGTAGCCCTCTTCGGTCATCGACGCTCCTCGCTCGAGCCGGCCGTACGCGGACGCCTCCACCCTAGGAGTGCGGGCCGGGTTACCGTGCCGTTTGTGGAGGCCCGGACCGACCGCACGGTCTCGTGGCGGCCCGCGGTGGCGGGCGTCGCGGAGGTCTTCCACGCGCAGTGGCACGACCACGCCTACCCGGGACACACCCACGACACCTGGACGTTGCTCGTCGTCGACGACGGCGTCAGCGGCTACGACCTGGACCGGCACGACCACACGGCGGTCCGCTCGGGTGTGACGCTGCTGCCGCCGCACGTCGTGCACGACGGGCGGGCCCTGACGTCGGGCGGCTTCCGCAAGCGCGTCGTCTACCTCGAGGAGGACGTCATCGCCCCCGCCCTGGTCGGCAGGGCGGTCGACGCCCCGCTCGTCCCGGACGCCGACCTGCGGCGCGCGGTGTCGCTGCTCGACCGGGCTCTCGTCTCCCGCGACGATCTCGAGGCCGAGTCGCGCCTGGCCCTCGTCGTCGAGCGGCTCACCGCCCATCTCGTATGCCGTCGGCCCGAGCGAGCGCCCACGGTGGCCTCGGCGCGCGGCCGGGTGGCCGGCCCGGTGCCGGGCCGGGTGGCTGGGCTCGCGCGCGAGGTCTTCGACGCCGACCCGGTGGGCACCGACGGTGTGGCCGCGGTGGCCGCCTCCCTCGGCGTCACGACCCCGCACCTCGTGCGCTCCTTCGTGAACGCGTACGGCATCGCCCCGCACCAGTACGTGATCGGGCGCCGGCTCGACCTCGCCCGGCGCCGGCTGCGCGACGGGGTGCCGGCGGCTCTCGTCGCGACAGAGTCCGGCTTCTACGACCAGGCCCACCTGACGCGCCACTTCAGACGGTTCCTCGGCACGACGCCGGCTCGCTACCAGCGCAGCGCCTGACCCCGCGCGGCATCATCCACGTCAACACACCGAGCAGGTCACCACCTGCTCGGTGTGTTGCGGGGCGGGGGTGAGGGCGGGGCTGCCGCGGGATCAACGACGTACAAGACGCGACGCCGCCCCGGGCCGGACCATCGAGGTATGAGTGACCTGCTGACCCCGCCGTTCGACACCAAGATCGCCGTCCTCGTGCGCGACGACCTCGAGGCCTGGCAGCGCCTCAACGTCACCGCGTTCCTCGTCAGCGGTGTCACGGCCGCGCACCCCGAGCTCGTCGGCGAGCCGTACGCCGACGCCGACGGCCGCACCTACCTGCCCCTGCTCGGCATGCCCGTGCTCGTCTTCGAGGGGGACGCCGCAGCCGTCGCCGCCTCGCACGAGCGGGCCCTGCGCCGCGGCACGCCGATGGCCGTCTACACGCGCGACATGTTCGCCACGGGCCACGACGCCGACAACCGCGCGGCCGTCGCCGCCGTGCCGACCGCCGACCTCGACCTCGTGGGCCTCGCCCTGCACGGGCCGAAGAACGCCGTCGACCGCATCCTCAAGGGCTCGCGCCTGCACCCGTGACCCTGCCCCGCCGACACGACGTGCGCCTCCTGTCATGCACTGCGGATGCAGCCGCGTGGCGTGACACGAAGCGCACGTCGTGTGACGGGAAGGCCCGGGTGGGATGCTGGGCGCGCCATGACGAACCCGACCGACATGAACCCTGCCCGCGAGCTCACGATCACCTCGGCGTCCAACCCGCGCCTCAAGGGCCTGCTCGGCCTGCGCCGGCGCCGCACCCGCGAGGAGACCGGCCAGACGCTCGTCGAGGGCTACGAGGAGATCGGCCTCGCCCTGTCGGCCGGGGTGCGGCCGGGCACCGTCTACGTCTGCGAGGAGCTCTTCAGCCCCGCGGGCCGCGCCGGCAGCCAGGACATCGGCCACCAGACCGACCTGCTCGCACGGCTGCGCGACGACCGCGTCGAGGTCGTGCACCTGAGCCGGGGCGCCTTCGAGAAGGTCAGCTACCGCGAGGGTCCCGACGGCCTGCTCGCCGTCGTCGACCGCGTCGGCGTCGCCCTCGACGACCTGCGCGTCGACGGCCCCGACCACCTCACCCTGCTCAGCCAGGGCGTCGAGAAGCCCGGCAACCTCGGCGCCATGCTGCGCACCGCCGACGCCGCCGGGGTCGACGCCGTCGTCGCGGCCGACCCCGTCACCGACTGGGGCAACCCCAACGTCGTGCGCGCGAGCAAGGGAACCCTCTTCGCCGTGCCCGCCGCGAGCGCGACGACCGCCGACGCCCTCGCGTGGCTCGAGGCCAACGACATCCGCCTCGTCGTCACCACCCCGGAGACCGACCTGCTCCACACCGACGTCGACTACACGGGCCGGGTCGCGATCGCCGTCGGCAGCGAGAAGCACGGCGCCGACCGCACCCTCCTCGAGGCCGCCGCCCACCGCGTACGGATCCCCATGCACGGCAAGGCCAACAGCCTCAACGTGGCCGCGTCGGCCGCCATCGTCCTCTACGAGGCGGTGCGCCAGCGCGACCTGCGCTGACCCTCGCGAGGCGGCGTGACGGCATGCGCGATGACGGGAAGGTTTCGCCCGTGTGACGCGTGGGGCGAGCGCCGCGGGGCCGGGGGAGGGGTGGTCAAGAGCACCCCTTGGCGTGTGTCACGATGTCTTGTATGCGAGTTGACCACGTCTCCTATGCAGCAGAGGCCGGTGGCCTCAAGGCCACCGCCGACCGGCTGTCGAAGCTCATCGGCGTCGCCGCGGTCGACGGCGGGGTGCACCCCCGCTTCGGCACGCGCAACGTGATCTTCCCCCTGGCCAAGGACCACTACCTCGAGGTCGTCGAGGTGCTCGACCACCCGGCGTCCGACAAGGCCCCGTTCGGCCAGGCCGTGCGCGCCGCGTCCGAGGCCGGCGGTGGCTGGCTCGGGTGGGTCGTCGCGGTCGACGACATCTCCGTCGTCGAGCAGCGCCTCGGCCGCGAGTCCGTCCCGGGCAACCGGCACCGTCCCGACGGCACCGAGCTCAAGTGGCGCCAGCTCGGCATCAAGGGCCTCATGGCCGACCCGCAGGTGCCCTACTTCATCGAGTGGGACGACATGACGGTCCACCCGTCCGCGGGCGCCGACACGGCCGTCTCGATCGACAACCTCCAGATCGCCGGCGACCCCAAGCGCGTGCGCGAGTGGCTCGGCCCGGAGGACACCTTCGACAAGGGCGGCATCGACTTCACCTTCGTCGCGCCGCACGGCACGCCCGGTCTGCTGTCGGTAACCTTCGACACCCCGAACGGCAAGGTCACCATCTGACCCAGCCCTTCAGCTCGCACGCGACGGCGGTCACCCCACGTGGGTGGCCGCCGTTCGTCGTCCCCGGGCCAACCCGCGGGCGTATGCCGTCAGCCCGGCCAGCGCTTCAGGCGCAGCGAGTTCGTGACGACGAGCACGGACGAGAGGGCCATGGCGGCGCCGGCGACCATCGGGTTGAGCAGCCCGAAGGCGGCGAGCGGGATCGCAGCCACGTTGTAACCGAAGGCCCAGGCGAGGTTCTGCTTGATGACGCGCAGCGTCTGCCGCGAGAGGCCGATGGCGTCGGCGACCGCGTCGAGGTCGGGGCGCACGAGCACGATGTCGGCGGAGTCCATCGCGACGTCGGTGCCCGAGCCCATCGCGAGCCCGAGGTCCGCCTGAGCGAGGGCCGCGGCATCGTTGACGCCGTCGCCGACCATCGCGACGACCTGGTGCTGCTGCTGCAGCTCGGTGACGATCCGGTGCTTGTCGGCGGGCATCACCTCTGAGCGCACGTGGGACGCCGGGATGCCGACCTGCTCGGCGACGCTGCGCGCGTTCGAGGCGCTGTCGCCGGTCAGCAGGTAGGGGGTGAGACCCAGCGCGCGCAGCCGGTCGACGGCGGCCTTCGACGTGTCGCGCACGGTGTCCTCGACCGTGAGGGCGGCCTCGGCGACGCCGTCCCAGCCGACGAAGACGGTGCTGCCGGCCTGGCGCGAGGCGTGCTCGACGAGGGTGGGGTCGACGCTCTCGAAGAGCGCCGCCTTGCCCACCGTCACCTCGGTGTCCTTGATGCGGGCGCTCGCACCCTCGCCGGGGTTGGACTGGAAGTCGCGGATGCGCGGCAGGTCGATGCGGGCCAGGGCCGCGCCGTCGACGATCGCCCGCGCGATGGGGTGCTCGCTGCCCTGCTCGACCGCGGCCGCTGCCGTGAGGGCGGCCTTCTTCGAGAGCCGGCCGCGCACCGCGATGCTGCGCAGCCGCAGCTCGCCCGTGGTGACGGTGCCCGTCTTGTCGAGCACGACCGTGTCGACGCGGCGGGTATCCTCGAGCACCTGCGGGCCCTTGATGAGGGTGCCGAGCTGCGCGCCGCGGCCGGTGCCGACGAGCAGGGCCGTCGGCGTCGCGAGACCGAGCGCGCAGGGGCAGGCGATGATGAGCACGGTCACGGCGACGGCGACCGACCGTGCGAGGTCGTGGCCGGTGGCGAGCCAGGCGACGAACGTGACGAGCGCGATGACGAGCACCGCCGGGACGAAGACGGCTGACACGCGGTCGGCGAGCCGCTGCACCCTGGCCTTGCCCGTCTGCGCGGCCTCGACGAGCCGCTGGATGCCGGCGAGCATCGTGTCGGCACCGACCCGGCGGGCCTCGACGACGATGCGGCCGGTCGTGTTGACCGAACCGCCCGTGACGGGGTCGCCCGGGCCGACGTCGACGGGGGTGGACTCGCCGGTGACGAGGCTGGCGTCGACGGCGCTGGACCCGTCGAGCACGACGCCGTCGGTCGCGACCTTCTCGCCGGGACGCACGATGAACTGGTCCCCGACGACGAGCTGCTCGACGGGCACGCGGGTCTCGCTGGTGATGCGGGTCTGCGGGTCGATGCGCAGCACGGCGACGTCCTTGGCGCCGAGGTCGAGCAGCGAGCGCAGGGCGTCCTTGCCGGAGTCCTTGGCGCGCGCCTCGAGGAAGCGGCCGGCGAGCAGGAACGTCGTCACGACGGCGGCGACCTCGAAGTAGAGGTGCATCTCGTCGCCGGCCCCGGTGAGCAGCTCGACGACGGAGTAGCCGTAGGCCGCCGCGACGCCCAGCGACACGAGGGTGTCCATCGTCGAGGCGAGGTGTCGGGCGTTGACGGCGGCAGCCCGGTGGAACGGCCACGCGCACCAGAGCACCACCGGTGTCGACAGCAGCAGCTGCAGCCAGGGACTCACCCCGAGCGACGGCAGCACCATGGCGAGCACGAGCACCGGCACGGTGAGCGCGACGGCGGCGACCAGTCGCGGCCGGATGACGTCCTGGGCCGGGGTGTGACCGAGGTGGTCGCCGGGGTCCTGCGCGACGTGGGCGTCGTGGCCGGCCTGGCTGGATCGGCCGCCGGGGTGGTGGCCTCCGCCGTCGGGCGCGGATCCCGACGAGCCTCCGGGCGCGGCGTGCGGCGCGTGCCCGTTCGACGTCGTCGTCCTGGCGGCCTGCTCGGGGCGGACCTTCTGCCGGGCGAGCTCCTGGGCGCGCAGCTTCTCGAGCAGCGCACCCGCCGCAGGGCGCGCGGCCTCGGGCGGCACGGCATACGGGCTCGGGGGCGCGGCCGCACCGATGACGCTGGCGCCGTAGCCGGTCTTCTGCACCTCGGCCACGATCTGGTCGACGGTCACGGGGGTGGAGAAGGAGACGAGCGCCTTCTCGGTGGCGAGGTTGACGGTGGCGGACTCGACGCCGGCGACCTTGGACAGCTTGCGCTCGATGCGCGCGGAGCAGGAGGCGCAGGTCATGCCGGTGATGGCGAGCCGGACCTCCTCATGGGTCGCCTCGTCGGGCGTCACCGGAGCCCGCCCCTCGGTCATCGGACGCTGTAACCCGCCTCGGCGACGGCGTCGGCGACGACCGCCGGGTCGAGGGGGGCCTCGCTCGTGATGGTGACGGGGGAGTCCTCGCCGGCGTGCAGGTCGACGGCAACCGCCATGACGCCCGGCAGGGCCGACAGCTCCTGGCTGACTGCTGCGCTGCAGTGCCCGCACGTCATGCCGGCGACGGTGATCTCGGTCTGGGTGCTCATCGGGTGCCTCCTCGGCGGTCGGGCTCGGTTCTGGGGTTGTCTCAGCTGCGGACGAGGCGGGCGATGGCGTCGGCGGCCTCGCGCACCTTCTCCTGGGCAGCCTCGTCGGACTCGCGGGCGGCGTCGACGACGCAGTGCGAGACGTGGTCCTCGAGCAGCCCGAGGCTGACGGCCTGGAGGGCCTTGGTGATGGCGCTGACCTGGGTCAGGATGTCGATGCAGTAGGTGTCGGTGTCGACCATCTTCTGCACACCGCGCACCTGCCCCTCGATGCGGCGCAGCCGCTTCAGGTAGTCGTCCTTGCTGCCGGTGTATCCGGGCACGTCGCCACCTCCTCTCCGTCGGCAACAGCATACCCAGGCGGGGTATTCCGGACCACGCCGCGGCTCACTCCTGCTCCTTCGCGAGGGTGGCGGCGAGCCGCTTCGGTGCCTTGGTGAGCCACGCGTCGGTGAGCACCTCGCGCAGCTCGGCCACGGTCACCTTCGGCAGGTCGCGCTCGAGCAGGAGCACGGCGTTGTAGCCGTTCCAGTGCGGCGTCGTGAACCACGGGCTCGCCTCGTCACCCACCATGGCCTCCTTGTCCTCCGCTGTGCACGTGAAGGCCAGCACGTCGTCGTAGAGCTCGCCGGTCTCGGGGTCGAAGGCGTCCTTGCGGGGGCCTCTCGCGAACGCGAACGTCCGGCCCCTCACTGCGTATGCCGGTCGGCCGCCTTGCGGTGGGTCGCGCGTGACCTCGGGCAGGGCGAGGGCGATCTCGTCGAGATCGACCAGCCGGGCCCTGCGGGATCGCGCCATGCCACAGCACGGTAGCCCGGAGCGCGCGGGCGCGACAGGAGCGACGCGGCGTGGTCGTGGGACGGGCGGCTGAAGATACCCCTAGCGGGTATGCCGAGAGGTGGGTTATGGTGGGTCGCAGATACCCCCCATAGGTATCGGCCCAACAGCAGCTCCACCGGAAGGACCACCATGAGCCAAACCACCAGCACCTGGACCGTCGTCGGAATGACCTGCGGCCACTGCGTGTCGTCCGTCTCCGAGGAGGTCGGTGCCCTTGCCGGGGTGGAGGGCGTCGAGGTCGACCTCGAGACCGGACGCCTCACCCTCACCTCGGACGGTGTCGTCGACGAGGCGGACGTGCGCGCCGCCGTCCAGGAGGCCGGCTACGAGCTCGCGGGTGCGTCATGAGCGTCGGAGATCGAGTCGCCCGGCTGGGCACGCCGTCCCGGGTGGCCGGCTTCGTGCTCGGACTGGGCGCGCTCTTCGGCGGAGCCCTTGCGGTCGGCTCGACCGTCGGGCCCACGGGTGCGACGGACACTGCCACGCCACATGCAGCAGGCGGTCACGGTGCCACGGCCGACACCGGTCACGGCCCAGGTGACTCCCGAGCCGGTTCGCCCGCCTCGGCCGCCCTGCCCGGCGGGCTCGCCGTGGCGCAGGACGGCTACGCGCTGCGCCTCGCCTCCGCGAAGGCCGTCGCCGGCCGGGCGGTCCCCCTGTCGTTCACCGTGACGGGGCCCGGCGGCACCGCGGTCACGTCGTTCGACGTCCAGCACGAGAAGCAGCTGCACCTCATCGCGGTGCGCCGCGACCAGAGTGGCTTCCAGCACGTGCACCCCACGCTCGGGGCCGACGGCACGTGGACGACCGCCCTCGACCTGACCCCCGGGACGTGGCGGCTCTTCGCCGACTTCAAGGCCTCGGGCGGAGAGGCGCTCACCCTCGGCAGCGACCTGTCCGTGGCCGGCGCCTTCGAGCCGGCCCTCGCGGCTGCGCCCTCGCGCACCGCCGTCGTCGACGGCTACACGGTGACGCTGACGGGCGACCTCGTGGCGGGCCGGGACACCCGCCTCGGCCTCACCGTCACGAAGGCCGGCCGGCCGGTCACCGACCTCGACCCCTACCTCGGCGCGTACGGCCACCTCGTGGCCCTCCGTGACGGCGACCTCGCATACCTGCACGTCCACCCGGACGGCGAGCCCGGCGACGGTCGCACCACGGCCGGCCCCGAGGTCGCGTTCCACACGACGGTGCCGAGCGCCGGCGGCTACCGCCTCCACCTCGACTTCCAGCACCGCGGCGTGGTGCGCACCGCCTCGTTCGTCGTGACGGCCACCGAGGCC
>CBHRRQ010000095.1:0-14554 GCA_966081555.1 uncultured Terrabacter sp.
CAACGGCGGCATGCTCCCGCACCAGGTCGAGGAGGTCGTCGCCGACGTCATCGCCGCCACCGGTGCACGCGTCGGGGCGCACTGCCACAACGACACCGGTTGCGCGGCGGCCAACTCCGTCGCCGCGGTGCGCGCGGGGGCGACGCACGTGCAGGGCACGGTCAACGGATACGGCGAGCGCACCGGCAATGCCGACCTCGTGACCGTGGCCGCCAACCTGCAGTTCAAGCTCGGTCTCGACGCGATGGAGGTCGACTCGTTCCGGCGGGCCATGCACATCGCGCACGCCATCAGCGAGGTCACGAACGTCCCTGCCTACAGCCGTCAGCCCTACGTCGGGGCGAGCGCCTTCGCGCACAAGGCCGGCCTGCACGCGAGCGCGCTCAAGGTCGACCCCGACCTCTACCAGCACATGGACCCCGCCCTCGTGGGCAACGGCATGCGCACCCTCGTCTCCGACATGGCCGGCCGGGCGAGCATCGAGCTCAAGGCCCGCGAGGCCGGTCTCGACCTGTCCGACCGGCCCGACGTCGTGGCGAGGGTGCTCGCCGAGGTCAAGGACCTCGAGCTGCGGGGGTGGACCTTCGACGCCGCCGACGCCACGGTCGAGCTGATGCTCCGCGAGGCGCTCGAGCCGGGCTGCACCGACTACTTCGAGGTCGAGTCGTGGCGGGTGATCACCGACTCGTCGGGTGAGGGCGACGCGACGTCCGAGGCGACCGTCAAGCTGCGCGCTGACGGCTCTCGGCTCATCGCCACGGGCGAGGGAAACGGCCCGGTCAACGCGCTCGACCACGCGCTGCGCGAGGCCCTGAGCCGCGCCTACCCCGAGATCGAGAAGATCGAGCTCATCGACTTCAAGGTGCGCATCCTCGACGCCTCACACGGCACGGACGCCGTGACGCGCGTGCTCATCGAGACCTCCGACGGCGAGACGTCATGGGACACCATCGGGGTCGCGGGCTCGATCCTGGCGGCGTCCTGGCGGGCCCTCACCGACGGCATCGTGCACGGCCTGCTGCGTCAGGGCGTGCCCCGCCGCTGAGGCGCACCCGCCGCGACGGCCACCCCGGGCAGCCAGCCGGGCGCCGCGTGCCGGAAGGCGCCCGGAGGCAGCGCGGGAGCACCCTGCGGCACCGTCCCGAGGAGCCCCTCGGGAAGGGCCGTGAGGTAGTCGCGGTTCGTCGTCTCGATGACGTCGGGGTCTGCCGGCCAGGAGCCGATGACCACCCCGAGCAGTCGAATGGCCCTGTGCGACAACGCTTCTCGGGTGAGCATGGTGTGGTTGAGGGTGCCCAGCGCGCTCCGTGCCACGAGCAGCGTGCTGCTGTCGGGCACGGCCGCGGCGAGGTCGGCCAGGGTCTCGCCCGCGTCGGTCAGCTCGACCAGCAGGCCACCTGCTCCCTCGACGACCACGACGTCGTGCCGGTCCGAGAGGTCGGCGATGGCTTCGAGGTGGTGCTCGAGCGTCGGCAGCGTCGCGCCCTCGAGCTGCGCCGCAGGTCGGGGCGCCATGGGCGCGAGGAGCCGCGTGCCCTCCGCCGTGCGAGCACCCGTGAGCCGCTCGACCTCGCCCATGTCGCCGGTCTCACCCGGCGCGACGCCGGTCTGCGTCGGCTTGTAGGCCGCGACGGCGAGCCCGGCCCCGGCCAGGGTGGCCACCACCGCGGCCGTGACGACCGTCTTGCCCACGTCGGTGTCGGTGCCGGTGACGACGAGGACCCGCGGCAGCCGCGGCTCAGCCATCGGTGTCGTGGGGTGGGATCTGGGTGAGCGGCGACGACGCGGGGTCCGGCATGCCCTCGACCGCCGCGACCTTCGGGAGGCCACGGACGGGGGAGGGAGCGTCCTCCGCCCGTGGCCCCTCGACGGCCCCGTCGCCCTGTCCCGGCCCGGCGTGGTCACGGGCTGTCGAGGCGACGAGCTGGGCGGCGTGGAGCAGGTCGTCCCCGGCAAGGTCCGCCCGTGCCGTCACCCGCAGCCGTGACACGCCGTCCGGCACGCTGGGCGGTCTGAAGCACCCGACGAGCACGCCCTGCGCGCGCAGGGCGAGGCAGGCGGCGACCGCGGCGTCCGGCGACGGCATCGGCAGCGACTGCACGGCGCCGGCCGCCTGGCCGATGCCGCAGGCGGTCGCGATGACCCGAGCGTTGGACCGCACGGACGCCGCGAGGGAGGGCTCGTCCAGGACGATGTCCGCGGCCGCCGCAGCAGCACCTGCTGCCGCCGGCGCCAGGCCCGTGTCGAAGATGAACGGTCTCGCCGCGTTGACGAGGTGGTTGCGCAGTGCGGTGGAGCCGAGCACGGCGCCGCCCTGCGAGCCGAGGGCCTTGGACAGGGTCACGGTGACCACGAGGTCGTCCGCCCCGGCCAGGTCGAGCTCGTGAACGAGCCCCTGCCCGTCACCGGCGACGCCGATGCCGTGCGCCTCGTCGACCACGAGCAGGGCGTCGTGGCGTCGGCACACCTCGAGGAGGGTGGTCAGCGGGGCGGCGTCGCCGAGCACCGAGTAGATCGACTCCACGGCGACGACGACGCGTCGCCCCGCCCGCTGCCCGAGCTCGCGGTCGAGGGCGTCCGGATCGTTGTGGGTGAACGTCGCGTGGGGCACGCGCGACATCCGCGCGGCGTCGTGCAGTGAGGCGTGGGCGTGCGCGTCGAGCAGGATCTCCGCCCCGCGCCCGCTCATCGCGGTCAGCACGCCGAGATTGGCGGCATACCCCGTGGAGAAGGCGAGGGCGCTCGGCTGCCCGGTGAGGCGGCACAGGGCCGCCTCCAGGTCGCGGTGCACGGGGAGGGTCCCGGTGACGAGGCGGCTCGCCGTGGCCGACGTCCCGTAGCGGTCCAGCGCGTCGTGGGCGGCGGCGACGACCCTGCCGTCACGGGAGAGCCCGAGGTAGTCGTTGGAGGCGAGGTCGAGCGGGTCGCGCGTGGCTGCCCCGCGACCGCCGAGCCGCAGCACCGGGTCGAAGCGCTCGACGCCGCGCTCGGCGCGCAGCGCTGCCCGCTCGCGCAGCCACGAGTCCCAGCGGTCGCTCACCCGTGCACCTCCCAGACCGCGCCCACGATCGCGTCGGCGATGGTGCGGACGTCGTCGTCGGAGCAGACGTAGGGCGGCATCGTGTAGACGAGGTCGCGGAACGGTCGCACCCACACGCCGCGGCGCAGGGCCGCCCGGGTCACGGCGTTCACGTCGACCGCAGAGCCGAGCTGGACGACGCCGACGGCTCCGAGAGTGCGAACGTCCGCCACCGCGGGGAGGTCGGCGGCCGGCAGGAGGTGCTCCTGCAGCAGGCGCCCCACCCGCGGGACGTCGTCCTTCCAGCCCTGCTCGACGAGCGAGAGCGACGCGTTGGCGACGGCGCAGGCCAGTGGGTTGGCCATGAAGGTGGGGCCGTGCAGCAGTGCCCTGAACGCGGATCGGGTGATGGCATCGCCCACCTCGCGGGTGGTGAGCACCGCTGCGAGAGTGAGGTATCCACCTGTCAGCGCCTTGCCCACGCAGATGACGTCGGGCGACACGCCGGCCCACTCGGACGCGAACAGCCGGCCCGTGCGGCCGAACCCGGTCGCGATCTCGTCGACGACGAGCAGGAGGCCGTGCTCGTCGGCCACGCGACGCAGCTCGCGCAGGCAGTCGGGGTGGTAGACGTGCATGCCGCCCGCACCCTGCAGCACCGGCTCGAGGATGACCGCGGCGAGCTCGTCGGAGTGGGTCACGGCCAGCGCCCGGACCTCCGCGACCCACGCCTCGAGAGCGGACTCGTCCGTCTCCCAGCGCTCCTCGCCGTCGACCGTGACGACGAGACGGGCGGCCGGTGGCCGCGGGGCGAAGACCTGCCGGGCCAGGGCGCCCGGGAACGCGGAGTGCATCCCGTCGACCGGGTCGCACACGCTCATGGCGGCGAAGGTGTCGCCGTGGTAGCCGCCGCGCACGGTGAGGAAGCGCTGGCGGGCCGGGCGGCCCTGTGCCGCCTGGTACTGCAGCGCCAGCTTGAGGGCGACCTCGACCGACACCGACCCGGAGTCGGCGTAGAAGACGTGGGCCATCGGTCCGGGTGCCACCGCCGTCAACCGCTCGGCGAGGGTGACGGCCGGCTCGTGGGTGAGGCCACCGAACATGACGTGGCTGAAACGGTCGAGCTGCTCGTGGGCGGCGGCGTCGAGGGCGGGGTGACGGTAGCCGTGGACGGCGCACCACCACGACGCCATGGCGTCGACGGCCTCGAAGGTCTCGCCGTCGGGGGCGGTGAGGGTCAGGTGCACCCCGGAGGCGCGCTCCACGGCATACGGCTCGGGGCCGTCGAGCGGGGCGTAGGGGTGCCAGACGAGCCCGCGGTCGCGTGCCGCGAGAGGGGAGCCGACGGGCTCAGGCATTGGCGGGGACGTCGGTGCCGGCGCCGCGTCGGCGCTTGGTGGGGTCGTGGGTCGTTCCGGCAGGTGCGGCCGCCCCTGCGGCGTTCGCGCCGAGCACGACGAAACCGTGGTCGCGGATCAGCTCGAGGTCGGCCTCCGCGGCCTGTCCCTCGGAGGTGAGGTAGTCGCCGAGGAAGATGGAGTTCGCGACGTGGAGGGCGAGACCCTGCAGCGAGCGCAGGTGCATCTCGCGGCCTCCCGCGATGCGGATCTCCTTGTCGGGGCAGACGAACCGGGCCATCGCGAGGATGCGGAGGCACCGTCCGGGCGTCAGCTCCCACGTGCCCTCGAAGGGCGTGCCGTCGAACGGCATGAGGAAGTTGACCGGGATCGAGTCGGAGCCGAGGTCGCGCAGCGCGAAGAGCGCCTCGACGAGCTGCTCGTCGCTCTCACCGAGCCCGGCGATGAGGCCGGAGCACGGCGAGAGCCCGGCGTCCTTGGCCTTGGTGACGGTGTCGACGCGGTCGGCGTACGTGTGGGTCGTGACGATGTCGTCGTGGTGCGACTCGGCGGTGTTGATGTTGTGGTTGTACGCGTCGACCCCGGCCGCGCGCAGGCGCTCGGCCTGGCCGTCCTTGAGCAGGCCCAGGCACGCGCAGACCTCGACGTGGGGGTGCTCCTGCTTGAGGGCGCCGACCATGCCGGCCACTCGGTCCACGTCGCGGTCGGTGGGGCCGCGGCCGCTCGAGACCATGCAGATGCGCGTCGCCCCGCCCCGCAGCCCGGCTTCGGCCTGCTCGACGGCCTCGTCGGGCTTCAGCCACGTGTACCTGAGGATGTCGGCCTGCGAGCCGAGGCGCTGCGAGCAGTAGTGGCAGTCCTCGGGGCAGAGGCCGGACTTGAGGTTGACGAGGTAGTTCACCTTCACCGTGTTGCCGAAGTGCTTGCGGCGCAGGCGCGCCGCGGCGGTCACGAGTGAGAGCAGCTCCTCGTCGGTCGCGCGCAGGGCGTCGAGGGCGTCGTCCGCGGTGGCAGCGGTGCCGGCCAGGACGGCGTCGGCGAGGTCGTCGTAACGGCGGGTCATGCGGGCTCCTTGCGCGCGGCGTTGAACGGTGTTCAACTTGAACGGCGTTCAGTATGCCGAGTCGCTAGGCTCGGCTGTCAACGCGGGTCCGTGCCTGGCCCGCACGCCGAGGACGGGGGACCACGTGGCGCTCAGCCGGGAGCAGGTGGTCGGTGCGGCCGTCGACCTGTTGCGCCGCTACGGGCTCGGCGACCTCACGATGCGGCGGCTCGCCCGCGAGCTCGGCGTGGCACCCGGTGCCCTCTACTGGCACGTGTCGAACAAGCAGGAGCTGCTCGTCGAGGTGGCGGACGTGCTCCTCGCCGAGATCCCCACGCCGCCGGACGAGCGGCCGCCGTCCGAGGCCCTCACCGGCTTGGCCGTCGCGCTCCGCGAGGCCCTGGTGCAGGTGCCCGACGCCGCCGACGTCGTGGGGCTGGCGTATGCCGTGGAGCCGGGTGCCACGCGCGCCCTGCGCGACCTCGCGCGGCTCGTCCAGGACGCCGGGGCCACGGCGTCCGAGCGTGACGACGTAGCCACGCTCGTGGTCCACCACATCCTCGGATCCGTTGCGGCGCAGCAGAATCGGGCTCTGGCTTCACAGGCCGACCCGGACCTGGCGACGCCCGACGGCACCTCGGAGGCGAAGGCCTTCGAGGTCGGGCTCGCCGTCATCCTGCGTGGCCTCCAGCAGACCTGACGCGACGCGCGAAAGTGCTGGGCGGCCCAGGCCCCGCCCAGCACCACCCCCGAGGGGTGGATATCGCCGGCGCGCGTGCCGTGGACCTTCGCCGACACTCATCAGAGTGGCGCATCCACCCGGTGATACGTGCGGAATCGAAAAACTTGTGGGGGTCCTCTCACAGGCCGGTCGGGACGCGGCCGGAGGGGACGCGGCCGGACGGCGCGTCAGGCCGCCGGCACGCGTTCCGTGACGCGGTCGACGGCCTCGACGAGGCGGGCGCGGAGCGCCTGGCCCCGCACCGAGAAGGCCCGCTGCTCCGCGGCGTACTGTGCCTTGCCCTCGGGCGTCTCGATGCGCACCGGCTCGTAGCCGAGCTCGCGGAGGTCGTAGGGCGCCGCGCGCATGTCGAGGGAGCGGATGTCGCGCGCCAGCTCGAAGCAGTCCATGACGAGGTCGCTGGGGACGGCCGGGACGAGCTTGTGGGCCCACTTGTAGAGGTCCATGCCGGCGTGCAGGCAGCCCGGCTGCTCGAGGTCCGCCTGGCGCTCGCGGGTGGGACGGAGCGCGTTGCGCGGCACGGCGTCGGGGGTGAAGAAGCGGTACGCGTCGAAGTGCGAGCAGGCGACCTGGTGGCTCTCGACGACGGCGTCGGTGCCCTCGGTGCCGAGCCGTAGCGGCCAGCCCGAGTGGCGCACGTCGGTGGGGTCCAGCCGGTAGACCATCGCCCACTCGTGGAGCCCGAAGCAGCCGAAGCGGCCGGGCCTCTCGGCCGTGCGCAGCAGCAGCTCGCGGACGAAGCGCGCGGTGTCGCCACGAGCCGTCATGAACGCGTCGGTGTCGACCCGCACCACGTCGCCCTCGGTGAGGTAGAACCGCCAGTCGCGCTGCGGCGCCTCCGCGCCCGAGGCGAGGCCGATCCCTGCCCCGGGGTGCCAGCGGCGCAGCTGCGCCGGCTTGAACGAGTAGTACGTGAAGAGGAAGTCCTCGACGGGGTGCTTGCGGTGGTCGGCTCGGCGCTCGAGGTGGGCGGCGGTCGCCGAAGCGACCCGCGCCTCGTGGGTCGCGGTGCGCTCACGCCACTCCGGCTCACCCAGCACCTGCACCCCACGAGGGTAGGCGATGGCACGCGACAACCCACCCGCGCGGCGACCGGTCATAGCAGGATGTGGCCATGGCTCCGGACGTCGAACGGCCCACCCACCTGCTGCACCGGCTCACCTCCTACTCCCACGAGCGCGAGTGTGCCGAGGTGCCCGACGACGACCGTCTCGTGCAGGACCTCGTGCCGAACGACGTCGCTCGCCGGCCTGCCTGGTACAAGGTCTACGACGATGACCTGCAGCGCACGCTGCTCCCGCAGGAGCTGCCTGCCGCCACGGCCGCCGCCACCGCCGTGCTCGCGGGCACCGTCGACGTGCCGGCCGCCCGGCTCGACGTCGCCGGCCTGGCGCGCCTGCTGTTCATGTCGGCCGGGGTGACCCGTCGCACGACGCGTCCCGACGGGGGAGTCGTCCTCTTCCGTGCTGCCGGGTCGGCCGGTGCCCGCTTCCCGCTGGAGCTCTACGTCGCGGTGCCGCGCGGCGTGGACCGTGAGGTGCTCGCCGAGGACGTCGCACCGGGCACCTACTGGTACGACCCCGAGGCCCACGCCCTCGTGACCGTCGGTCCGCCGCCGACCGGCGACGCCCCCACGCTCGTCGTCACCGGCATCCCCTGGCGCACCGGGTGGCGCTACCGCGAGCGGGGGTTCCGGCACATCTACTGGGACGCCGGCACGATGCTCGCCCAGCTGCTCGCCCTCGCCGACGGCGCCGGTGTGCCGGCCCGCCTGTTCACGACCTTCGCCGACCGTGAGGTCGCCGCCCTCGTCGGCGCCGACGGCGCACGGGAGTTCCCGGTCGCCGTCGTCGCCCTCGGGCCGGGCACGCCGGGCATCCACCCGACCGGTGACGCGCTCGCCGGGCACCACGACGCCGACGGCCTCGAGTTCCCGCTCGTGACGGCGGCCCAGCGGGCGGGCGAGCGCGACGTGCTCGGCTCCGAGATCGGGCGAGGGGCGCCGGTCACCCTGACGAGCCCCGAACCGGGACCGGCCGTCGACGCCGTCGTCGCGAGCAAGGGCTCGATCCGGCGCCTCCACGCAGACCGCACCCTGTCGCGCGACGTGCTCCACGACGCGATGAACGCCTCCCTGCGCGGCATCGACGTCCCGCACTGGGTGGGCCTGAGCGGGGTCGAGGGGGCGCCGACCGGGGTGGCCCGCTGGCCCGACGTCGACGCCCCGGTGCGCCCGCTCGGCGAGCAGCAGCTGCGCGACGAGCTGTTCGGAGCGGCCCTCGAGCAGGGCCTGGCCCACGACGCCGCCTTCGTCGCCATGAGCGGCACACGGCTCGCCGAGCTCGACGACCACGACTACCGCGACGTCCAGCTGCTCGCCGGGCTCGTCGAGGGCCGGCTGCACCTCATGGCGTACGCGTCGGGTGCGGCCGCGTCGGGCATGACGTTCCGCGACTCCGACCTCGAGGGCCTGCTCGGTGAGGACGTGGCCGGCCTGCTGTGGACCTGCGTGGGGGTGCCCGAGTACCGCACGCGCCGCAGCGGCGCGCCCGGCTCGCCCGCGGACGTCACGATCGTCTGGCCCCGCTGACCCGCCCGATGCGCCGCCCCGGCATACGCTCGGTCCGTGGTCGCCGACGACTGGTACCTCTCCGCCGCTGAGCGCGGCAACCCCTGGACGCGCCTCGACGCCCGCCACGTCGACGGACGCGCCTGGAGCGAGGGCAACTCGGTGACGGCGCTGATCCACGGCAAGGCGTACTTCGCGGCCCTCACGGAGCGGGTGTCGGGGATGCGTGCGGGCGACCTGCTCCTCTTCGTCGACTGGCGTGGCGACCCGGACGAGCGGCTGACCGGCGACCCCGGCAGCGAGGTCGCCCGGCTCTTCGCCGACGCCGCCCGCCGCGGGGTGGACGTGCGCGGCCTCGTCTGGCGCTCGCACTGGGACCGGCTCGCCTTCTCCGCCGACGAGAACCGCCACCTGGGTGAGGACATCGACGCGGCCGGCGGTGAGTGCTACCTCGACATGCGCGTGCGGACCGGTGGCTCGCACCACCAGAAGTTCGTCGTGCTGCGCCACCCGGGCCGGCCCGAGCTCGACGTCGCCTTCCTCGGCGGCATCGACCTGTGCCACAGCCGGCGCGACGACGCCGACCACGCGGGTGACCCGCAGCCGCAGCCGATGGCGGCGGTCTACGGGGCGAGGCCGCCGTGGCACGACGTGCAGCTGGCGCTGACCGGCCCGGTGGTCGGCGACGTCGAGACGGTCTTCCGCGAGCGGTGGGAGGACCCGCAGGCCCTGACCCGCTCGCCCGTCCGCAAGGCCCTCGACGCCGTGCGCGGTGACCGTCCGCGCCGGCGCGCACTGCCCCCACAGCTGCCCGACCCCGAGCCCACGGGCGAGCACCCCGTGCAGCTGCTGCGTACCTACGGGCGGCGGCTCGGCGGCTACCCGTTCGCGCCGCTGGGGGAGCGGAGCGTCGCCCGCGGCTACACCAAGGCGTTCGCCAACGCCCGGCGCCTCATCTACCTCGAGGACCAGTACCTGTGGTCGGCCGAGGTGTGCGCGCTGCTCGTCGCCACCTTGCGCCGTGCCCCCGACCTGCGCCTGGTCGCGGTGCTGCCGCACCAGCCCGACCAGGACGGCGCGGTGAGCCGGGCGCCCAACCTCGTCAGCCGCGCCAGGCTGCTCGATGAGCTGCACGCCGCGGCTCCCGGCCGGGTCGGCGTCTACGGGATCGAGAACCGTGCCGGCACCCCCGTCTACGTCCACGCGAAGGTCTGCGTCGTGGACGACGAGTGGGTCACGGTGGGGTCCGACAACTTCAACCGACGCTCGTGGACGCACGACTCCGAGCTGTCCGCCGCGGTGGTGCACCAGGGCTTCGCCCGCGGCCTGCGGCAGGCGCTCGCCCGCGAGCACCTCGACACCGACGGTGAGCTGTCGCTCGAGGACCACTTCGACGCGTACGCCGCGAGCGCCCACGCGCTGGCGTCCTGGCGAAGGGGTGCGGGCCAGGTGACCGCGGACAGCCGCCCGCCCGGTCGGCTGCGCCCGCTCGACGATCCGGAGCAGAGCCGGCTCACCCGGGTGTGGGCCGACCCGCTCTACCGGCTCGTCTACGACCCCGACGGCCGGCCGCTCCAGCTGCGGCTCCGGCGCACCTTCTGACCGGCGACCCGTGCGCCCGCCGGACGCGGCCCGGGCCCGGACCACCCTGTGGCTAGGGTGGGACCCGTGCGCATCGCGAGGTACACGACCGGGGACGACCCGGCATACGGCATCGTCCAGGGCGACCCCGGCAGCGAGGTCATCACCCCGCTCGCGGGCGACCCCCTCTACGTCGGGCTGCAGCCGAGCGGGCAGGGTCCGGTCATGCTCGACGACGTGCGGCTGCTCGCCCCCGTCATCCCGCGCTCCAAGATCGTGGCCATCGGCAAGAACTACGCCGACCACGCCAAGGAGATGGGCGGCGAGGCCCCGGCCGAGCCGATGATGTTCTTCAAGCCCAACACCGCGGTCGTCGGCCCCTTCGACCCCGTGGTGCTGCCTACCGGCAGCGACGAGGTCTCCTACGAGGGTGAGCTCGCCGTCGTCATCAAGACGATCACCAAGGGCGTCAAGGCCGAGAACGCCGCCGAGTGCATCTACGGCTACACCATCGCCAACGACGTCACTGCGCGTGACTGGCAGCGCACCGACGGCCAGTGGGCGCGCGCCAAGGGCTTCGACACGAGCTGCCCGCTCGGCCCGTGGGTCGAGACCGAGCTCGACCCGGCCGACCTCTCCATCGTCACGACGCTCGACGGCGACGTGAAGCAGGAGGGCACGACCGCCGACATGATCCCCGGCATCGCCAAGATCATCGAGTACGCCTCGGCAGCCTTCACGCTGCTGCCCGGTGACGTCATCCTCACCGGCACACCGGCGGGCGTGGGTCTCGTCGAGGCCGGCCAGCAGGTGACGGTCGAGATCGGCGGCATCGGCTCGCTGACCAACACCTTCGTCAGGCGCTGACCGCGGGGCGCACCCGCACGGGTGCGCTCGCGACGGCCACTAGGCTGTTCGCACCATGAGCGACAACACAGCCAGTACGCCGTCCAGTCCACTCCCCGGGTCCGCCTCGGGTGACGCGCAGGTCGAGGTGCGCGGGAGCGAGCAGCCCCGTCGCAGCACGTCCGACGGCAGCGGTCCGGTGCGCACCCGCGTGGCGCCGAGCCCGACCGGCGACCCCCACGTCGGCACGGCGTACATGTCGCTCTTCAACCTCGCCTACACGCGCCAGCAGGGTGGCCAGTTCGTCCTGCGGGTCGAGGACACCGACCGGGCCCGCTTCCGCGAGGACTCCGAGGCGCAGCTCTACGACACCCTCGCCTGGCTCGAGCTGCACTGGGACGAGGGCCCCGACATCGGCGGCCCCTTCGCGCCGTACCGCCAGAGTGAGCGCCTCGACACCTACCGCCCGTACGTCGACCGGCTCCTCTCCGACGGGCACGCCTACCACTGCTGGTGCTCGAAGGAGCGCCTCGACGAGATGCGCGAGATCCAGCAGAAGACGAAGCAGCCCACCGGCTACGACCGCCTCTGCGTCGGGAAGACCCGCGAGGAGCGCGCCGCGCTGCCCGGTTTCACCGAGACCCCCGTCGTGCGGATGCTCGTCCCCGACGACGTGCCGCTCGTCTTCGACGACGTCATCCGCGGCAAGGTGTCGGCGCCGCGGCCCGACGACCAGGTCATCCTCAAGGCTGACGGGTTCCCCACGTACCACATGGCCGTCGTCGTCGACGACCACGAGATGGGCATCACCCACGTCGTCCGGGGCGAGGAGTGGATCAGCTCGACGCCGAAGCACATCCTGCTCTACCGCTGGCTCGGCCTCGAGCCGCCGAAGTTCGCGCACATGCCGTTGCTGCGCAACACCGACAAGTCCAAGATCTCCAAGCGCAAGAACCCGGCCGCCCGGCTGACGTGGTTCCGCGAGCAGGGCTACCTTCCCGAGGCGCTCGTGAACTTCCTTGCCCTGCTGGCCTACCCGCCGCAGCAGGACGCCGAGGGCAAGGACGTCGAGGTCTTCACCTTCGAGGAGTTCAGCCGCACGTTCGACTGGGCGAAGGTCAACCCGATCGGCCCGATCTTCGACCTCAAGAAGCTCGAGTGGCTCAACGGCGTCTACATCCGCCAGCTCGAGGCCGGTGAGTTCGCGAGCCGGCTGCTGCCCTACCTCGTCGATGCCGGCATCCTCGGCGAGACCCAGTCGCTCGGCGAACTCGCGCGCCTCAAGGCCGTCGCCGAGCTGATCCAGACCCGCATGGCGCTGCTCACCGAGGCGCCGGCGCTCGTCGGCCCGTTCTTCGTCGCCGACGACCAGCTCGAGATCCACGAGGACGCCCGGGCCCAGCTCAAGGACGACGCGGCCGACGTGCTCGACGCCGCCCTGCGCGTGCTCGGCGACATCGACGACCACGGACCCGGCGTCCTCGGCACCGGCAGCGCGTGGAACGCCGCGACCATCGAGGAGGCGCTGCGCACGGCGATCGTCGAGGGCCTCGGCATCAAGCCGCGCTTCGCCTTCGGCCCCCTGCGCACGGCCGTGTCGGGTCAGCGCATCTCGCCGCCGCTCTTCGAGTCGATGGAGATCCTCGGCAAGACGTCGACGCTCAGCCGCCTGCGGTCGCTGCGCGACTCGCTCTGAGGGCGCGACCGGGACGCCACGTGGACGACAACGGGATCGCCGACGTCTGGCCGCTGCACGGCATACGGCTGCGCACGGCAGACCTCGACCTCCGGGTCATGACCGAGGCCGACCTGCCCGCGCTCGCGCGGGTCATGCCGGCAGACCTCGCCCTCAACCCGCACGCGACGAGGTATGCCGGACTCGACGAGCCCGCGAACCGTCGGGCCGTCCTCGCCCAGGGCTACTGGCGGGCGCTCGGCATGTGGTCGCCTGACGACTGGGCGCTGCCGTTCGTCGCGCGCTCGGGCGGGGAGCCGGTCGGGGTCCAGTGGCTCGAAGGTCCCGACTGGACGTCGGAGCGCACCGTCGACTCGGCGAGCTGGCTGATCGCGCCGGCGCGAGGGCGGGGGCTCGGCAAGCAGATGCGAGCCGCGGTGCTGGCCCTCGCGTTCGGGCACCTTGGCGCCCAGGCCGCCATCAGCTCGGCCGTCGTCGGCAACGGCGGCTCGCTCGGCGTCTCGCGGGCGCTCGGCTACCGCGACACCCACCGGTCGGTGCTCGAGCACTCGGGGGAGACCCTGCAGCACGTCCGCCTGGAGGCGCCGGCCTGGTCGGCGTCCGGCCTGTCGCACGGCGTCGTCGTGGACGGCGTCACGCCCGCGCTCCCGCTCTTCGGCCCCACGGAGCAGCCCTCGTGAGCCGCACGCGTCTCGAGTCCGTCCTCGACGGTGTCGAGGCGGTGCTGCTCGACGTCGACGACACCATCGTCGACACCAGGGAGGCGATGGTCGTCGCGGGCACCGAGGCGGCCGCCGCCATCTGGCCGCACCGTGCCGACGAGCACCGGGCGATGGCCCAGCGCTACTACGACGACCCGCAGCGGTGGTTCCCGCGCTACGCGTCCGGCGACGTGGCGTTCGACGACATGCGGGCCGGGCGCCTGGCCGAGGTGGCGACGGCGTTCGGTCTCGACGTCCCGTCCGATGCGCACCGCTCGTTCGAGGACGCGTACGCACCGGCCTTCCGCGGCGCCCAGCGGCTCTTCCCCGACGTGCCGGACCTGCTCGACGCGGCCGACCGCGCCGGCCTGCCCGTGGCCCTGCTCACCAACTCCGCGCTGGCCCCGACCCGGGTCAAGCTCGAGGCGCTCGACCTCGTCGAGCGCTTCGACGTGGTCGTCACGACCGACACCCTGGGCTTCGGCAAGCCCGACGCCCGCGTCTACGTGGAGGCGTGCCGCCTCGTGGGCGTCGAGCCCGCTCGCGTCGTGTGCGTGGGCGACAGCCTCGAGTGGGACGTCCTGGGTGCCGAGGCGGCCGGGCTGCGCGCCGTCTGGCTCGACCGGGCCGGTCTCGGCACCACCGAGGAGGTGGCGACGGTGCGTCGTCTGGACGAGCTCGCGGCCGCGCTCGACCGCCGATTTGGGCCACCGCTCGCGGACCGGTAGTATTCCCATTCGGTTCACCCCGTACCGGCCGGAAGGCAGGCGCGGAGCGAAACCCCTTGGGGTATGGTGTAATTGGCAACACTACGGTTTCTGGTTCCGTCATTCTAGGTTCGAGTCCTGGTACCCCAGCTCTGGTTCTCCCCCGGGAGAGCCGATTCGGAGAAATCCAAACCACACGGTAAGGTTTCTTCTCGTGCCGAGTCCGCTCGGCACCGCTCACGGCCCCGTTGTGTAGCGGCCTAGCACGCCGCCCTCTCAAGGCGGTAGCGCGG
>CBHRRQ010000096.1:0-14328 GCA_966081555.1 uncultured Terrabacter sp.
CTCACTTCCGACCATGACGGACACGGCACCTACTACGCTGGCAACTCGTGCGTGGACTCCGCCGTGGACGGGTACCTGCTCAGGGGAACGGCGCCGGCCGACGGCACGACCTGCTGAGCCGGCTGCTCGCGCCCTTCGTCTCGCTCGCGATCCTCGCGGGCCTCCTCCTGCTCGCCGCTGCGCCCCTCACGGGCCCGGCCGACGAGGCGTCGGCGGGGCCGACGACATCACGCGACGCGTCCGACGGCCCGGACCGTTCGGACGGCTCGGACGGCTCGGACGGCGAGAGCGGCGAGAGCGGCGACGAGCAGCCGCAGAGGACGCCGATCGTCTTCACCGGGCCCGTCGACCCCGACCCGGCCGAGCTCGCCGGCTTCTACGGCAAGCGGGTCGCCTGGCACGAGTGCGAGGACGACGACCTCTACGACTGCGGCACCGTCACGGTGCCCGTCGACTACGCCGAGCCGCGCGGAGCCACGACGAGGATCGCCCTGCGGCGCCTCGAGGCGTCGATCCCCGCGCAGCGGATCGGCTCGCTCTTCATCAACCCCGGTGGGCCGGGAGGGTCCGGCATCGACTTCGTCGACGACGCGCCGTACGTCTTCGGCGACGCCGTGCGCGAGCGCTACGACGTCATCGGCTTCGACCCCCGTGGGATGGGTGAGTCCGATCCCGTCGACTGCGTGAGCGACGCGGACCTGGACGCCATGTACGGGGCCGACCCGACGCCTGACACCGCCGCCGAGCGGGAGGCGGCCCGCCGGGCGCCCGTCGATCGGGTCCGGCGCTGTCTCGCGCGCGGTGGAGCGCTCGCGGCCCACATGGGCACCGAGTCCGTGGCCCGTGACCTCGACGTGCTGCGCTCAGCCGTCGGGGACGAGCGGCTCAACTACTACGGCGTCAGCTACGGCACGATGATCGGCGCGCTCTACGCGGACTTCTTCACCTCCCGCGTCGGACTCATGGTGCTGGACTCGGCGGTGCTGCCCGACGCCCTCGCCGAGGAGGAGCCGAGCAGGGAGCACGTCGATGCTGCCGCCCGCGGCTGGGCCACCGACTTCGACGACGTCGTCGACGACTTCGCCGGCGAGTGCGGTGACGTGACGGACTGCCCGCTCGGCGCGGACACCAAGGCTGTCGTCGCGACGCTCGTCGACTTCCTCGACCGGCTCGACCGCAGGCCGGTCGAGACCGGCATCGACAGCCTGCCCGCCCTGACGGAAGGCTGGGCGAGCATGGCCATCGACGAGGGTCTGCGCGACCGGGAGTCGTGGCCCGATCTCACCGAGGCCCTGGACCTCGCGATCAACGAGGACGACGGAGAGGCCCTGGCCTCGTTCGCGATGGGGATGGTCGAGCGCGACGAGGACGGCTCCTACCCGCAGGCCAACTTCGGTCGGACCCACCTGCTCGTGACGTGCGCCGACTGGCCGACGTCGCCATGGGACTCCGTCGTACCGAGCAAGGACGTCCTCGACAACCACCCCCTGTGGGCCCGCGTGCAGCCGCCCCGGCCCGACCCGTGCAGCGGCTGGACCGGCGCCCTGCGCCAGACCCTGCTCGTCGGCGCCGACGTGCCGACCCCGGTCCTGGTCATCGGCAACGACGGCGACCGCACCACGCCGATCGAGGACACCGAGGCGCTGGCCGGTGAGATCGTGCGGTCCCGGTTCGTCACGGTCGAGGCCGAGGGGCACGGCGCGTACGGCCAGGGCAACGAGTGCGCGGACGGCATCGTCGACGACTACCTCGCACGGCGGCTGGCGCCCGAGAACGACTTCGTCTGCGAGTCCTGAGCAGGGCCGGGAGGGGTGCGCCGACCGCGATTTTTCTCCGGCAGGCGTCGTGCGTATACTCAACCTCCGTGTCCGGTCGCGCTCGTCGCGGCCAACACGACCAGCCGCTTTAGCTCAGTCGGCCAGAGCGATTCACTCGTAATGAATAGGTCGTCGGTTCGATTCCGACAAGCGGCTCCAGCAACGCCCCGGCTCCGGCCGGGGCGTTCCTGTTTCCCGGTACACGGGGAGATGCGCGCCGTCAGGGATGCATCGCAGGGCGCCGCGCTGGTCTCGCGGGCCCTGTGAGGCCGTCTGGTGTGCCTGCTGTGCCGGGTGCCATGATCGGGCATGGGCATCGTGACCCCTGGCTTCCGCGGGCGGCAACGGGACGACGTGCAGCTGCCGCCTGGCCAGTACCTCACCCACGACTTCCCGGTGCTCCAGGCCGGGCCGACCCCGCACGTCGAGCTCGGCGACTGGTCGTTCACCGTGCGCACCGAGACCGGCGACGAGCACGCGTGGAGCTGGGCCGAGCTACAGGCCCTGCCGCAGGAGACGCCGACCGTCGACCTCCACTGCGTGACGAAGTGGAGCAAGCTCGGCACGTCGTGGCGGGGCGTGTCGCTCGACGTGATCCTCGAGGACGTCGACACGGCAGCCGATTTCGCGCTCGTGACGTCGTACGGCGACTACACGACGAACCTGCCCCTCGAGGACCTGCTCGACGGCAAGGCGTGGATCGTCCACGAGTACGACGGTGAGCCGCTCGAGCCGTGGCACGGGGGCCCCGCGCGCCTGCTCGTGCCGCACCTCTACCTCTGGAAGTCGGCCAAGTGGGTCACCCGGATCGACCTGCTCCTCGACGACGAGCCGGGCTTCTGGGAGCAGCTGGGCTACCACGAGTACGGCGACCCCTGGCGCGAGCAGCGCTACGCAGGCGACTGACGTGCCGCGGGTGACGTGGCAGGCGGCCTACCTCGTGTCACGCAAGGACGAGACGGCCGAGGCGGTGACCCTCGTGCTCGGCGTGCCGGGCTGGCCGGGACACCTGCCGGGGCAGCACGTGGACGTGCGGCTGACGGCGGAGGACGGCTACTCGACACAGCGCTCCTACTCGATCGCGGCGCCCGACCACGGCGCCCAGGTCGAGCTCACGGTGCAGGTCGTCGCCGACGGGGAGGTGTCGCCCTTCCTCGCCCGCGACCTGGCCGTCGGCGACCCGGTCGAGCTGCGCGGCCCCATCGGTGGCTGGTTCGTGTGGCACCCGCGTTCCACGCGCTCGACCCTGCTCCTCGCTGGCGGGTCGGGCGTCGTGCCGCTCATGGCGATGATCCGGGCGCGCCACGAGGCGGGCAGCGCGGCGCCGATGCTGCTCGCCTACTCGGTGCGCACTCCCGCCGACGTCATCTACGCGGACGAGCTCGCCCGGCGCGCCGCGCACGACGACGGGCTCACGATCGAGCTCGTCCACACGCGCCGGGCCCCGGAGGGTCATGGGCGGCCGGCGGGCCGGGTGTCTCACGACGAGCTGACCGGCTGGGTCGGGCAGCTGGGTGTCGACACCGACGTGTTCATCTGCGGCCCAACGGCTTTCGTCGACGCGGTCGCCGACACGCTGGTCGAGGTCGGTGTGCCCGCCCGGCTGGTGCGCACCGAACGGTTCGGGCCGAGTGGAGGATGAGATGACCGACTCGCACGAGCAGCAGACCACGTATGCCGCGCACGACCGGCCGCTCGACGGCAACGTCCTCGCCGGGTCGCTCGGCGAGGCGTTGGGCGTCGACGTCACGGTCGCTGTCGTCGAGTGCGCCGGCTGCGGACGCCGACAGGCTGTCGCCGAGCTCGTCGTCTACGCCTCGGCGATGGGCTCGGTCGCGCGCTGCCGTGGCTGCGGTGACGTCGTGCTGCGCGTCGCCGAGGTGCGCTCGGACGTCCTGCTGGACCTGCGTGGCTGTTCAATGCTGCGACTGAGCCGCTGAAGCCGGGCGGTCGGTCGGTCCCGGCACGTCTGCACCGGTCGTGGCGGCCGACCTAGACGAGGTGGCGCGCCTTCTGCGGGCAGAAGGCGGCGACGGAGCGCTCGAGGAGCTCCTGCGACATCGATCTCGTCGCCCCGGTCTGCATACGGATCATCTGGGTGACCTTCGCGCCCGAACCGCCGGGCTGGTCGGACAGCAGGTCGCAGTAGCCGTTCGCCACCTCGGCGAGCTGGCCGGTGGCCGCGTCCATGCCCGGCAGGTTCAGCGAACCGACCTGGTGCTGGGCGGCCCACTCGTAGAACTGCTCCTGCTGGGCGTCCGCGCCGCCGTACTTCGAGTCCGTCATCTCGGTGGCGTCCGTCTCGCTCGGCATCGTCGCGGGCCGGGCCGGGGCCGCCGTGGTGCGCGAGGCCGCGGGCGTGCCGGTCGGGGCTGAGACGACCTCGGGGTCACCGGCCCGCAGCGCGTGCAGGCCGACCAGCATGATCGCCACCACCAGCGTCAGGCCGAGTCCGATCACCGCCAGCGCCCTGCCCGTGTGCGACCGCTCGTGCTGTGGCATGCCGACCATCTCCCCTGTAGCGCCCACCTGGCGGCCACCTCGTGACCGCGGGCCGCAGCCTCGTGCGGCCTCCTGCATTCTGGACGAACCCGTACGCGCACGGGCATTTCCGAAGGCGCGATTCCTGCGCGGCTGTCGCCCGGTCACGGCCGGGAAAGGCGAAGGAGCCCGACCTGCGCGCGCAAGTGGGGCTCCTTCGAGGCTGGTGCGGATGGGGGGGTGCGTGCCAGCCGTGGGGGTGTTACAAGAGAGACGTTAGTCAATCTGTGCCCCGGTGTAAGCAGTTTCGGCGAAATTGTCGTCAATATTTCTGTTCGTACCACTCGTCCCGTAGCGCGTCAGGTGGCGGGGCTGCAGCCTGGCGGACGCCCGTCTCGTCGAACCCTTCCGCCGTTCTGGCACAGTGACCCGGTGACCTCAGGCAGCACCCACGCGGATCGCGCAGCGCTCGTCGACGACACCCTCGAGGTGGCCTCGCGTGTCGTCGGCAGCCCATTGACGGCCGCCGCGGCGCCGTTCCCCGGGAGCCGGCGCACGCTCGTGGTGCGGGCGATCGCGGAGGCGGGTCACGCGTACGTGGTCAAGCGCTACACGGGGGAGGATGCGGCCGAGACGTACGCGCGTGAGGCGTCGGCGCTCAGCGCGCTGGCGGGCCGGGCCCGCACGCCGCAGCTGGTCGGCGAGTGCGCAGACCCGAGGCTCGTCGTGATGGACGACCTCGGCGACGGTGCCCACCTGGCCGAGGTCCTGCTCGCCGACGACCCCGACCGCGCAGCCGCCGGGCTGGGTGGATGGGGAGACGCGGTGGCGGCCCTCCACGTGGCCGCCCGCGAGGTCCGGGACGACTTCGCCGCGGGGGTCGCGGCCCGCTCGGAGGGCCCGCTCGTGCTCGACTACCTGCCCCGGCAGTTGGCCGACGCCGTCGCCGAGTGGGAGCGGCTGGCCGCGCTCCTCGATGTCGAGGTCGCCCCTGGCGCGTTCGCGCTGCTCGAGTCGGTGCCCTCGCGCTTCCGGGTCGATGCCACGAGCCTCTCGGCGGCCGACATGTGCCCCGACAACAACCTGCTCACCGACGCCGGGCTGGCGCTGCTCGACTTCGAGTGGGCGTTGTGGCGTCCGATCGCCTGGGACGCGGCCTACCTGCGCGTGCCGTGGCCGACGTGCTGGTGCGCGTGGTCCCTCGAGGCCGCCGCCGCCGAGGCGGCACTGGCTCGGTGGCGCACGGCCGTCTCGCCGGCTTGGCCCGACGTCGCCGGACCGGACTTCGAGCACGACCTCGACCTGGCCACCGAGGCCTGGGCGTGGCTCGCCGGCAGCTGGTGCCTCGGCCCGCTCGTCGACGGCGAGCCGGCCCCTGCCAACCCGGTCAAGCCGATGCCGCGGATGCCGGACCGGACCCTCCGCTTCCTGCGCACCGCTGCGACCGGGCGAGCGATCCCGGAGCTCGCCGACGTCGCGTGGGAGCTCGCCGACGCCGTCACGACCAGGTATGCCGCCGGGCCGGTTCCGCTCGCGCCCGCCTTCGCGGGAGCTCGGTTCCGGTGAGTGGGTTCTCGGTGCGGCGGGCGACCGCTGCCGACGTCGAGGCCGTCGTCGAGCTGCGGGCGCTGATGTTCTCGGCGATGGGGGTGCCCGGGGTCGATGACCGCGGATGGCGCGAGGCCGCGGCCGAGTGGTTCACGCGCGAGCTCGAGGGCGAGCACGTCTGCGTCGTCCTCGCGCAGACGCCAGACGGACGGGTGGTGGCCGGTGCGATGGCCACGCTGCGCTTCGAGACACCGTCGCCGGTCAACCCGAACGGCGTGTGGGGGCTCGTCAGCAACGTGGCGACCCAGCCCGAGGCGCGCCGTCAGGGGCTGGCCCGCGAGTGCGTCGTCGGCGTGCTCGACTGGCTGCGCCACGACACCTCGGCCGGCGTCGTCGAGCTGTTCGCGACGGGGGAGGGCGCCGGGCTCTACGAGGACCTTGGCTTCACGCGTACGGCCTGGCCGGCCATGCGCCTGCGCCTGCCCCGCTGACGCGGCTCCCCTCGGAACCCCCGCCGGGGCGGAGAACTGGGGCCGGGGATGGCTGGTTGCACCCCGAGAACTTCGCCCGGGCGGAGAACTCGGGCCGGAAGGGGGTGGCGGCCCGTCGACAACTCCGCCGGGGCGGAGAACTGGGGCCGGGGATGGCTGGTTGCGGCTCGACAACTCCGCCGGGGCGGGGAACCGGGGCAGGGAGCGGCCCGGCGTCAGTCGGACGGGACTGGGGCAGCGATGGCGGTTGTGAGGACACGACCGCAGGTCCACGACAAGGCGACGGCGGCGGCGCCGGCGACGACCGTCACGGCATACGCGGGCGTGTGCCCGCCCCAGTCGGCGAGCCGTCCGGCGAGGGCGGCCCCGATGGCGTAGCCGAGCCCGGTGGCCGCGGCCAGCGCCGTCATGGCGGCACCGGTGCGCGACGCCGGCGTCACGCGCTCGCCGAGGGTGAAGGTCGTGATCATGTAGGGCGCGACCGTGAGGCCGAGCACGAGCAGCACCGGGACCAGCGCCGGGAGGGAGCCGACGAGCAGCAGCGGCGCCGACAGCACGAGCAGGCCCACGGCGAACCAGCGCAGGCGCGACGGGAACCCGAAGCGTGCGGGCAGGCCCGCCACGGCGAGGCCGGCGATGACGCTGCCGACGCCGAGCAGGGCATGGAAGTAGCCGGTCGCGCCGGCGCTGCCCGCGGCCGTGGCGAGCACCGAGGTCCCTGTCTGCACCGACCCGAACACGCTCCCGACGAGCACCTGCGCGAGACACAGCACGACGAGCGCCGGGGTGAGCAGTCGACCGGTGGCACCCGTGTCCCCTGAGGTCGCCGCGTGCGTGACCGTCGCGGTCTCGTGGAAGGCGAACCACGTGCCGAAGACGGCGAGGCCGAGGGCGGCGAGAGCCAGCGCTGCAGTCGGGCTCGCGACGGACACGCCGAGGCCGACGAGGGCCGGGCCCAGCACGAAGGACGCCTCGTCGGCGGCGCCCTCGTAGGAGAAGGCGGCGTCGACGAGCCGGTGCTGGCGTGGGCCCGTGTGCGCGGTGATCGGGCGCCACCGGACCCGCGCGAGCGGACCGATCTGCGGCAGCACCAGACCGGTCGCGGCGCTCGCGACGGCCGCTGCGCCCCAAGGGAGTCCGGCGTTGACGACGAGCAGCAGGGCGACGATGCCGGCCGCCCCGGCGAGGGACTGCACGGCGACGACGCGACGCTGGCCGAGCCGGTCGGCGCGAGCGCCCCAGAAGGCCGCGCCGGCGGCGTTGGCCACCGCCAGCGCCCCCGCGCAGAAACCACCCGCGCCATAGCTGCCGGTGGCCGCGGACACGAGAAGGAGGGTGCCGAGCTGGCTCATCGCGAGCGGCATACGGGCGAGGAAGGCGACGACGATGTACGTGCGGCCGGTCAGGCCGAACAGGTGACGGTATGAGTCGATGGGTGACACGGGGCGGCTCCGGATCTGGTCGCGGGGTGCGCGACGTCGGGTGCGTGCCTACCCGCCCATCAGGTCACGCCGGATCCCTGTGCAGGTCCCATTGTAGGGCGTCCACGAGACCGGCCCCGCCACCGCCGAGTCGACCCTCAGTCGCGGACGTGGTGCGCGTGCCGCACCGACGGGGAGAGCCGGTAGACCGCCTCGACGAGCGCGGCGCCGACGAGGCCGATCGCCAGCGACTGCCACAGCAGCGCCGCCGGCGCGTCGAGGTTGAAGAACTGCGCCGCGAACGGCACCGCGAACGCGAGCACCGCGAGCCCCACCATCGCGGCGACGAGCGCCGCCTTCCACACGAGGAAGGGTCGCGCGAGCACCGCGAGGATCCAGAAGAAGACGGCGAGCAGCGTGATCGTGGCACCGCTGCCGGGCTGCCAGCAGGCGACGTCCGCGACGGTGCGCCCGCCCTCCTCGACCGCGCACCGCGCCGCGAACTGCTCGCGCGGCACGCCGTAGCCGCTGCCGGCGAGCAGGTAGGACGCGATGACGGCCAGGCCCGCGACGGCCCCCGCCGGCACGGCGAAGCGCAGGATGCGACCGAGGAAGCCCGGCAGGTAGCGGCGCCGGTTCGGCCCCAGGGCGAGGAAGAAGGCCGGGATGCCGATGGTCACGGCCGACACGAGCGTCAGGTGCCGCGGCAGGAACGGGAACGGCAGCGACGCGAGCGCGGCCGCGAGGATCGCGACGAGGCTCATCGCGTTCTTGGCCACGAAGAGGTTGGCGACCCGTTCGACGTTGCCGATGACGCGGCGGCCCTCGGCGAGCACGTCGGGCAGGTGCGAGAACCGCCCGTCGAGCAGGACGAGCTCGGCGACCGCCTTGGTCGCCTGGGCGCCGTTGCCCATGGCCACCCCGATGTCGGCGTCCTTGAGGGCGAGGGCGTCGTTGACGCCATCGCCGGTCATGGCGACGACGTGCCCGTCGGCCTGCAGGGCATGCACGAAGGCGCGCTTCTGCTCCGGGGTGACGCGGCCGAAGACGGTCGTGCGCGCCAGCACCTCGCGCAGGGCGTCGGCGTCGTCGGGAAGCGTGCGCGCGTCGACGGGCTCGCCGGCGTCGAGGCCGACCTGGCGGGCGACGGCGGCCACGGTGACGGGGTTGTCGCCCGAGATGACCTTGATCGCGACGTCCTGCTCGGCGAAGTAGGCGAGCGTGTCGTGGGCGTCGGGGCGCACCTGCTCGGTGAGCGTGACGAGTGCGGCAGGGGTGAGGTCGGGCGGCAGCGTCGGCTCGGTGAGGTCGACGTCGCTGCGTGCCAGCAGCACGACGCGTCGCCCCGACGCGGCGAGCTCGGCGACTCGCGCACGGATCTCCTCGATGACCTCTGGCGGGCTCGGCTGTGGGTCGGCGGCGAGCAGCACCTCGGGCGCGCCGAGCACCCAGGTCGCGTGGGCCGTGAAGCAGGCTGCGCTCCACTTGCGCGCGGAGTTGAAGGGGATGGTGCGGGTGCGCTCCCAGCCGGGTGAGGCGAGCACGGCCGCCACGGCGGTCAGGGTGCCGTTGGCGTTGGGGTCATCGGCGAGCGCCCCCAGAGCGCAACGGATCTCGTCGCCGTCCTGGCCGGCGAGCGGCTCTGCGTCGTCGTAGGCGATCTCACCCGCGGTCAGCGTGCCGGTCTTGTCGAGGCACACGACGTCGACGCGGGCGAGCCCCTCGACGGCGGGCAGCTGCTGCACGAGGACATTCCGACGTGTCAGCTGGACCGCCGAGAGCAGGAACGCCACCGACGTCAGCAGGACGAGGCCCTCCGGCACGAGCCCGACCACCCCCGCGGCGGAGCGGATGACGACCTGCTGCCAGCCGTGGTCGCCGACGGTGCGCCACTGCGACCAGATCGCGATCGGCAGCGCGGCCACGATCACCCAGGTGATGTAGCGCAGCAGCGTGTTGATCGACTCCTGGATCTCCGAGCGGGTGCGGGTGAAGCGGCGCGCGTCGGCGGCGATCCGGTTGACGTACGCGTCGGCCCCGACGTGGCGCGCGTGGTAGCGCCCCGAGCCGGCGACGACGCTCGTGCCCGACATGATGTCGTCGCCGTCGTCGTGCGGCACCGGGTCGGACTCGCCGGTGAGGTTCGCCTCGTTGAGCTCGAGCCCGGCGCTGCTGAGGAGGGGTCCGTCGGCGGGCACCTCGTCGCCCGTGCGCAGCTCGATGAGGTCGTCCTGCACGACCTCCGTCGTGGGCACGACGCGCACCTGCCCGTCGCGCACGACGCGGGTCGTCGGCGCGTTGAGCAGCGCGAGACGGTCGAGCTTGCGCTTGGCGAGGTACTCCTGGGTGATGCCGATGGCCGAGTTGACGACGAGGACGAGCCCGAAGAGCCCGTCGGCCCACGACCCCGTCACCATGACCAGGACGAAGAGCGCCCCGAGGATGGCGTTGAACCGCGTGAGCACGTTCGCGCGGACGATCTCGCCGACCGAGCGAGACGTTCGCTCCGAGAGCCGGTTCACGGCTCCACGCGCGACGCGCTCGTCGACCTCCGCGGAGGTCAGACCGGACGCCCGGGTCAGGGTGGTGTCCTCGGCGGTGGTCACGTGCTCATTGTCGTATGCCGTCGCGCGGGGCGCCCCGCGTTCGTGCGGGTCGGTGCCCGGTCGGGGGCGGGTCCGCGCCGCCGCCTCCCTGAAACCCGCCCGACGACGTCCGGCGGCCGACCGAAACGCAACGGCGCCAAGGGAGCCCACGAGGCGGCATACGCCAGGGGTCGGGAAGCCCGGGAACCCGGACGTTTGTTACTGATCGGTCTGCGGACGTGTTGCGGGGGCGCTTCTCGGATCGTGGGACGATTGCTCCGTGACTGAGTCGATCCAACGTGCCCGCGCCACCACCGCCTCCTACTCGATCACGATGCGAATCCACACCGGCACCGACCCGGCCGTCATCGGCACGCTCGCGGTCAAGGTCGCCGAGAGCGGTGGCATCACGACGGCCCTCGACATCGTCGACTCGCACCCCGACCGGCTCGTCATCGACCTCACCTGCTCCGCGAGCAACGCCGAGCACTCGACCGAGATCGTCGACGCCGTCGAGACGCTCGAGGGCGTGCGCGTGCACAAGGTCTCCGACCGCGTCTTCCTGCTCCACCTCGGCGGCAAGATCTCCGTCGAGTCCAAGGTCAACCTGCGCAACCGCCAGGACCTCGCGATGGCCTACACGCCGGGCGTCGGGCGCGTCAGCCAGGCGCTCGCCGAGCACCCCGAGGACGTGCCGAAGCTGACGATCAAGGGCAACTCGGTCGCCGTCGTCACCGACGGCACGGCCGTGCTGGGCCTCGGCGACATCGGCCCGATGGCGGCGCTGCCGGTCATGGAGGGCAAGGCTGCGCTCTTCAAGCGCTTCGCCGACATCGACGCGTGGCCGATCTGCATCGACACGACCGACGTCGACGAGATCGTGCGCACCGTCGAGCTCATCGCCCCCGGCTTCGGCGGCATCAACCTCGAGGACATCGCCGCGCCACGCTGCTTCGAGATCGAGGCGAAGCTGCGCGAGCGCCTGTCGATCCCGGTCTTCCACGACGACCAGCACGGCACGGCCATCGTCGTGCTCGCGGCCCTGAAGAACGCGCTGCGCATCATCGACAAGAAGCTGCCCGACGCGCGCGTCGTCGTCTCCGGCGGCGGCGCGGCCGGCTCGGCCATCGTCCAGCTGCTCCTCGCGGCGGGCGCCACCGACGTCACGGTGAGCGACCGGCCCGGCCTGCTCAACCGCGCCGACGAGTCGCTGACCCCCGCGTGGCGCGAGCTCGCCGAGAAGACCAACCCGCGCGGCCTCACCGGCACGCTGCGCGACGGCCTCCAGGGCGCCGACGTCTTCATCGGTGTGAGCGCGCCCCGCATCCTCGACCCCGAGTGGATCGACGAGATGGCCGACAAGCGCATCGTCTTCGCGCTCGCCAACCCCGACCCCGAGGTCGACATCCACGAGGCGACGCAGCGCGCCACGGTCGTCGCGTCCGGGCGCAGCGACTACCCGAACCAGATCAACAACGTGCTGGCGTTCCCTGGCGTCTTCCGCGGTCTGCTCGACGCCCGCGCGACCGACGTCACGACCGAGATGCTCATCAAGGCGGCCGACGCCATCGCCTCGGTCGTCACCGACGAGCAGCTCAACCCGAACTACATCATCCCGAGCGTCTTCCAGCCCGACATGAGCAAGACCGTCGCCAAGGCGATCGTCGACTGCGTGCCCAAGGCGCCGGCCAAGAGCATCCCGATGACCGGGGCCAACTGAGCCCCACCGAGGACGAAAGACCGGATGACGAGCACCACCCACCCCGGACAGCTCTTCCCCCTCGACGGTCGCCGCGCCTGGGCAGTGTGGGCCGCGGCGATCGCCGTCTACGTCCTCGCGGTCTTCCACCGCACCTCGCTCGGCGTCGCCGGACTCGAGGCGGCCGAGCGCTTCGGCATCAGCAGCTCGCAGCTGTCGACGTTCACCATCGTGCAGGTCTTCGTCTACGCGGCGATGCAGCTACCCGTCGGCGCACTGCTCGACCGCTACGGCTCGAAGCGGCTGCTCGGCATCGGCCTGACGCTGCTCACGGTGGCCCAGCTCGGCTTCGCGTTCGTCCACTCGTTCGGCGCCGCGCTCGTGTGCCGGGTGCTGCTCGGCATCGGCGACGCGATGGTCTTCATCTCCGTGCTGCGCCTCGTCGCGCTGTGGTTCTCGCCGCGGCGCACCCCGATGGTCACCCAGCTGACGGGTGTGCTCGGTCAGATCGGCGCCTTCGCGTCGGCGGGCCCGCTCGCCGCCGCGCTCGACCGTTTCGGGTGGACGCCGTCGTATGCCGTCGCCGCCTCGTTCGGGGTCGTCACCGGCATCGCGCTCGTCGTGCTCGTCAAGGACAGCCCGTACGCCGACCGGCACCGTGACGAGTTGCGCCTGCGAGCCGTCGCGCGCACCCTCCGGGCGGCGTGGCTCGTCCCGGGCACCCGGCTCGGGCTGTGGTCGCACTTCACGTCGCAGTTCGCCGCCAACATGTTCACGATGCTGTGGGGCTTCCCGTTCCTCGTCGCCGGGGAGGGGCTCGCGCCGGCCACGGCCAGCATCCTGCTCATGGTCATGGTCGTCACGACGGTCCTGTCGAGCCCGGTCATCGGCACGCTGACGATGCGCTACCCGTTCTCGCGCAGCACGCTCGTGCTGTGGATCGTGGCCGCCGCCGTCGTGGCGTGGACGGTCGTGCTGCTCTGGCCGGGGCGCGCGCCCCTCTGGCTCCTCGTCGTGCTGGTCGTGACCATCGCGGTGGGCGGTCCCGGCTCGATGATCGGCTTCGACCTGGCGCGCACGTTCAACCCGCCGACCCGCATCGGCAGCGCTTCCGGCATCGTCAACACGGGCGGCTTCATCGCGACGCTCACCGCCGTCGCGCTCGTCGGCGTGGTGCTCGACCACGTCGCGCCGGCGGGCCCCTCGACGTGGGACGTCGACGCCTTCCGCGTCGCGATGACGGTGCAGTACCCGGTGTGGGCCCTGGGCTTCGTGCAGGTGCTGCGCTACCGGCGCCGCGCCCGGCGAGCCGCGCTCGAGGCCGACCCCGAGGCGTACGCCGCCATGCAGGCCGGCCGCTCCGTCACCTTCCACTGAGCCCCACCCGTCGAGGGGCCGAAGTCCCCTGCCCCTCACCCGTCGAGTGGCCACGAGTGGCCCCTTCGTATGCGTCGAGTGGCCACGAGCGGCAGCGTCAGGGCTAGCGTGCCGAGGGAGGAGGCGCCGATGGCGACGTGGGCTGATGTGGACGAGCTTGCCGGGCGGCTGCCGGGTGCCGAGCTCGGGGTCGCGCACGAGGGCTCGCCCGCGTGGTACGCCGGACGGCATACGTTCGCACAGCTGCGCCTCGACGACGAGGAGCGCGAGCTGGTTCAGGTGTGGACAGGCGAGATGGACACCGACCAGGCGCTCGCCGCACGCCGTGACACCTTCGTGCGCATCGACACCTTCCGCTACCGGGTCACGATGTGGGCGCGCCTGGACCGCCTCGACCGCCGCGAGCTCGCCGAGCTGCTGCTTGAGTCCTACGACATCCGCGGGGGCCGACGGCGACGCGGCGACGTCGGCCTGGAGCAGCTCCTCCGTTGACCCCAGGCCCCGGAAACACACCGTGAAAGTCACAACCCACCGGGATCGGATCGCGGTGGGTTTTGACCTGTTCGGTGTGTTGCGGGCGGAGGGTCAGGCGTCGCCGACGGTGAGCGCCTCGGCCTCAGTGCGGGAGGTGACGGGCTCGGCGCCGTGACCGGGAGCCTCGTCGAGGGCACCGATGATGCGGCGGGCCGTCGACAGCACGACGACAGCGAGCACGACCGCTCCGGAGCCCACCCAGAACGGCAGGTGGATCGACGTCTCGCCGAGGTTGCCGGCGAGCCACGGGGCGACCGCGCCGCCGCTGAAGCGCACGAAGCTGTATGCCGCGGACGCGACGCCGCGCTCGACGGGGGCGACCTTCATGACGGTCTCGGTGATGAGCGTGTTGTTCACGCCGAGGAAGGCGCCGGC
>CBHRRQ010000097.1:0-14216 GCA_966081555.1 uncultured Terrabacter sp.
CCGCCGAGGGCTGTGGCCCCGTCGGCACGCGTCGGTCCTGCCTAACCGCCGCCGGCACCCGCTCCCAGCGACCCGCCGCCGGCCACGACGCAGGCTGCAGCGTCGGCACCCGAGC
Organism: uncultured Terrabacter sp.; assembly: GCA_966081555.1. Lineage (GTDB taxonomy): Bacteria > Actinomycetota > Actinomycetes > Actinomycetales > Dermatophilaceae > Terrabacter. Next base: position 116 of record CBHRRQ010000097.1, read on the forward strand.
CGACGACGGGCCCCGTGCCCACCGATCCGCCGGCCCCGACGGGCACCGGCGCCTGAACCACGGCGAGGGAGGCGGCTCCGCGAGCCGCCGTCCTCGCTGCGTGCGCGGGGCCGCTGTCCTCACGATTCGAGCACGCTCGGCGCGCTTGTGTGCAGCACGACCGCGGGAGCCGATAGGTTTCCGGGATGGACGACGTGAGAACCGACGCTGCGGCGACGAGCGATCGGACCCCCGACGAGCCCCGTGACCCGATGGTCGTCATCGAGGGCGTCAACAAGCACTTCGGCGACCTGCACGTGCTGCGCGACATCAACCTCACCGTCGGCAAGGGTGAGGTCGTCGTCGTGCTGGGCCCGTCCGGGTCGGGCAAATCGACCCTGTGCCGGGCCATCAACCGCCTCGAGACCATCGAGGGCGGCACGATCTCGATCGACGGCAAGGCGCTTCCCGAGGAGGGCAAGCCGCTGGCGCAGCTGCGCGCCGATGTCGGCATGGTGTTCCAGTCCTTCAACCTCTTCGCCCACAAGACGATCCGCGACAACGTGACCCTCGGACCGATCAAGGTGCGCAAGAAGTCCAAGGCCGACGCCGACAAGCTGGCGGGCGACCTGCTCAAGCGGGTCGGGGTCGAGGCCCAGGCCGAGAAGTACCCCGCACAGCTCTCGGGCGGCCAGCAGCAGCGTGTGGCCATCGCGCGCTCGCTCGCGATGGGACCCAAGGTCATGCTCTTCGACGAGCCGACCTCGGCCCTCGACCCCGAGATGGTCAACGAGGTGCTCGACGTCATGGTCGGCCTCGCCAAGGAGGGCATGACGATGATCGTCGTCACCCACGAGATGGGCTTCGCCCGCAAGGCGGCCGACCGGGTGGTCTTCATGGCCGACGGCCAGATCGTCGAGGTCGGCACCCCGCAGGAGTTCTTCACCAACCCCAAGAGCGATCGCGCCAAGGACTTCCTCGGCAAGATCCTCACCCACTGAACCAGCTGACGACAGGTAGCGGCACGCAGGACCGCGTGCCGTGAGCAACCACCAGGGAGGAACCCCAATGAAGGCACGACGACTCGGAGCCGTCGCGGCGGCAGCGACACTCGCCCTCACGCTCGCCGCGTGTGGATCCGGTCAGCCCAGCGGAGGCAGCGGCGGCACCGGCGGAGGCGGCGGCGGTGGCAGCCTCAAGATCGGCATCAAGTTCGACCAGCCCGGCATGGGCCTCAAGAAGGGCAACGAGTACAGCGGCTTCGACGTCGAGGTCGCCAAGTACGTCGCCAAGGAGCTCGGCACCTCCGAGGACAACATCACGTGGGTCCAGGCGCCCAGCGCCCAGCGTGAGACGCTCATCCAGACCGGGCAGGTGGACTTCGTCGTCGCGACGTACTCCATCACGGCCGCGCGCAAGGAGAAGGTCAGCTTCGCCGGCCCCTACTTCATCGCCGGCCAGGACCTCCTGGTCCGCGCCGACGACGCGACGATCACGGGTCCTGACGCCCTCGACGGCAAGAAGCTGTGCTCCGTCACCGGCTCGACGTCGGCCCAGAAGGTCAAGGACAAGTACCCCGGCGTGCAGCTCCAGGAGTTCGGCACGTACTCGGAGTGCCTGCCCGCCCTGCAGACCGGTGGCGTAGACGCCCTCACCACCGACGACACGATCCTCGCCGGCTACGCCTCCCAGGAGCAGTACAAGGGCAAGTTCAAGGTCGTCGGCAAGCCGTTCTCCACGGAGAACTACGGCATCGGCGTCAAGAAGGGCGACACCGCCCAGTGCACCAAGATCACCGACGCCATCAAGAAGATGATCAGCGACGGCTCGTGGCAGAAGGCGCTCGACGCCAACCTCGGGCCGGCCGGATACAAGCCGGGTCCGGGCAACCCGCCCACCCCTGCGGCCTGCTCCTGACCCCTCGCCTCGCTCGGGCCGCGGCGCCACCCGGCGCCGCGGCTTGCGCGGGCCAGATCCCTTGTGCGTGAAGGAGGGACATGTTCGACATCCTCGAGAAGTACGACATCCTCGCCGCCTTCTGGATGACCATCAAGCTGACGTTCTTCTCGGCGATCGGTGCCCTCGTCATCGGCACGATCCTCGCGATCATGCGCGTCTCACCGGTCGCGGTGCTGCGCAGGCTCGGCGCGTTCTACGTCAACATCGTGCGCAACACCCCGCTGACGCTCATCGTCTTCTTCTCGCTCGCGGGCGTGGGCATCGTGCTGCAGATCAACCTCGTCGACCCGAACTCGGCGACCTCGCTGCGCGACAACGCGATCCGCTGGGCCATGGTGGCTCTCGCGGTCTACCACGCGGCATTCGTCTGCGAGGCGCTGCGCAGCGGCTTCAACACGGTGCCGCTCGGCCAGGCCGAGGCGGCCCGCTCCATCGGGCTGACCTTCGGGCAGAGCCTGCGTGAGGTCATCCTGCCTCAGGCCTTCCGGGGGGCGATCGCGCCGCTCGGCTCCGTGCTCATCGCCCTCACCAAGAACACCACCGTGGCCTCGGTCATCGGTGTCGCGGAGGCATCTGCACTGATGAAGGTCATCATCGAGAACGAGACGGCGAGCGTCGCGGTGTTCCTCGTGTTCGCACTCGGCTTCGTCGTCCTGACACTGCCCGTCGGGCTGCTCTTCACGTCCCTCTCGCGACGTCTGGCGGTGAAGCGATGAGCGCCCAGAACGTCCTCTTCGACGCGCCGGGACCCCGCGCCCGTCGTCGCCACGCCATCCTGACCGCTTTCGGCTTCGTGCTGCTCGCGGCCACGCTGGCCGGCGTCTTGTGGAAGCTCAATGCCCAGGGCCAGCTGACGGGCGCCCTCTGGCAGCCGCTCGTCGACCCCGAGGTGTGGACGGCGTACGTCGTGCCCGGTCTGATCAACACGCTCAAGGCGGCCGCCGTCTCGATCGTGGCGGCGATGGCCTTCGGCATCCTCTTCGGCATGGGGCGGCTCTCGCAGAACCGCGTCATCCGCTGGGTCTGCGGCATCGTCGTGGAGTTCTTCCGCGCTGTGCCCGTGCTGCTGATGATGTACTTCCTCTTCCAGCTGTTCGCGTTCAACAACATCTTCGTGGCGAGCCTCAACTCGTTCATGGCGGTCGTCATCGCCCTGACGCTCTACAACGGCTCGGTCATCGCCGAGCTCGTCCGTTCGGGCGTCTACGGGCTCCCCAAGGGCCAGTCCGAGGCCGGCCTGTCCATCGGGCTCACGGCGTCGCAGACGCTCCGCTCGATCCAGCTGCCCCAGGCGCTGACGGCGATGCTGCCGGCCCTGGTCAGCCAGGTCGTCGTCATCCTCAAGGACAGCGCGCTGGGCGCCGCCATCACCTACCCGGAGCTGCTCCAGAGCATGCGCGACATGGGCACGGCGTACGCGACGGTCATCCCCGCGTACATCCTCGCAGCCGTCGTCTTCATCGCGATCAACTTCGGCCTGACGGTGCTCGCAGGTCGGATCGAGCGCCGCCTCAACCGCCGAGGTCGTGGCCCCCGGAAGGCGGGTCCGGCCACTGGCGTCGCCGGGCCCGGCACGGTGGACGCACCCACCGACGGTCTCGGCGGACGCGGCGCCCACACCGGCGACGCGACGAGCCGGGCACGCTGACGCACACGGCGCCCGTACGCGTACGGGCGCCGTGGCGCACGGCGCGAGGACGTGCGCGCGGGACGGAGAAAGGGCCCCGACACCAATGGTGTCGGGGCCCTTCTCGTGCTGTGCTCCCCCGATTGGACTCGAACCAATAACCTGCCGGTTAACAGCCGGCTGCTCTGCCAATTGAGCTACAGGGGAATGCTGCTGCGCAACCATAGCAAAGCATCAGCGGCGACAAGAAATCGGGATCGGCGGGTCGCGCAGACGCTCTTCGGCAGCCGTGCGCACGCAGGTCGGTGGGCGCTCAGAGGCCGACTTCGGAGCGCAGGCGGGCCAGTCGCTCGGCCGCTTCGGCGGCCACGCGCGGGTCGCGCACGTCGACCCCCTTGCCCGGGATGGTCTGCTCCACGAGGGCGCCGGTCGCGAGGTCCTGGCGGATGACGACGCGCACCGTGCGCCGGTTCGGGGCCCGGAACTCGTCGGACAGCACGACGCTCGCCTGGAGGCGCTCACGGAGCGTCTGCTGCACCAGTGAGGGCTCGCTGAGGCGCCACTGGACGGCCGGCGACCGGTCGGCCCACGTGACGGTCAGCAGCGAGCTCTCGCCCTGCCACGTGCCCGTCTCGGCCTCGTGCCAGGGCCGCCGCCACACCAGGGTGCCGTCGGGGCCGACGAAGGCCAGGTGGTGCGTCGTGGCGACGACGTGCCCGTCGGTCAGGTCGTCGCGCGCCCACGCCAGCACCGACTCGGCGCCCTCGAGCGGCACCGCGGCACGGACCTCGGCCGGCAGCGCAGGGCGACGACGTCGCTCGAACAACGGCATCAGCCCATCCCCGCCTTGATCGCCGCGAGCTCTCGCTGGAGGGTCTGCAGCTCCATGCCCAGCTCGCGCGTGCGCTCGGGCGCCGGCGTCTCGGCGTGGTCGAGCCGCCGCATCTCGCTCATGGCGTCGGCGATGCGCCGGGTGAGGGCGATCGTGCGGACGCGGTCGAAGAGCTCGTCGACGTAGCGCGAGGTGGGCAGGCCGGTGTTGGGGTCCATCCGGGTCGGCAGCGTGTCGACCGCGAGCTCGCTGACGAGGGCCCCCACAGGCGACGGCGCCGCCTCGGTGACCGCCGACATCCACGCCCGGGCGTTGGCCTTCTCGCCGGCGTGGTGCGCGATGCGGACGCCGTCGAAGACGGCGCGGTGCGCCGGGGCGGAGAACGCGTCGGGAGTCAGCAGGTCGATCGCGCCGGGCTTGAAGACCGTCGGGAACTGGAGCAGCACCTGGAGCAGCTGCCGCTCGGCGAGCACCACCGGGTCGCGACGGTCGGGGACGGGCAGCCCGGCCGCGGACTCCCCCGGCTCGACGGCCTCGTCGCGGCCGCCTCGCTCCCCCGGAGAGCGCGGAGCGTCGTCGACCTTGAGCCTGCCCGCCCGCGCCACCTCGGTGGCCACCTGCTCCACGTCCAGGCCGAGCATGCCCGAGACCTCGCGGGTGTACTCCGGCTGCAGCGACCGGTCGCGGATCGACGCGACGATCGGGGCGACGGCACGGACGGCCTGGATGCGGCCCTCGGCGGTGGCGAGGTCGAAACGCTTGATCGTCGTTCGGGCCGCGAACTCGAACATCGGCACGGCGTCCTCGATGAGGGCCTGGACGGCCGGGTCGCCCCCGGACTGGCGCAGCTCACAGGGGTCCTTGCCGGACTTCTCGACTGCGACGAAGGACTGCGAGGTCCACTTCTCGTCGTCGGCGAAGGCGCGCATCGCCGCCTTCTGACCTGCGGCGTCGCCGTCGAAGGTGAAGATCACCTTGGCCGGGGCCAGCCCGGCCTCGTCGCGCATGAGGCGGCGCAGCAGCTTGATGTGCTCGGCACCGAAGGCCGTGCCGCACGTGGCGACGGCGGTCTCGACACCGGCGAGGTGGCAGGCCATGACGTCGGTGTAGCCCTCGACGACGACGGCCTGGCGCCCCTGTGAGATCTTCTTCTTCGCGAGGTCGAGGCCGTAGAGCACGGTCGACTTCTTGTAGATCGGCGTCTCGGACGTGTTGAGGTACTTGGCCTCGATGCGGTCGTCGTCGAAGAGGCGACGGGCGCCGAAGCCGACCGTGTCGCCGGTGATGTCGCGGATCGGCCAGACCAGCCGGCCACGGAACCGGTCGTAGAGGCCGCGGGCGCCTCGCCCCGCGAGGCCGCCCGTGACGAGCTCGTCGTCGGTGAAGCCCTTGGCCCGCAGGTGACGGACGAGGTCCTCTCCCCCGCGCGGCGCGAAGCCGATGCCGAACTGCTTCACGTGGGCGCTGTTGAAGTCACGCGCCCGGAGGAAGTCGCGTCCCTGCCGCGCAGGTCCCTGACCGTTGAGCAGCTGATCGGTGTAGAACTCCTCGGCGACGCGGTGCGCCTCGATGAGCCGGCTGCGGCGCCCGAGGCCTTCCTCGCGGGGGCGCTGGCCGTCCTCGTAGCGCAGCTCCATGCCGAGCTTCTGCGCGAGCCGCTCGACGGCCTCGGAGAAGCTGAGGTGGTCGATCTTCTGGACGAAGGAGATGACGTCTCCGCCCTCCTGGCACCCGAAGCAGTGCCAGGCGCCCACGGCGGGCCGGATGTTGAACGACGGCGTCTTCTCGTCGTGGAACGGGCAGAGGCCCTTGAGCGATCCGGGGCCGGCGGAGCGCAGGGTCACGTGCTCGCGCACGACGTCCTCGATGGACGACCGCGCCTTGACCGCCGCGATGTCCTCGCTGTTGATCAGCCCCGCCATCTGCCTCCTGTCGCTGCCCGTGATCCTAGTTCGTCGCCGACCCGGTCCCGGTCAGCGGCACCACTGGCTGTGGAGCGCGAGCGCGCGGACGTCCGACAGCGACGCCACCTGGTCGACGACGACACGCAGCCTCTCGGCGTCGTCGACGGCACTCTCGTGGTCGGCGCGGAAGGCGGCGTCGAGGCGCTCGTCGGGCCGGACGGCATACGCCTCCACGAGGTCGCGCACGACCTCCCGCTGCCCCGACATCACCGACAGGCGCTCGTCGGTGGTCATCACGAAGTGGTTGGCGATGGCCTTGAGCACGGAGCACTCGGCCCTCGTGTCGTCGGGCACGACCAGGTCGGCCTCGAACCGGCACAGCGGCCCCGGCCCGTGCCGTTCCCTGGTGGCGTTCTCGACGACCGACACGAAGTGTCCGATGAGCCGGCTCGTCATGTCCTTGAGCCGCGCCAGGTCGCTGCGGGAGCCGTCGTATGCCGTCGGCACCGCCCCCGAGGCGATGACGCGTTCCAGCGCCGCCCGGAGCGCGTCGGCGCCCAGGTCGGGCGCGTACGTGCGGCCGGCGACGTCGATGACGTCGTCGAGGTCGCGCGAGTGCAGCACGCGGGGGTCGATCCAGCCGGACGCGATGGCGTCCTCGACGTCGTGCACCGAGTAGGCGACGTCGTCGGACCAGTCCATGACCTCGGCCTCGAGACAGCGGTCGCGCGCTGTGGCGCCGTCGCGGATCCAGTGGAAGACGGGCAGGTCCGAGGGGTAGACGCCGAACTTGGTTGTCTCGTAGGGCCCGTCGCCTCGCTCCCACGGATACTTGGTCGTGGCGTCGAGGCTCGCGCGAGTGAGGTTGAGCCCGGCCGGCGTGCCGTCGGGGTGAGACCGCTTCGCCTCGAGCCGGGTCAGGATGCGCAGGGTCTGCGCGTTGCCCTCGAAACCGCCGATGCCGGAGGCGATCTCGTCGAGGGCCGTCTCGCCGTTGTGGCCGAAGGGCGGGTGGCCGAGGTCGTGCGAGAGGCACGCGGTGTCGACGAGGTCGGCGTCGCACCCGAGGGCGGCGCCGAACTCGCGCCCGATCTGGGCGACCTCGAGCGAGTGGGTGAGACGGTTGCGCACGAAGTCGTCATGACCCGGGGCGAGCACCTGGGTCTTTGCCGCGAGCCGTCGCAGCGCCGACGAGTGCACGACCCGCGCCCGGTCGCGGGCGAAGTCGTCGCGGTCGGCCCGCTTCTGGGCAGGGTCCTCCGCGACCCAGCGCTCCCGGTCCCGCCCCTCGTAGCCCACGAGCCGACTCTATGTGGCCGGCCCCATCTCGTCGCGGACCCGGCGCACCCACGCCGGCTCGGTGCCGTAGCGCTGCGTCTTGATGAGCCGCCCGTTGGCGCAGTCGTCGACGAGCTCGGCCATCCGCTTGTCGCGGGTCGACTCCTGCTTGGCGGTGACGACCCAGTTGGTCGCGACTTTGCGATAGGACGGAGTCGCGGCGTCCCAGAAGGCGGAAGCGCGCGCGTCGGCCCGCAGCAGCGCCTCGTACGCCTCGGGCCACGTGCGCTCGCGGTTCTCGTAGGCGTAGACGCCCGAGCGGTCCTCACGGCGCCTCTCGAAGGCGGCCAGGCCGGCCGGGTGCATCCGCCCGGCCGCCGTGAGCTCGGCCACGGCGTTGATGTTGATGGTGCTCCAGTTGCTGCCGGGCTTGCGCGGGGTCCACCGCTGACGCACGGCGTCCTCGTCGATGCGCTGCGCGACGGAGTCGATCCAGCCGAAGCACAGCGCCTCGCGCACCGCGTCGGCCCACTGCAGGCCGCGGGGGTCGACGTGGTTCTTGTTGAGACCCATCCACAGCTCGGCGGCGCTGTCGTGGTTGGCCTCGAGCCAGCCGCGGAAGTCGTCGGCGTCGTCGAAGAACTTCGCGGGGCGCTCGGCGGATCCACCCTGTCGCATGCCCCGATCCTGCCAGCCGGCACCGACGCTGGGAGGATGACGGGCGTGACTGACGTGACCGACCGCATCGTCCTGGCAGCCCGCAACAACGCCCTGTGGTGCGATGCCGTGGCCCGCTCGCACGGCGTCGTCACGACGACGGACGCCGATGCCTGGACGGCCGCCACCCGCACCCCGCCCTACTACCCCGACGCGGTGACCCTCTCGCCAACGGTCGGCGAGTACGACGTGCTCGCCCGCGTCGACGACTCCGACGGCTGCTCGGTGAAGGACTCGTGGTCGCGGCTCGACCTGTCGATGGAGGACTTCGCCCGCCTCGTCGTCGGCGAGTGGGTCTGGCTCGACCCGTCGGCGCGGCTCGACGCCCCCTCCGGTGCGACGTGGCGGCCCGTCACGACCCGGGAGGCGATGGCGGCCTGGGTGGGCGCGTGGGCGAGCGACCCGGAGGCGGAGGCGATCCTGCGCCCGTCGCTGATCGACGTGGCCGGGGTGACCGTCCTGGCCGGCCACGCGTCCGACGCCCCGGACTCCCCTGTCGTCGCGGGGGCGGTGGTCAACGTGACGGGCGAGGTGGCTGGGCTCGGCAACGTCTTCACGCATGACGGCGACGACGAACGGGCGTGGGCCGCTGCGGCGGCTGCGGCGCGCGCGGTCACGGGCGGCGTACCGCTCGTCGGTTGGGAGGCCGGGGTGGGCGTCGACGCGGCCGTCGCCGCAGGGTGCGAACGGCTGGGCCCGCTGAGCGTCTGGCTGAAGTGAGCGTCAGCCGCCGCTGACCGACAGCTCGGCCTCGGCGATCGTGCGCTGGTGCTCCTCGGAGAGCTCGCGCGACTCGAGCCAGCGGTCGGGCAGCGCGACGGTGCGGGACGACCCGGCGCGTCCGCGCTGGCCCTCGGCGGCCTCGCCCGGCCACGGGGCGTCGGGGTCGAGCGTCGCCAGCAGCGCGTCGAGCGAGGCCATCGAGTCGACGAGCGCGAGCGAGTTGCGGATCGTCGAGCCGGCCGGGAAACCCTTGAGGTACCAGGCGATGTGCTTGCGGATGTCGCGGCAGGCGCGCTCCTCCTCGCCGTAGAAGTCGACGAGGTATGCCGTGTGCGTGCGCAGCGTGTCGGCCACCTCGCCCAGCGTCGGGGTCACCCGCGCCGTCGTGCCGGCGAAGGCCGCCGCGAGGTCGGTGAAGAGCCACGGGCGGCCGAGGCAGCCACGACCGACGACGACGCCGTCGCAGCCGGTCTCGCCGACCATCCGCAGCGCGTCCTCGGCCGACCAGATGTCACCGTTGCCGAGCACCGGCACGGTCGTGACCGTCTCCTTGAGCAGCTTGATGGCGGACCAGTCGGCCGTGCCGGAGTAGGCCTGCGCGGCGGTGCGGCCGTGCAGCGCGACCGCGGCGACCCCCTCGGCCTCGGCCGTGAGACCGGCGTCGAGGTAGGTCAGGTGCTCGTCGTCGATGCCCTTGCGCATCTTCACCGTGACCGGGATGTCGCGCTTCGCGCCCTCCTCGACGACCGCCCCGACGATGCGCTTGAACAGCTCCTTCTTCCACGGCAGGGCCGACCCGCCACCCTTGCGGGTGACCTTCGGGACGGGGCAGCCGAAGTTGAGGTCGATGTGGTCGGCGCGGTCCTCGGTGACGAGCATGCGCGCGGCCGCCCGGGCCGTGGCCGCGTCGACGCTGTAGAGCTGGATCGAGCGGGGGTTCTCGTCGGGGTCGTGCTCGATGAGGCGCATCGACTCGGGGGTGCGCTCGACGAGCGCCCGGCTCGTGATCATCTCGCTGACGTAGAGGCTCGTCGCGCCCGAGGCGCCGCGCGTCGGTGCGAGGGCCGTGCCCTCGTTGCCGTACTCGCGGCAGAGGCGCCGGAAGGCGCGGTTGGTGATGCCCGCCATCGGGGCGAGCACGACGGGCGACTCGATGACGTGTCGCCCGATGCGCAGGGGCGGCAGCACCGCGCCCGTCGGCTCGGTCACAGGGGTCAGCACGTCGGTCACGTGCCCGATTGTCCCCGATCAGGCGCGGTGAGCCGAATCGGCGACCTCACGGGCGAAGCGCAGCAGGGCCGCCGCGAAGGCCTCCGGCTGGTCGAGGTTGGACAGGTGGCCCGCCCTCCGGATCGTCTCGACGCGGGCCGTCGGGCACGCCCTGAGGTAGGCCCGCTCGCCGAGCCGGAACTGGTCGAACTGCCCGTTGAGCAGCAGCACCGGGCAGGTCACGCCGTGCAGCATCGTGGGCCGGCAGCACGCCATGACCTCGCGCCAGGCGGCGGGCGTCGGGGCGAAGAAGTAGCCACCCGCGATGACCGGGTCGATGCGCTCGGCCGGGTACAGGTGGTGCAGCACGCGGTCGTTGACGCGCGTCATCCGCTCCGGACCGAGGCGGTCGGTCAGGGCGGCGACGCCGCGGTAGAGCGCAGCCCCGGGGCCGGTCGGTGTCGCGCTCGACCCGGCCAGCACGAGGCCGGCCAGCGTGTCGGGACGGGCGGCGGCATACGCCATCGCGGCGAAGCCGCCGAGCGAGTGCCCGACGAGCACGACCGGGTCACCGTGCGCCGCTGAGGACTCCACGGCCTCGCCGATGGCCTCGACGCAGCGGTCCATGGTGAAGGTCTCGTCGACGCGGGCTCCGTGGCCCGGCAGGTCGACGAGGGTGACCCCGACGTGGCCGCGCAGCAGCGGGACCTGGGGCGCCCACTGGGTGCTCGACAGTCGCGAGCCGTGCACGAGGACCAGGTGAGCGGGCACAGGGCGAGGATGCCACGATGGCCCGGTGACCCACCTCATCAGCGCCACGGACCTCGCCCACGAGATCGAGGACGTCGTCGTCCTCGACGTCCGCTGGGCGCTCACCACGGCGAACACGCCGGCCGGTCGACGGGAGTACGAGGCGGGCCACGTGCCGGGAGCGTTCTTCGTCGACCTCGACACCGAGCTCGCGGCGCCCGCCGGCGAGGGCGGACGGCACCCGCTGCCCGACCCCGCGGTCGTGCAGGCGGTGCTACGTCGAGCGGGCATCACCGAGCGCAGCCGCGTCGTCGCCTACGACGGCAAGGACTCGTATGCCGCTGCGCGGGCCTGGTGGGTGCTGCGCTGGCTCGGCATCGCCGACGTCCGCGTGCTCGACGGGGGCTGGGCCGCATGGGTCGCCGCCGGCCTGCCCGTCTCGACCGACGAGCCGCACGACCGCCACGGCGACGTCGTCGTGCGCCCCGGACAGCTGCCGACGCTCGACGCCTCCTCCGCAGCGGCGCTCGCGCGCGAGGGCCTGCTCCTCGACGCCCGGGCGCTCGAGCGCTACGCCGGCGAGACCGAGCCAATCGACCCCGTGGCGGGCCACATCCCCGGCGCCGTCAGCAGCCCCACGACCGACTGGGTCACCGCTGACGGGACCTTCCGCCGAGATCTCGGCGAGCACTGGTCGCGGGTGACCGACGGGATCGCCACGGGCGACGGACCCGTCGGCGTCTACGGCGGCGCCGGCGTCCCCGGGGCCCCTGAGAGGCTCGCGCTCGCGGAGCTCGGCGTCGACACCGTGCTCTACCCGGGGTCGTGGAGCGAGTGGATCCGCGACCCGTCGCGGCCCGTCGCGACCGGCCGCACCCCCGGCTGACCCCCGCGCCCGGGAACGGGGGCAGGGCACACGCGCGGTCGCCCCGGACGCACCGATGCCGTCCGCCCGAGGTGGGCGGACGGCATCCGTGGTCGGACGGAGGGGCTCAGCAGCCGACGAGGCGCTGCGCCAGGTAGCCCTCGACCTGGTCGAGGGCGATGCGCTCCTGGGCCATGGTGTCGCGCTCGCGGATCGTCACGGCGTGGTCGTCGAGCGTGTCGAAGTCGACGGTGATGCAGAACGGCGTGCCGATCTCGTCCTGGCGGCGGTAGCGCTTGCCGATGGCGCCGGCGTCGTCGAAGTCGATGTTCCAGTGCTTGCGCAGCGTGGCGGCGAGGTCGCGCGCCTTGGGCGAGAGGTCGGCGTTGCGCGAGAGCGGCAGCACGGCAGCCTTGACCGGCGACAGGCGCGGGTCGAGACGCAGCACGACGCGCTTGTCGACGCCGCCCTTGGTGTTGGGCGCCTCGTCCTCGGCGTACGCGTCGACGAGGAAGGTCATGAGCGAGCGGGACAGGCCGGCTGCCGGCTCGATGACGTACGGCGTGTAGCGCTCGCCCGTCGTCTGGTCGAAGTAGACGAGGTCGGTGCCCGAGTGCTTCGAGTGCGTGCCGAGGTCGAAGTCCGTGCGGTTGGCCACGCCCTCGAGCTCGCCCCACTCGGAGCCGACGAAGTTGAAGCGGTACTCGATGTCGACGGTGCGGGTCGAGTAGTGCGACAGCTTGTCGAGCGGGTGCTCGAAGTGGCGCAGGTTGTCGGGGTTGATGCCGAGGTCGACGTACCAGCGGGTGCGCTCGTCGATCCAGTACTGGTGCCACTCGGCGTCCTCGCCCGGCTTGACGAAGAACTCCATCTCCATCTGCTCGAACTCGCGCGTGCGGAAGATGAAGTTGCCGGGCGTGATCTCGTTGCGGAAGCTCTTGCCGGTCTGGGCGATGCCGAACGGCGGCTTCTTGCGCGAGGCCTGCATGACGTTGTTGAAGTTGATGAAGATGCCTTGGGCCGTCTCGGGGCGCAGGTAGTGCAGGCCCGACTCGTCCTCGATGACGCCGAGGTGGGTCTTGAGCATCATCTGGAAGTCGCGCGGCTCGGTCCACCGGCCCTTGGTGCCGCAGTCGGGGCACACGATGTCGGTCATCGGGATCGAGTCGGGGTCGGCGATGCCCTTCTTCTCCGCGAGCGCCTCCTGCAGGTGGTCCTGGCGGCGGCGCTTGTGGCAGTTGAGGCACTCGACGAGCGGGTCGGTGAACGTGCCGACGTGGCCCGACGCGACCCAGGTCTCGCGCGGCAGGATGATCGAGGAGTCGAGTCCGACGACGTCGTCGCGGCTCGTCACCATCGCCTTCCACCACTGGCGGCGGATGTTCTCCTTGAGCTCGACACCGAGGGGGCCGTAGTCCCAGGCAGACCGGGTGCCTCCGTAGATCTCACCGCTCGGGAAGACGAAGCCCCTGCGCTTGCAGAGGCTGACGACGGTGTCCACGGTGGATGTCTGCTTGGCCATGCGGGACAGGTTATCGGGCCGGCGCCAGTCGGATTACCACGCGTCCTGCGTATGCCGCCGCGTCCCCTACGCTCGTCGGGTGTCCTTGAGCTTTCGTTCCCGTGTCGAGCATGCGTCGGCCCCCTGGGTCGAGCGGATGAACGCCGTGCCCCGGCCTGTCGCGTTCGGCGTCCTCGTCGCCCTGCTGGCCGTCGGCATCCTCGCGCCGCGGCCCTGGGCCGGCATCGCCTTCCTCGTCGTGGCCGCGTTCGTGGGGTGGCTGCTCTTCCTCACGTGGCAGCGGCTGACGCTGCCGGAGCGGCTGATGCGCACCGCGGTGCTCGTGCTCGCCCTGGCCGTCGCCGTGGTGAGGATCGTGCCCGGCGCGTGACGTCGGCGGCGGTGCCGCGGATCCGATTTTGACAATCATTCTCACTTTGAGTGAGGATGGTGCCCGTGAGGCATTCCCTTCCACGTCCCCGCCGGCACGTCGGCCCCCCGGCCGCGCTGTCGGCTCTCGCCGTCACGGCCGCATTCGCCCTCGGCGCGTGCAGCGAATCCCCCGCGAGCGGGGCCGGCTCCCCCATCGTGACCTCGTTCTACCCGGTCCAGTTCGCGACCCAGCAGGTCGTCGGCGGCACGGCGAACGTTACGGTGCTGACCAGGCCCGGCGCCGAGCCGCACGACCTCGAGCTCGCACCACAGAACATCGGCGGCATGACCAAGGCGAGGCTCGTCGTCTACGCCGACGGCTTCC
>CBHRRQ010000098.1:0-14155 GCA_966081555.1 uncultured Terrabacter sp.
TCTTGACGATGATCTCGACGACGGCCGAGTGCAGCGAGTCCGACTTGTAGATCGGCGCCGTGCAGCCCTCGACGTAGTGCACGTAGGAGTCCTCGTCGGCGATGATCAGCGTCCGCTCGAACTGGCCCATGTTCTCGGTGTTGATGCGGAAGTACGCCTGGAGCGGGATGTCGACGTGGACACCCTTGGGCACGTAGATGAACGAGCCGCCGGACCACACGGCCGTGTTGAGCGCCGCGAACTTGTTGTCGCCGGCCGGGATCACCGTCGCGAAGTGCTCGCGGAAGATGTCCTCGTGCTCCTTGAGGGCCGTGTCGGTGTCGAGGAAGATGACGCCCTTCTCCTCGAGGTCCTCACGGATCTGGTGATAGACGACCTCGGACTCGTACTGCGCGGCGACACCGGCGACGAGGCGCTGCTTCTCGGCCTCGGGGATGCCGAGACGGTCGTAGGTGTTCTTGATGTCCTCGGGCAGGTCGTCCCACGACGCCGCCTGCTTCTCGGTGGACTTCACGAAGTACTTGATGTTCTGGAAGTCGATGCCGGTGAGGTCGGAGCCCCACGAGGGCATGGGCTTCTTGCCGAAGAGCGACAGGCCCTTGAGGCGCAGCTTCGTCATCCACTCGGGCTCGCTCTTGCGCGCGGAGATGTCCTTGACGACGTCCTCGTTGAGCCCGCGACGAGCCGAGGAACCGGCCGCGTCGCTGTCGGCCCAGCCGTACTCATAGGTGCCGATGCCCTTGAGGCCGGGGTTCAGCTCTTCGATGTGGGTGGTCATGAGGAACCTTCCTTGACGTGCGTGAGCGTGTCGGTTCGTGGGGTCGTGCTGGCGGCAACACCGGACGGGTCGGCGCTCTTCCGCGCGATCCCACCGGTCGGGACGAAGGTGGTGCAGACGTGGTGGCCACCGGCGAGGGTGGCGAGGCGCTGGACGTGCACCCCGAGCAGGCGCGAGAAGGCGTCGGTCTCGGCCTCGCAGAAGGCGGGGAACTCGGTGGCGACGTGCTGCACGGGGCAGTGGCCCTGGCACAGCTGCACCCCGGCGAGGCTCCCGGCCCCGACGGGGCGGGCGGTGGCTGCGAAGCCGTCCTCGCTCAGGGCCTCGACGAGCACCGCCGTGCGCTCGCTCGGGTCGTCGCCCGCGTCGGCCAGCCGGGCGGCATACCGCTGCTCGAGCGCGGCCACGCGCGTGCGGGCGAAGTCGGTGACGGCCGAGGCACCCGCGTTGGCCTCGAGGTAGCGGAGCACCTCGACGGCCAGGGAGTCGTAGTCGGCCTCGAGCGCGCCGTGGCCGATCTCGGAGACGACGTACGCGCGTGCCGGGCGGCCACGTCCACGCCGGCCACCCGTGGGCTCGTGCGGCACGACGGCGCCCTGCTCGACGAGCGCGTCGAGGTGGCGGCGTACGGCGGCGGGAGTCAGGTCGAGGTGACGGCCCAGCTCGGCAGCCGTGATCGGCCCGTCGGCCGACACCATGTGCAGCACCCGGGAGCGCGTGCGGGACTCGAGCGGCGTGACGTGCTGGCCGTCGTCGCCGTCCTTCGTCTCACGCGATGCGTGCTCACCGAAAAACACCACACCATTGTGACGTAATTGCCCGCCACACTCCAGTTAGGTCCGCCTAACCGCGCGAACGCTCGTCATCGTCGTGGTCGACGTCGATCTCGTCGTCGCAGTCGTCGTCATCGTCGTCATCGGTCTCGTCGGCCTCCGGGGGCATGATCACCGACGGCAGGCGCGTGCGCGGCGGGGCGACGGCCTCTGGGCCGAACCAGCGCCGCCGCAGCGGGGCCGTGAGCCAGCCGAGCGGGCAGGTGAGCACGTAGCCGTAGGCGATGACCATCCCGGTGATGCCGGGGACGAAGATCAGTCCGACGACGATGACCACCGCGAGCGGCACCGAGATGCGCAGGTGCCGCGGCGACAGCAGGTCGCGGAACGATCTGAAGCGGAACGACGAGGCCATCAGGGCTGCCGGGACGACGCCGGCCGCGATGGGCAGCAGCGGCGCCCAGTCGTAGAGCGGGTCGCCGATGGCCATCACCGTGGCGATGACGACACCGGCCGCGCCCGGGCTCGCGAGACCGACGAAGTAGCGCTTGTCGGCGAGCGGGTCGATGGTGACGTTGAACCGCGCCAGGCGGTAGGCCGCGCACGCCAGCCAGAACATGGCGCCCGCCCACGCCCACACCGGGTGCGCCGGCAGCGCCCACGTGTAGACGAGCACGGCCGGGGCGATGCCGAACGAGATGAGGTCGGCGAGCGAGTCGAACTGCAGCCCGAACGGCGTGATGGCTCCGACGGCGCGGGCCACGGCGCCGTCGCAGATGTCGAGCACGATGGAGACGCCGACGAGCACCGCGGCCGCACGGAAGTGGCCTTGGAACGACAGGAGCACCGCGGAGAAGCCGCTGATCATGTTGCCGAGCGTGAAGAGGCTGGGCAGTGTCGCGCGGGCTCGGACGCGGGGGTTGAGCCGGTCGAGCGGGATGACCCGGGCACCGGTGGCAGAGACGAGGCGGATGCGTCGCGTCACGCGGTCGCGACGACGGGGCCGCTCGGCGCCGTCGGAGAGGGCCGCGTCGCCCGCGGGATCGCCGTTCACGACGCGTCCGCGGCCGGGAAGCGCCCGAGCACCGTCTCCCCGCCGATGGCGCGTTTGCCCTTGGAGACCTCGAGCTGCACCTCCGGCGGCACGAACACGTCCATGCGCGAGCCGAACTTCATCAGTCCCATGCGCTCCCCCGTCGCGATCTCGTCGCCCGGCTCGATGCGGGTGACGATGCGCCGCGCGAGCTGGCCGACGAGCTGGCGGTAGACGATGCGGCGCGGCCGCCCGCCGACGACGCGCTCGACGATGATCTCGCTGCGCTCGTTCTTCGTCGCGCTCTCGGCCCGGTAGGCCGCCAGGAAGCGACCCGGCGTGTGGGTGACGTCGATGACGCGGCCGCCGTAGGGCGAGCGGTTCATGTGCACGTCGAGCAGCGACAGGAAGATACTGACCTGCTGCCACTGCCCGGGCGGGGCGATTCCGGGCTGCGGCTCGCCGACGTGCATGACGATGCCGTCGGCCGGGGCGAGGATGACGTCGGGATCGGCGATCGGTGCGTGGTCGGGGGTGCGGTCCGGGTCGCGGAAGAACAGGGTCACCCCCGCGGTGAGCAGGCCGAGGGCGGCCGTCGTGCGCGGCCGTCGGGCCAGCGCGGCGATCACGGTCGGCACGGCCGCCATCAGGGTGAAGGGCTTGGCGGCTGGGTCGATCTTCACGGGTGGGGTCTCCGTCAGGGTCGAGGCGGGTACGGGGGGCGTCGGCACCGAGCCTAGACTCATGGGCCATGACCGACGCGGTGACACTGTCCGGCCTGCACCGCGCGTTCGGTCGGGTCACGGCGCTCGACGGCCTGACCTGGACGGCGCCCACCGGGCGCATCACGGCGGTGCTCGGACCCAACGGGGCGGGCAAGACCACGGCCATCGAGTGCGCGGTCGGCCTCGGCCGCCCCGACAGCGGCACGGTCCGCGTGCTCGGCACCGACCCGTGGCTCGCCGACGCCGACCACCGCGCCCGGGTCGGGGTGATGCTGCAGTCGGGCGGCCTGCCCAACGGCACCAAGCCGCTGCGGCTGCTCCACCACCTGTCGCGTCTCTACGCCGACCCCGTCGACGTCGAATCCGTCGCCCAGCGCCTCGGCGTCACCGACTTCGCGTCCACCACGGTGCGCCGGCTCTCCGGCGGCCAGAAGCAACGCCTCGCCCTCGCCGCATCGCTCCTCGGCCGTCCCGAGGTGCTCTTCCTCGACGAGCCCGCGGCCGGGCTCGACCCGCACGGTCGCCTCGACGTGTGGGACCTCGTCGCCGAGCAGCGCGACGCCGGCACGACCGTGGTCGTCACGACGCACTCCTTCGAGGAGGCCGAGCGTCTCGCCGACCACCTCGTCATCATGAACGCCGGCCGCACCGTCGCCGAGGGCACGCCCGACTCCGTCACCGGCGGGCGGCCGCTCGAGGACGTCTACTTCAGCCTGACCCGCAAGGGAGCCGCGTGACCACCGACGCCACCACCACCCCCGCTCGCGCGGCAACCCCCCGTCGGCGGGTGCTCGCCCAGGCGGGCTTCGAGCTGGGCAGCCTGCTGCGCAACGGCGAGCAGCTGCTCGTCTCGCTCGTTCTCCCCGCGCTCGCACTCGTCGGCCTGAGCGTCACGAGCTCGCCGTCGCTCGGCACGGGCCGGCGCGTGGACGTCGCCACCGCCGGTGTCATCGCGCTGTGCGTCATCTCGGCCGCGTTCACGTCGCAGGCCATCTCGACCGGCTTCGACCGCCGCTACGCCGTACTGCGCTACCTCGGCGTCACCCCGCTCGGTCGGGGCGGCCTCGTCGCGGGCAAGGCGATCGCCACCTTGGCGGTCGAGGTCGTCCAGCTCGCCGTGATCGCCGTCCTCGGGCTCGTGCTGGGCTGGCGACCGGCTGCTGCCGGCATCGCGTATGCCGTCCTCTTCGTCGTCGCCGGGACGTGGGCCTTCGTCGCACTCGCCATGCTCCTCGCCGGCACCCTGCGCGCCGAGGCCGTGCTCGCGGTCGCGAACCTCGTGTGGGTGCTGCTTCTCGGCGTGGGCGGCGTCATCGTGCCGCGCACCGAGCTGCCGGACGCCGTCGGCAACGTCGTCGCCCTGCTGCCCTCGGCGGGCCTCGGGGACGGGCTGCGCTCGGCGCTCGTCGACGGGGAGTTGAACCTTCCCGCCCTGCTCGTCGTCCTCGCGTGGGGAGTGGTGTCGACAGCGCTCGCGGCGCGTCTGTTCCGCTTCGACGACTGAACCAGACAGACTGACCGCAGCACGGGCGGGTCGACCGTCCGACGACCCGACGAGCCTGGAGGCGGCGTGTTCGACATCATCCTGGGTCTTCCCGTGCACGCCCTCGTCATCCACGCCGTCGTCGTCCTCGTGCCCCTGGCCGCGCTGAGCGCCGTCGCCTACGTCGTGCGCCCCGCCTGGCGGCGGATGCTGCGGTGGCCCACCGCGGCAGGCGCGGTCATCGCCGGTGTCTCCGCCTTCGTGGCCGCAGAGAGCGGTGAGGCCCTGCAGCGGCGGGTGTCGCAGGCCCGGGCCAGCACGACGAACTTCGACCTGCTGAACACCCACACCGAGTGGGGCAGCCGGGCCCGTCTCTTCTGCCTCGTCTTCATGGTGCTGACGCTCGTGGCCCTCTGGTTCGCCCGGCCGCCGCAGGAGGAGGCCCCGCGCGGGCACGCCTTCGACATGCTCGTCGGTACGCTCGTCGTCCTGTCGGCCATCGCCGCGGTCGTCACGGTCGTCATCGCCGGCCACGCCGGCTCAGCGGTGGTCTGGAACGGGCTGGCCTGACCTTAGGAGGGCCCCGGCCCCGCCGTCCGGCGGCGGATTCGGCGCTCCCGACCCGGCGGCATACCCTTGCGGTGTGTCCTCCACCCCCACCCTGACGGGCGCTGACCCTGCCCCCGGCGGGAGCCGTCTCGCGCGTGCGGCAGGCCGCCTCCCGGCCGCCCCCGCCCGCTGGGTCCGCCCCATCCTGATCGCCAACCTCGTCGGCGAGGTCGGCATCGTCGTCACCGGCGGCATCGTGCGGCTCACCGGCAGCGGCCTGGGCTGCAGCACGTGGCCCGAGTGCCAACCGGGCTCGTTCACCCCGGTCCGCACCCCCGAGAGCGCCTACCACGACCTCGTCGAGTTCGGGAACCGCACGCTGACCGGCGTGGTCGGGGTCCTCGCCCTCGTCTCGCTCTACGTCGTGCTCACGACCTGGCCGCTGCGCCGGCGCCTGCACGCCGTGGCGATCGGCGTCCTCGCCGGCATCCCCGCCCAGGCGGTGCTCGGCGGCATCACCGTCCTCACCGGGCTCAACCCGTGGACCGTCATGGGCCACTTCCTGCTCTCGATGGTCCTCGTCGCACTCTCCACCGCGCTCGTGCGCGGCTCCCGCGACGACGTCTCGGGCCCCGGCGAGCTCGTCGTGCACCCACTCGCGCGCAGGCTCGCCCTGGGCACCAGCGCGGTCGGAGCCGTCGTGCTCCTGCTCGGCACCATCGTGACCGGATCGGGCCCGCACTCGGGCGACGCCGACCGGCCCGCCCGCACCGGCTTCGACCCCCGCTTCGTGTCGTGGATGCACGCCGACGCGGTGATGCTCTTCTGCGGGCTCGTCATCGCCACCCTCGTGGCGGTGCGCATCACCGCGACCACCGACGAGGCCAAGCGAGCGTGGGACATGGTGCTCGTCGTCACGGTCGCCCAGGGCCTCATCGGCTACGTCCAGTACTTCACCAAGCTGCCCGAGCTCCTCGTGCTCGTCCACATGCTCGGCGCCAGCCTGCTCGTCGTCACCCTGACCTTCGGGGTCCTCGCGACGCGACGCCACCCGGTCTGACGGGCGACGGACACCGAGCCGCCGGCCGCTCGTCCTGCCTAGGCTGGGTCCGTGACCGACCAGCCCACCCTGCGCGACGGAGACCTCGTGCTGCGACCGTGGGCTCCCGACGACAGCCACACGACCCGGTCGCTGCACGACGCCGAGATCGCGCGTTGGTTCGACGTCCCCGACGTCGTGCCGCCCGAGCAGCAGCACCTCGACTGGATCGCGCGGACCGGCGTCGAGTGGACCGAACGCCGGAAGGCGACCTTCCTCGTCGAGTGGCGTGGGCGGCCCGCTGGGTCGGTCGACGTGCGCGTGGCCGACCCCGGTGTCGGGGTCCTGTCCTGGGCCGTCTACGCGCCCTACCGCGGGCAGGGTCTCGCCTGGCGCGCGGTGCGGGTCCTCGTCGAGTGGGCGTTCGACGCCCTCGACCTCGAGCGGGTCGAGGCCCACGTCAACCCCGACAACCGTGCCTCCCTGCGCACCGCCCTGCGGGCCGGGCTGCGACGCGAAGGGCTGCTGCGGGGCAACGCCACCCTCGGCGGCATACGGCAGGACACCGTCGTGCTCGGCCGCCGCCGCGACGACGCGCACCCCGACACCCGCGACGGCTTCACGGCGATGCTCGACTCGACCTTGCCCACCAAGCGCGCGATCGCGCAGGGGGTGCTGCGCTCCCCCGCCGGCGAGCTGCTGCTCTGCGAGCTCGTCTACAAGCGCGAGTGGGACCTCCCCGGCGGAGTCGTCGACCGCCACGAGTCGCCCGCTGCCTGCGTGGTGCGTGAGGTCCGCGAGGAGCTCGACCTCGAGGTGCGCGCCGGCGCGCTGCTGGCGGTCAACTGGCTTCCCGCGCTGCACGGCTGGACCGACGCCACCGTCTTCGTCTTCGACCTCGGCACGGTCGAGGAGTCCGTGGTCGAGTGGGCGCACCTGCAGGCGCGCGAGATCCGAGCGCTGCACTGGACCTCGCCCGGCGACTGGGCCGGGCGCGTGGCGCCGTACAACGAGCGCCTGCTCTCAGTCCTGCACGGCCACACGGGCGGCACCCTCTACCTCGAGGGCGGCTCCCCCGTCGCGTGAGGCAGCGTTCTCTCGATCGCCGACGACGCGCGCGGCTTCCCAATCGAAAGAACGCTCCGTCACCGCTGGCTCACGGAGAAAGCGATCCGCCCCTGCTGGATTGCTTTCTCGATGACGTCACGACACCGATCGAGAGAACGCTTCGCCGCCGTACGCGGAACGCAGCGTTCTCTCGATCGGGCACCGGGCGCTGCCCTCGGATCGAGGGAAGGCTCCGTGAACCCCCGGTCAGGAGAAGAACGGGAGCGGGAGGTGCCAGATGGGGTCGATGGCGACGCCGACGAAGAGGATCGTCAGATACGTGATGGAGAAGTGGAAGAGGCGCATCGGCTTGAGCACGTCCTCCGCAGCTCCTGCACGAGCGCGCGCCAGCAGGCGGTGCGCCTCGCCCAGGAACAGGGCACCGGACACGACCGCCGCGACCGCGTAGACCCAGCCGACCTGCTGGACCGGGATGAGCGCCAGCGACGTCAGCACCATGGCCCACGAGTACGCCACGACCTGCTTGGCCACGACGACGAAGCGCTCGACGACCGGCAGCATCGGCACGTGCGCCGCCGTGTAGTCGTCCTTGTAGCGCATCGACAGCGGCCAGTAGTGCGGCGGCGTCCAGAAGAAGATGACCATGAAGAGGATGAAGGCCGACCAGCTCAGCGAGTCGGTCACCGCCGACCAGCCGATGAGCACGGGCATGCAGCCGGCGGCGCCGCCCCAGACGATGTTCTGGGCCGTGCGCCGCTTCAGCAGCAGCGTGTAGCCGAACACGTAGAAGAGCAGGGCGCCGAGCGCGAGCCACGCGCTGAGCCAGTTGACGAGCAGCCCGAGCCACAGCGTCGAGACGACCGTGAGGGCGACGCCGAACACGAGGGCACCGCGCGGGGTGATCGTGCCCGTCACCAGTGGCCGCCGGCTCGTGCGGTGCATCACGGCGTCGATGTCGCGGTCGATGTAGCAGTTGAGCGTGTTGGCCGCGCCGGCCGACAGCGTGCCGCCCACGACCGTGGCGACGACGAGCCACAGATCGGGCACGCCCTGCTCGGCCAGGAACATCACCGGGATGGTGGTGATGAGGAGCAGCTCGATGATCCGCGGCTTCATCAGCGAGACGTACTGTCCGACGAGGAACTTCAGCCCACTGCCGTCCGGACCGTGCAGCGCCGACAGGTCGGCGCGGGGGTCCACCGTTGTCACTGAGATCCTCACCGCTTGTACGTCGCTCCGACCCGATGGGTACGTGAGCATTGCGTCGCAAGTCTAGACCGTCGCCGGAGCCGGTCGACACGCCCCGGTCCCCCCCGCCCCTCCGAGCCGGTACCGCCCCTCGGGCGAGGTGTCGTCGCTCACAACGCACGGACTAGGCTCGGGACCGTACGCGATCCACGTTTTCCGAAGGAGACCCGTTCCGTGCCCACCGCTGCATCCAGCACCGCCACCCCGGCGAAGAAGCCCACCCGATCCAGCAGCACGCGGACGACGAAGGCGAAGGGCGTGCTGGCACAGCGTGACCCGGGTCTCCCGCTGCCCACCGCGAAGAAGGCCGGGTGGAGCGACCTCGACGTCCGCGCCGTCGACACGACCCGCCTGCTGGCCGCGGACGCGGTGCAGAAGGTCGGCAACGGCCACCCCGGCACGGCGATGTCGCTGGCCCCGCTCGCGTACCTGCTCTACCAGAACGTCATGACGCACGACCCGTCCGATCCGACGTGGCTCGGGCGCGACCGCTTCGTGCTCTCGTGCGGCCACTCGAGCCTCACGCAGTACATCCAGCTCTACCTCTCCGGCTACGGCCTGTCGCTCGACGACCTCAAGTCGCTGCGCACGTGGGGCTCGCTCACCCCGGGCCACCCCGAGGTGCACCACACCCCCGGTGTCGAGATCACGACCGGCCCGCTGGGCTCGGGTCTCGCCTCGGCGGTGGGCATGGCCATGGCGCAGCGCCGCCAGCGCGGGCTCTTCGACCCCGACGCCAAGGCCGGCACGAGCCCGTTCGACCACAACATCTACGTCATCGCCTCCGACGGCGACATGCAGGAGGGCGTCTCGCACGAGGCGTGCGCTCTCGCCGGCCACCAGGAGCTCGGCAACCTCACGGTCGTCTACGACGCCAACCAGATCTCCATCGAGGACGACACCGACATCGCGTTCAGCGAGGACGTCGCCGCGCGCTTCGAGGCGTACGGCTGGCACGTCGTCGAGGTCGACTGGCGCAAGGACGCGGACGGCGCGACCTACGTCGAGGACGTCGACGCGCTGCTCGCCGCGATCAAGAGCGGCGAGAAGGTGACCGACAAGCCGACGCTCGTCGTGCTGCACACGATCATCGCGTGGCCCGCCCCGACGAAGCAGAACACCGGCAAGTCGCACGGCTCGGCTCTCGGCGACGCCGAGATCGGCGCGACCAAGGAGCTGCTCGGCTTCGACCCGAAGAAGACCTTCACGGTCGAGCCCGCCGTGCTCAAGCACGCCCGCGACGTCGTCAAGCGCGGCAAGGCCGCCCACCGCGAGTGGGACAAGGCGTACAAGGCGTGGCGCAAGACCAACCCCGACCGGGCCGAGCTGCTCGACCGGGTCGTGGCCGGCACGGCGCCGGCCGGTCTGGCGAAGGCGCTGCCGACCTTCCCCGCCGACGCCAAGGGCGTCGCGACGCGTGCCGCCTCCGGCAAGGTGCTCAGCGCCCTCGCCGACGTCATGCCCGAGCTGTGGGGCGGCTCCGCCGACCTGGCCGAGTCGAACAACACGACGATGGAGGGTCAGCCGTCGTTCATCCCGAGCGGCAAGCAGACCCGCGAGTGGAAGGGCGGCCCCTACGGCCGCACCCTGCACTTCGGCATCCGTGAGAACGGAATGGGCATGATCCTCAACGGGATCGCGCTGGAGGGCCTCACCCGCCCCTACGGCGGCACGTTCCTCGTCTTCTCCGACTACATGCGCCCGGCGGTCCGTCTCGCCTCGATCCAGCAGGCGCCCGTCACCTACGTGTGGACCCACGACTCCATCGGTCTCGGTGAGGACGGCCCGACGCACCAGCCGATCGAGCACCTCGCCGCCCTCCGGGCGATCCCGGGCCTCGACGTCGTGCGGCCCGCCGACGCCAACGAGACCGCCGCTGCGTGGGCCCAGATCCTCACCCGCACCGACGGTCCCGCCGCCCTGTGCCTGACCCGCCAGCCCGTCCCGACGTGGGACCGCTCGACCTACGGCAAGGTGAGCGGCGTCGCCAAGGGTGCGTACGTGCTCGTCGAGGAGTCCCGTGCGGGCGACCCGGACGTCGTCATCGTCGCCACCGGGTCCGAGGTGCAGCTCGCGGTCCAGGCCGCCGAGAAGCTCGAGAAGTCCAAGATCTCGGCGCGCGTCGTGTCGATGCCGTGCCGCGAGTGGTTCGAGAAGCAGTCGCGCTCCTACCAGGACAAGGTGCTCCCTCCCTCGGTGCGCGCCCGCGTCAGCGTCGAGGCCGGCGTCTCGATGGGCTGGCACGACATCGTCGGCGACGCCGGCCGCGTCGTGAGCATCGAGCACTTTGGCGCCTCGGCCGACTACCAGACGCTCTACCGCGAGTTCGGCCTCACCGCCGAGGCCGTCGTCAAGGCGGCCAAGGACTCCGTCAAGGCCGCGAAGGCTGCCGCGACCCGGGCCCCCGGCGTCACCGAGACCAACCCGGCCCGCGCCGCCCAGAGCGCCGCCACCGATGTCATGGGTGCCGAGCTCGGCACCCCGGCAGCGAAGAAGGCTGCCGCCTCCGCCACCAGCAAGGGGAAGTGAACATGACCAACCCGAACACCAAGGCCCTCTCCGACGCCGGAGTCTCCATCTGGCTCGACGACCTCTCCCGCGACCTCCTCGAGACCGGCAAGATCTCCGACCTCATCGAGGAGCGCAACGTCGTCGGACTCACCTCGAACCCGTCGATCTTCCAGGCGGCCATGTCGAAGGGCGACCGCTACAACGACGACCTCGCGAGGCTCACCAAGGACGGCAAGGACGTGGAGAGCGTCGTCTTCGAGCTGACCACCGCCGACGTGCGCGAGGCCTGCGACCTGTTCATGCCGATCTACGAGTCGAGCAAGGGTGTCGACGGCCGCGCGTCCATCGAGGTCGACCCGCGCCTGGCGCACGACACCGACAAGACCGTCGAGCAGGCCAAGCAGATGTATGCCGCCGTCGACCGTCCGAACGTCCTCATCAAGATCCCGGCCACGAAGGCGGGCCTGCCGGCCATCACGGCCACCATCGCCGAGGGCATCAGCGTCAACGTGACCCTGATCTTCTCGCTCGAGCGCTACCGCGCCGTCATGAACGCCTACCTCGAGGGGCTCGAGAAGGCACAGGCGAACGGCCACGACCTCTCCAAGATCCACTCGGTCGCCTCGTTCTTCGTCTCGCGCGTCGACACCGAGATCGACAAGCGACTCGACGCGATCGGCACCGACGAGGCCAAGGCCCTCAAGGGCAAGGCCGGCGTCGCCAACGCGCGGCTGGCCTACCAGGCGTACGAGGAGGTCTTCTCGACGCCGCGCTGGAAGTCGCTGGCCGACGACGGCGCCAACCCGCAGCGCCCGCTGTGGGCGTCGACGGGCGTCAAGGACCCCGCCTACCCCGACACCCTCTACGTCACCGAGCTCGTCGCGCCGGGCGTCGTCAACACGATGCCCGAGAAGACGCTCGAGGCCACGGCCGACCACGGCGAGGTCACCGGCGACACCGTCACCGGCGGCTACGCCGAGGCGAGCAAGGTCCTCGACGACCTCGAGGGCGTCGGCGTCTCGTACAACGAGGTCGTCGAGCTGCTCGAGGTCGAGGGCGTCGACAAGTTCGAGAAGGCGTGGGGCGAGCTCCTCGACGGCGTCACGGCAGAGATGGAGAAGGTGACCGCATGAGCTCGCTGTCCGTCAGCGCGTCAGGGGCAGCGGCGGACGCGATCGGGCGGCACGTGCCGACCCTCGTCGAGGACTCCGTCGCGAGCAAGCTCTTCGCGCAGGACGCCACGCTGTGGGGCCCCGAGGCCGAGCCGGAGTCGCGGATCCGCCTGTCGTGGGTGGGCCTTCCGCGCTCGTCCCGTCCGCTCGTGGGTGAGGTGGCGGCGCTGCGCGACTCGTTCGCCGAGGAGGGTCTCGACCACGTCGTGCTGTGCGGCATGGGCGGGTCCTCGCTGGCTCCGGAGGTCATCTGCGCGACCGCGGGCAAGCCGATCGTCATCCTCGACTCCTCCGATCCCGACTACGTACGCCGGGCGCTGGGTGACGACCTCGAGCGCACCGTCGTCGTGGTGTCGAGCAAGTCGGGGTCGACGGTCGAGACCGACTCGCAGCGACGCGCGTACGAGCAGGCGTTCACCGACGCGGGCATCGACCCCGCGTCGCGCATCGTCGTCGTCACCGACCCGGGCAGCCCGCTCGACAAGGAGTCGCGCGACAAGGGCTACCGCGTCGTCAACGCCGACCCGAACGTCGGCGGACGCTACTCCGCGCTCACCGCCTTCGGGCTCGTCCCGAGCGGTCTCGCCGGCGTCGACATCGAGGCCCTCCTCGACGAGGCCGAGTCGGTGGCCGACCTGCTCGCCGCAGACGACGACGCGAACCCGGGGCTGCGCCTCGGCGCCGCGATGGGCGGCACCGACCCGCTGCGCGACAAGCTCGTCCTCGTCGACGACGGCTCGGGCATCGTCGGGTTCGCGGACTGGGCCGAGCAGCTCATCGCCGAGTCCACGGGCAAGAACGGCACCGGCGTGCTGCCCGTGGTCGCCGGCGGTGACGACGATCCCGAGGTGACCTGGCCCGCGAGCGACATCACCGTCGCGCGGCTGGTCGGTTCCGACACCGACGACGACGCCCCGTCGGCTGACGCAGCCTCGGAGGTACGCGTGGGCGGCGCCCTGGGCGCGCAGCTGCTCCTCTGGGAGGTGGCGACGGCCGTGGCCGGGCGCCTGCTCGGCATCAACCCGTTCGACCAGCCCGACGTCGAGAGCGCCAAGAAGGCGGCGCGCGAGCTCCTCGACCAGGGCACGGGTTCCGCGGCCGCCCCGGCGGCCACCGACGGCGCGGTCGAGATCCGTGCCCTGGGTGGCGACGGCTCGTGGCTCGGCGACGCCCAGACGGTGCCGGCGGCGCTCGACGCGCTCTTCGCGCAGCTCGACGCGTCCCGGGGCTACGTCGCCGTAATGGCCTACCTCGACCGGCTCGCCGACGCCGACCTGGCCGAGTGCCGCGTGCCGCTGGCGCGTCGCACCGAGCGCCCGGTGACGTTCGGCTGGGGGCCGCGCTTCCTCCACTCGACGGGCCAGTTCCACAAGGGCGGCCCGGGTGTCGGCGTCTACCTCCAGGTGACGGCGGCGCCGAAGGAGGACCTCGCGATCCCCGGACGCGACTTCACCTTCGGCGACTTCATCGCCTCGCAGGCGGGCGGCGACGCCGCGGTCCTCGCCGACCACGGTCGCCCGGTGCTGCAGCTGCACCTCACCGACCACGACGCCGGGCTCGCCCAGCTGCGTGACGCCCTCTCCGGCTCGTCCCCAGAAGGAGGTCGTGGATGAGTCCGGCGCGGATCGCCCACGGACACAACCCGCTTCGCTCCGCCGAGGACAAGCGCCTGCCTCGAATCGCAGGACCTTGCGGCCTCGTCCTCTTCGGCGTCACCGGAGACCTCGCCCGCAAGAAGCTCATGCCGGCGATCTACGACCTCGCCAACCGCGGGCT
>CBHRRQ010000099.1:0-14055 GCA_966081555.1 uncultured Terrabacter sp.
GGGTGTCGGGGTGGTGCAGGTTGCCGAAGCGCAGCGGGTCCATGACGGCGATCGGACGGGCACCCATCGACATGATGTCGCGGATGATGCCGCCGACGCCGGTCGCGGCGCCCTGGTAGGGCTCGATGTAGCTGGGGTGGTTGTGCGACTCGACCTTGAAGGTCACCGCCCAGCCGTCGCCGATGTCGACGACGCCGGCGTTCTCACCGATGCCGACGAGCAGCTTCTCGCGCATCTCGTCGGTGGTGTTCTCGCCCCACAGCTTGAAGTGGATCTTGCTCGACTTGTAGGAGCAGTGCTCGCTCCACATGACGGAGTACATGGCGAGCTCGGCGATGGTCGGGCGGCGCCCGATGATCTCGCGGATGTTGGCGTACTCGTCGGGCTTGAGGCCGAGCTCGGCCCACGGCTGCTCGACGTCGGGCGTGCCGGCCGCGTGCTCGACGGTGTCGAGGACCGGCGCGGCGGGCGCCTGCTGGACGGTCTGGGTGTCGCTCATGCGTTGGCTGCGCTCTCGAGGGTCTTCGTGATGATCGAGGTGAAGAAGGCGCGCCCGTCGAGGCTCGGGCCGTAGCCGGCCTCGACGGCGTGCTCGGGGTGCGGCATGAGGCCGACGACGTTGCCGCGCTCGTTCGTGATACCGGCGATGTGGCGGTAGGAGCCGTTGGGGTTGCGGCCCTGCGCGTCGGGCACGTAGCGGAACACGACGCGCCCCTCGCCCTCGAGCTCGTCGAGCGTCCGCTCGTCGGCGACGTAGCCGCCCTCGCCGTTCTTGAGGACGATGGTGATCTCCTGGCCGGCCTCGAAGTCGGAGGTCCAGGCCGTCGAGGCGTTCTCGACGACGAGCCGCTGGTCGACGCAGTTGAACTTGCGGTGGTCGTTGCGGATCAGCGCGCCCGGCAGCAGGTGGCTCTCGGTGAGCACCTGGAAGCCGTTGCAGATGCCGAGCACCGGCAGGCCGCCCCTGGCAGCCGGGACGAGGGCCTCCATGACGGGCGCGAAGCGGGCGATCGCGCCGCAGCGCAGGTAGTCGCCGTAGGAGAAGCCGCCGGGGAGGATCACGGCGTCGACGCCCTTGAGGTCGGCGTCCCCGTGCCAGAGCGCGACGGCCTCGCCGCCACACTCCCGCACGGCCCGCGCCGCGTCTCTGTCGTCGAGGGAACCGGGGAACGTGACGACGCCGATCCTCACTGCTCGCCGTCCTCCGACTCGCCCTTGCCCTCGGTCTCGTCTGGGGCCTGGTCCTGAGCCTCGTCCTGAGCCTCGTCCTGAGCCTCGTCTCGGGCCTCGGGACCGCCCTCGGAACCCGCCTCAGCCTCGGAACCGTCGAGCGCGCGTACGGAGACGACGTCCTCGATGACCGGGTTGGACAGGAGGGTCTCGGCCGCCTCGCGAGCAGCCGTGAGGTGCTCGTCCGTGACGTCACCCTCGACGGTGAGCACGAAGCGCTTGCCCTGACGGACGTCGGTGAACCCGTCGAACCCGAGCCGCGGCAGGGCGCCGCCGACGGCCTGTCCCTGGGGGTCGAGGATCTCGGGCTTGAGCATGACGTCGACGACGATGCTTCCCATCAGTGGTGCTTCTCCCTGCGCTGGATGGGCGATGGTGGCGTCCCTCGGGTCCCTCGGGACGGGCCCGAGTCTATCGGGCGCCACGCACGCGCCCGACCACGTCTCAGCGCGACTGGAGGGCGTCGAGCGCGACCGCCATCGACATGCCGACGCGCCAGTCCATCGGACGTCCGTCGCCGAGCGCCGGCAGGGTCACGTGGTAGACGTCCTTGATGGAGGCCTTCTTCGTCGAGCTGAGGGCGAGCGTGCCGTCCGGGGCGACGAAGTCGAAGTGGAAGAGGAAGGGGACCGGGATCTCGCCGAGCACCGGCACGAGGTCCCAGACGCGTCGGGCGACAGCGACCTTCGCGTTGCGCTCACGGCCCACGAACTCGCGCCCGTCGGGCAGGCCGAGCGTCCACGTGGAGTTCACGAGGGACGCCTTGAACTGCTTCTTGAACCAGCCGATCGGCTGGCCCTGGCTGTCGGTCACGTCGTAGCCGGAGCCGAGGTCGATGCGCTTGCGCGCCTTGAAGCCGAAGAGCGGGTGGGTCTTGGCGGAGTCGGTGAAGAAGGTGACCTGCTCCTTGGCGGCCATGCGCTTCTGCTCGGCGAAGCACAGCAGCCCCAGCTCGTTGCCGTTCTCGTCGGCGCGGAAGATCTCGTAGCGGTTCACCATGAGGGTCAGCTTCTGGCGGAGGACGTAGCGCTCGGCCTCGAGGGGCGCGCGGTCGGCGACGGGCTCGGTCATGCCGCCAGCGTATGCCGGATGGCCCGAGCGCCCGTCAGCGGCGCGTCTCCTCGTCAGCGTTCCGTCACTCCGTCAGTGGTGCGCCACTGACGGAGAGACCTGGTCGCCACCGGGGCACCCACCGCGTACGAACGCACCGTCCTCAGAAGGTCTCGCCGGTCAGGCGCTCGTACGCCTCCACGTACTTGGCGCGCGTCTGCTCGACGATGTCGGCGGGCAGCTCCGGAGGGGCCTCCCCGCTCCCGCGGTCCCAGCCCGACTCGGAGGACGTCAGCCAGTCGCGTACGAACTGCTTGTCGAACGACGGCTGCGGGTGGCCGGGCTCCCACAGGTCGGCCGGCCAGAAGCGCGAGGAGTCCGGCGTCAGCACCTCGTCGGCGAGGACGAGCCCGCCCGATCCGTCGGGGGCGATCCCGAACTCGACCTTCGTGTCGGCGATGAGGATGCCGCGGGCAGAGGCGATCTCGTTGCCGCGCGCGAGGATGGCACGCGTCAGCCGCGACACCTCGGCGGCCACGTCCGCGCCCAGCTCCGCCTCGACCTCGGCCGGCGCCATCGGCAGGTCGTGCTCCCCCACCGGCGCCTTCGTCGTCGGCGTGAACACCGGCTCGGGCAGCTTCGAACCGTCGACCAGGCCCTCGGGCAACTCGACACCCGAGACCGAGCCCTTCTCGCGGTACTCCTCGAGCCCGCCGCCCGTGAGGTAGGCGCGGGCGATGGCCTCGACCTTGAGCATGTCGAGCCTGCGCACCAGGACGGCCCGGTCGGCGACGGCCTCGGGCACGTCGGTGGAGATCACGTGGTTGGGCACGAGGTCGGCCAGCTGGTGGAACCACCACAGCGAGAGCCTGGTCAGCACCGCACCCTTGTCGGGGATCTCGGGCGACATCATCCAGTCGTACGCCGAGAGCCGGTTCGAGGCGACGAGCAGAAGCTGGTCGGGCACGACCTCGCCCGAGTCGTCGGTGGGCGCGTAGAGGTCACGCACCTTCCCCGAGTAGATGTGCTCGTAGCCCGGCAGGTCCAGCGGTAGGTCGGTCACGCGCACAGCCTGCCACCTGCTCAGGCGGTCCGGCACAGCACGTTCAGCGGGGAGGGGCAGGTTCATTGCAGTGACTCCTTGAGGGCATCGGGAGAGATGAGGTCGGAGAGGCTCTGGCGAGCACGATGGAGGCGGGACTTGACGGTGCCCTCGGCGACGCCGAGCGCGCGACGTTCGCGCACTCCTGACCCGCCATCACGAGCAGCACGGCGCGTGCCGTGTCGGCGCGCAGCGGGTCGACGGTTCCGTCGCACGCCCGCCGCCACACCGCGGTGAACGTCGCCTGCACGACGTCCTCGGCCGTCGCCCACGCTCGGCCCCGAAGGTTCGCCTCAGCCGACGGTGATCTCGCCGCGCTCGGCCCGAAGCGCGATGTCGCTGCGGTGGTGCGAGCCGTCGAGCTCGATGACGCCCACCGCGTCGTACGCCGCCTTCCGCGCCTTGGCGAGGGACGCGCCCACCGCGACGACGTCGAGCACGCGCCCACCGGCCGAGACGAGCGCACCCTCCTCGTCGAGACGCGTGCCGGCGTGGAGCACGACGACGCCGGGCACCTCGGCGGCGGCGTCGAGGCCCGTGATCGGGTCGCCGGTGCGCGGCGACTCGGGGTAGCCGGCCGATGCCACGACCACGACGACGGCGTGGTCGCCCGACCAGCGCAGCCGGCCGAACTCGCCGAGACCGCCGGTGGCGGCCGCGAGGAGCAGCTGCGCGAAGGGCGTCTCGAGCCGGGCGATCGACGCCTGCCCGTCGGGGTCGCCGAAGCGGGCGTTGAACTCGATGACCTTGGGACCGCGCGACGTGAGCGCGAGGCCGACGTAGAGCGCCCCGACGAAAGGCGTGCCGCGGCGGCGCATCTCGTCGATGGTCGGCTGGGCCACCCGGGCGACGACCTCGTCGGCGAGGCCGTCGGGAGCCCAGTCCAGCGGCGAGTAGGCGCCCATGCCGCCGGTGTTGAGGCCCGCGTCGTCGTCGCCGACCCGCTTGAAGTCCTGCGCGGGTGAGAGGGCCACGACGGTCTCGCCGTCGCTGACGCAGAAGACGGAGACCTCGGGGCCGTCGAGGAACTCCTCGACGACGAGACGTCCGTCGGGCTTGGCGAGGCAGGCTCGGGCGTGCTCGAGGGCGACATCACGTGAGTCGGTCACGACGACGCCCTTGCCGGCGGCGAGCCCGTCGTCCTTGACGACGTGGGGTGCCCCGAGGGCGTCGAGCGCGGCCTCGACCTCGTCCATCGTCGTGCACACGTGCGCCAGCGCGGTCGGCACGTCGGCGGCGGCCATGACCTCCTTGGCGAAGGACTTGCTGCCCTCGAGGAGTGCAGCGGCAGCCGAGGGGCCGAAGACGGCGAACCCCGCCTCACGGCATACGTCGGCGACGCCCGCGACGAGCGGCGCCTCGGGGCCCACGACGACGAGGTCGACCTCGTGCTCGCGAGCGACCGCCGCCACGGCCTCGCCGTCGAGGATGTCGACTGGCACGCAGAGGGCGGTGGCGTCGATGCCCGGGTTGCCGGGCGCGGCGATCACCGCGTCGACCTCGGGATCGGCCGCGACGGCCTTGACGATTGCGTGTTCACGGGCGCCGGAGCCGAGGACGAGGACCTTCACGGCGCCCAGCCTAGGGGCCGTTCAGGCGGGCCAGCAGCCCTGCCCGCACGCTGGGCCACTCGTCGACGAGGATCGAGTGGACGGCCGAGTCACGCCATGACCCGTCGGCCCGGCGCACGTCGCGCCGGGTGATGCCCTCGAAGGTCGCGCCGAGCTTGAGGATGGCGGCGCGCGACCGCGCGTTGACGACGTCGGTCTGGATCTTGACCCGGCCGAAGCCGCACGTGTCGAAGGCGTGCTCGAGCAGGAGCAGCTTGCTCTCCGGGTTGACCTGCGTGCCCCACCACCGCGAGCCGTACATCGTCCAGCCGAGGTGCACGTGCTCGCGCTCCGTGTCGACGTCGCCGAGCGAGCTCGTGCCCACGATGGTGCCCCCGGGGCCGAGGTCAGCGTCGGCGACGAGCCTGATCGTGTATGCCGTCCGGCCGGCTTCGCGCGCAGCGACGTAGGCGGCCACGACGGCCTCGGTCTCGGCGACGCTCTCGTGCACGCGCGACATCGCGTATCCCTGTTCGTAGCAACGCGCGTCGCCGAAGACGGCGAAGAGCCCGCGGGCGTCGGCGGGCGTCATCACGTCGAGCCGGACGAAGCGACCGACGAGCGGCGCGCCGGTGGGTGGTGTGCAGGCCGTTGCGGGCATGCGATGACAGTAGACTTGATGGTTCCCGCGCCGCCGAGGCGCCCCTCAAGAGTCCTTGGATGTCAGTGAGCACTTCGAACGCATCGTCCCAGCGGAGCAGCGCGCCCGGATCCCGCGACGTCTCGCAGGTGTCGACCAAGAGCATCCCCGACGAGCTCGCGCGCGAGATCGCCGTCGAGCAGGCCCACGTGGACCGCGTGCACGAGGAGCTCGCCAAGGCGGGCCTGCGCGCCGACGTCGTGCAGGCCGAGGGCCTGGCCCGCAGCCAGTTCGGGCGGCAGGTCGAGATCGGTGACGCCGAGGGCGCGGGCCTCTTCGAGCGCGACGCCCTGATGTTCCACGCCGCCAAGCGGCGCTCGGCCCTCGACACCCAGTACGAAGGCCTGGTCTTCGGGCGCCTCGACATCGACCACGCGATGCTGCGCGCGGCGAAGCCCGCCGACGCGTCGGGCAACGGCCACGCGCGCGAGGCCGGTGGCGCCGGCGCGGCCGGCTCCGCGAGCGGCGGCGAGGCGGACCGCGAGATCCGCTACATCGGACGCCTCGGCGTCCGCGACGACGACTACGAGCCGCTCGTCATCGACTGGCGCGCACCGGCGGCCTCCCCGTTCTACCGCGCCACCCCGACCCAGCCCATGGGCGTGCTGCGCCGACGCGTGCTGCGCAGTCGCGGCACCACCGTCATCGGCGTCGAGGACGACCTCATGGTGCCCGAGGCGCCCGACGACCTCGTCGTCGTCGGAGACGGCGCCCTCATGGCCGCGCTCACGCGCAGCCGCGGCGAGCGCATGCGCGACATCGTCGCGACGATCCAGGCGCACCAGGACGAGGCCATCCGCGCCAGCGCGCGCGGCGTCACCGAGATCACCGGCGGCCCCGGCACCGGCAAGACGGTGGTCGCCCTGCACCGTGCGGCCTACCTGCTCTACTCCGACCGCCGACGCTTCGAGTCCGGCGGCATCCTCGTCGTCGGCCCGTCTGGCGCCTACACCGCCTACATCGAGCGGGTGCTCCCGTCGCTCGGTGAGGAGAGCGTCGTGCTGCGCGCCCTCGGCGACGTGCTCGACGTCGTCGACACCGAGCGTCTCGACCCGCCCGACGTCGCACGCATCAAGGGCTCGACCCGCATCCGCAGCCTCCTCGGTGCTGCGGCCCGCGGCCGGGTCCCCGACGCACCCACGGAGTTCCGCGCGATGGTGGCCGGCCGTCCGGTGCGCCTCGAGGCACGCGACCTCGACCGGGTCCGCTCGCAGGTGCTGCGCCAGCACCAGCGCAACACTGCCACGACGGCCGCCCAGGCTGCTCTCGGCGAGGCCGCCTGGTCGTCGCTCGGGATCACCGGCGACCGCGACGCCAAGGCCGAGTTCCTCGACAAGTGGGAGGACCACCTCGACGTCGAGTCGTTCATGGAGGCCTGGTGGCCCCAGGTCGACCCGCGCGAGGTGCTCCTCTGGCTCGGCGACCCGGCCCTCGTGCGCCGGCACGCCCGGGGCAGCCTGCGCGACGACGAGATCGAGGCGCTCGCCGCCTCGTTCCGCCACGCGCTCGAGGTCGGCTCCTGGTCCGTCGCCGACGTCGCCCTCGTCGACGACCTCTCCGCCCGTCTCGGTGCGGTGCAGGAGGCTCCGAAGGAGGAGCGCGGCTTCTACGAGATCGAGGAGCTCGACGACCTCAGCCAGTACGGCGTCACCGAGGTGCAGCCCGTCCGCAGCGCCGCTCGAGACGACGGCGCACCGGTCGTGCGCACCGAGCCCCGCGAGCGACTGCTCGCCGGCCGGGTGGGGCGGCCAGAGGAGTACGCCCACGTGCTCGTCGACGAGGCCCAGGACCTCTCCCCCATGCAGTGGCGGATGATCGGACGGCGCGGACGCTACGCGTCGTGGACCGTGGTGGGCGACGCCGCGCAGGCCTCCTGGCCCGACGCCGCCGAGGCCGCTGCCGCCCGCGAAGAGGCGTTCGGAACGCAGGGGCGCCAGTCGTTCCACATGGACACGAACTACCGCAACGCGCGCGAGATCTTCGACTACGCCGCCGACGTGGTGCGCCGCGAGGTGCCCGACGCCGACATCCCGCAGGCGGTGCGCGAGACGGGAGTGCACCCGATCGAGGCGTCGCTCGGGTCCGATCCGCTGGCGAGCGTCCGGGCGGCCGTCGACGAGCTGCTCGGTCAGGTCGAGGGCGCCATCGCCGTCATCACCCCGGCCCAGCACGCCGAGGCGCTGGCCTCGCTCGCCGAGCCCGAGGGCCGCGTGCAGGTCGTCGACCCGATGTCGACCAAGGGCCTCGAGTACGACGCGACGGTCGTCGTCGACCCTGCCGAGATCACCCGGGAGTCGCCCGGCGGTGTCCGCGTGCTCTACGTGGCGCTGACGCGCGCCGCGCACCGGATGACGGTGCTTTCGTGACGCTCTGACGCGTCTTCGACCGGGTTGGCGGCGATGCGCGGGATGCCCGTATATGCGCATGTGGACATTAGGTAAAGAGTTGTTCAAGGATTCTGTGAACCGTCGACTGGACCACCCCCGAGAGGGATGATTGGTTCACCGCCAAGGCGTGCGAACCTACCCTCCCCGCCGTTTCCTCCCCCCTGAGACCCTTGGCGCATGGCGAAGTCCCGCCCCCCAATGTGGACGACGCACCGGGCGAGGGACGAGATGCAACCCCCCTGCATCCCGCCCCTCGCCCGCCCCATGTCCGGGACTCCCCGAGGCGGCCTTGTCGCACTCTGCCGCCTTCGCTGGGAATTGTCTGGGAAATGGCCTTCCTCCCGACAAAATGTCCTTCAAGCGATGGCAAACATTGCGACTCCTGACTGGCGCGCACCCCGGTCACCGACAACTGTTGCGGCAGGTCATCCGACCGCCCTCGGGGGTACCTCGGTAGCCAGGAGAACGCCTTGAAGAAGAGCTTCATCACGACGACGGTCGCCACCGCTGCGATCGCCGCCACCGCCCTCGCCACCGTCGCCACGAGCGGCGCGCAGGCAGCCGGCCGACCGGCCGGGTCCGGCAGCGTGGGCCTCGACCGAGCCGTCGCAGCCGCCCGGGCTCACGGCAACGCCTTCGGCCTCGACAACGACCAGGCCCTGCAGAGCAAGAGCGTCACGACCGACCGTGACGGCACCGTCCACGCCCGCTTCGACCGCACGTTCAAGGGCCTGCCCGTCGTCGGTGGCGACTTCGTCGTCCACACCGACAAGGCCGGAGCCTGGAAGGGCGTCAACGCGGCGTCCAGCGCCGTGCGCGTCGCGTCCACCACCCCCACCGTGACGGGACAGGCCGCGGCCGCCACCGCCGCCCGTGACGCCGGCTTCACGGTGCGCACGTCGTCGCCCACGCTCGCCGTGTACGCGTACGGCCCCGCCCGCCTGGTGTGGAAGACCCAGGTCGACGGCATCGGCGCCCACCAGGAGCCCGCCGGCAAGGTCGTCTTCGTCGACGCGCGCAGTGGCGCCGTCGTGGACCAGTGGGCCACCGAGCAGACGGGCACGGGCAGCGGCCAGAGCCTCTACCTCGGCACCGTCCCGCTCGAGACGAACCAGAACGGAAGCACCTACGAGCTCATCGACAACACGCGCGGCGGCGCCCGCACCGAGGACGCCAACAACGGCTCCACCTCGACGACGAGCGGCACGCTCTACACCGACGCCGACAACGTCTGGGGCAACGGCTCGAACTCGAACCGCCAGACGGCTGCCGTCGACGCCGCGTTCGGCGTCGCCAAGACGTGGGACTTCTACAAGAACATCTTCGGCCGGACCGGCATCAAGAACAACGGCGTCGCCGCCAAGAGCCTCGTGCACGTCGGCAGCGGCTGGGTCAACGCCTCGTGGTCGGACGCCTGCTTCTGCATGCGCTACGGCGACGGCAGCGGCAGCTACACCCCGCTCGTCTCGC
Source organism: uncultured Terrabacter sp. (assembly GCA_966081555.1). Taxonomy (GTDB): domain Bacteria; phylum Actinomycetota; class Actinomycetes; order Actinomycetales; family Dermatophilaceae; genus Terrabacter. The sequence goes on from CBHRRQ010000099.1 coordinate 9,490, forward strand.
TCGACGTCGCAGGCCACGAGATGACGCACGGCGTCACGTCCGCCACGGCGGGCCTGGCCTACCGCCGGGAGTCCGGTGGCCTCAACGAATCGACGTCCGACGTCATGGGCTCGATGGTCGAGTTCTACGCAGCGAACACGTCCGACCCGGGTGACTACCTCATCGGCGAGACGATCAGCACGACGCACACGCCGTTGCGCTACATGGACAAGCCGAGCAGGGACGGCGCCTCGGCCGACTGCTGGAGCAAGACCGTCGGCAGCCTCGACGTGCACTACAGCTCGGGCGTCGGCAACCACCTGTTCTACCTCCTCTCGGAGGGCACCGGCACCAAGGTCATCGGTGGGGTCAGCCACACGAGCACGGCGTGCAACGGCGCCACGCTCACCGGGATCGGTCACGACAAGGCAGCCGCGATCTGGTACCGCGCGCTGACGACGTACTGGACGTCCTCGACGGGCTACGCCGGTGCCCGCACGGGCATGGTCCAGGCGGCCACGGACCTCTACGGCGCGGGAAGCGCCGAGGCCACAGCGACCGCCGCTGCCTGGTCGGGCGTCGGGGTCAACTGACCCTCACGCCCCGGCTGCACAGCACGACGCGAAGCGCCCACTCGACCTCAGGGTCGAGTGGGCGCTTTCGTTCGTGCCGGGCGCGTGCGGCTCAGTGGCCGATGAGGGTGCGCACCCTGTCGGCGCCGACGGCGAGCAGCAGCGTGGGCAGGCGCGGCCCGGTGTCGCGGCCGACGAGCAGCCGGTAGACGAGCACGAAGAACGCGCGCTGCGCCGCCGAGAGCTCGGGGTCCTTGACCTTGGCCTCGGGGTCGATGCCTCGCTGGATCTTCGGCACGCCGTACGCGAGGTGCGTGAGCCCGTCGAGCGACCAGTGGTCGTCGAGGCCCTCGGCCAGCAGGCGCAGCGACTCGCGCTGCTGCTCGTCGAGGCTGCCGAGCAGCTCGGCGTCGGGGGCCTCGCGCACGATCGTGCGGTCCTCGGCGGGGACGTAGCCGAGCATCCAGCGCTCGGCGCAGTCGAGGCGGGGACGCAGGTCGTCGGTGGAGCCGACCGGGTTGTCGGGGTCGAGGTCGGAGAGAATGCGGACCGCCTGCTCCTCGTCGCCCTGGGTCACGTCGATGACCGACGCGATGGTGCGGAACGGCATCGGCCGCGGAGTCGTCGGCAGCGGACCCGACGCCGTCGAGGTGGCACGCAGGTGCGCGGCGAGGTCGCCGGCCTGCGCCGAACCGTCGGCGACCTTGCGGTTCAAGGCATCCCACTCGTCGTAGAGACGCTGCAGCTCCGGGCCGAAGGCGACGTCGAAGCTCTGGTTGGGCCGGCGGCGCGCGTAGAGCCAGCGCAGCACCGGTGCCTCCATGACCTCGAGCGCGTCGTTCGGGATCGGCACCCCACCCTTGCTCGAGCTCATCTTCGCCATGCCGGCGATGCCGACGAACGCGTACATCGGGCCGACGGGACGCTCCCAGCCGAAGATCGGGGCGAGGTCCTTGCCGACGACGAAGCTCGACCCCGGGCTCTGGTGGTCGACGCCCGACGGCTCGAACATCACGTGCTCGTGGCCCCAGCGCATCGGCCAGTCGACCTTCCACACGAGCTTGCCGTTGGTGAAGGTGTCGAGCTCGACGGTCTCGGTGTGGCCGCACTTCGTGCACTCGTAGGTGAGCGCGTGAGTGTCGTCGTCGTAGGCGGTGACGGTCGTGAAGTCGGTGCCGCACGAGGAGCAGAACGGCTTGAACGGGTAGTAGCCGGCCTTGCCCTCACTGCCGTCGTCCTCGGTGGCGGCACCGGAGCCACGCTCTGCCTCGGTCGCGGCCGCCGCCTGCTCCTCGGTGAGCTTCGGCTCCTTGCCACCGCCCTTGCCGCCCTTGCCCTTGCCGGTCGCCTTCTGGCGCGCCGCCTCGACGGCCTCCAGCGTGCGGTACTGGTCCAGCACCTTGTCGATGGCGAGGCGCTCACGCATCGCGAGCAGCACCTGGTCGCGGTAGACGCCGGCGCGGTACTGCTCGGTCTGGCTGATCTGGCGCACCTCAATGCCGGTCGCGACCATGGCCTCGAGCAGGGGCGCCTTGAAGTGGTCGGCCCAGCTCGAGTGCGGCGAACCCGCGGGGGCGGGCACCGCGGTCAGCGGCATACCGATGTACTGCTCCCACGAGTCGTCCACTCCTGCAAGGTTCTTCGGCACGCGGCGGAAGCGGTCGAAGTCGTCCCAGCTGAGGATGTGCTCGCAGTCGATGCCGCGGCGCTTGATCTCGTCGGCGACGAGGTGCGGGGTGATGAGCTCGCGGAAGTTGCCGAGGTGGATCGGCCCGGACGGGCTGATGCCCGAGGCACAGACGATGGTCTCGCCGGGGTTGCGCTCCTGCGCCTCGGCGATGACCTCGTCGGCGAGGCGCGTGACCCAGTCGAGCGGGGCGACCGTTTCAGTCATGGGTTTCCTTCGGTTCCAAGCGATTGCGTATGCCGTAGGCCCCGTGGGGCGCGTGCGTTCAGGACGCGACGGCGGGCTTGAGCGGGAAGCGCTCGATGATCTCGTCGCGGCCGGGGCCGACGCCGATGGCCGACACGCGGGCGCCGATGAGCTCCTCGACGCGCAGCACGTAGGCCTGGGCGTTGGCGGGCAGCTCGTCGAACGAGCGGCAGTGGGTGATGTCCTCCCACCAGCCGTCGAGCTCCTCGTAGATCGGGGTGGCGTGGTGGAAGTCGGTCTGGTTGACCGGCATCTCGTCGTGGCGAACTCCGTTGACGTCGTAGGCGACGCAGACCGGCACCTTGTCGAGGCCGGTGAGCACGTCGAGCTTGGTGATGACGAAGTCGGTGACGCCGTTGATGCGGGTGGCGTAGCGGCCGACGACGGTGTCCATCCAGCCGCAGCGGCGCGGGCGGCCGGTGGTGGTGCCGTACTCGGCGCCCGTCTTGCGCAGGAACTCGCCCTTGTCGTCGTGCAGCTCGGTGGGGAACGGGCCCTCGCCGACGCGGGTCGTGTAGGCCTTGAGGATGGCGATGACCGAGTCGATGCGGGTCGGCGGCACGCCGGAGCCGGTGCAGGCGCCGGCCGCGACCGCGTTGCTCGAGGTGACGTAGGGGTAGGTGCCGTGATCGACGTCGAGCAGCGTCGCCTGGCCGGCCTCGAAGAGCACCGTGTCGCCGCGGTCGAGGGCCTGGCTCAGCACGAGGCTCGTGTCGGCGACCATGGGAGCGAGGCGGGCGGCATACGAGAGCAGCTCCTCGACGACGTCGTCGACGGCGGAGGCGCGGGTGTTGTAGATCTTCGCGAGGACCTGGTTCTTGACCTCGAGGGCCGCCTCGACCTTCTGGCGCAGGATCTTCTCGTCGTAGAGGTCCTGGATGCGGATGCCGATGCGGTTCATCTTGTCGGCGTAGGTGGGGCCGATGCCGCGGCCGGTGGTGCCGATGCGGCGCTTGCCGAGGAAGCGCTCGGTCACCTTGTCGATGGTGCGGTTGTAGCTCGGGATGACGTGGGCGTTGGCGCTGACGAGCAGCTTGCTCGTGTCGACGCCACGCGCGTCGAGGCCGTCGAGCTCCTCGAAGAGGACCGACAGGTCGATGACGACACCGTTGCCGATGACGGGCACGCAGTTCGGGCTGAGGATGCCGGAGGGCAGCAGGTGCAGCGCGTACTTCTCGCGCTTGCCGTCCTTCTCGATGACGACGGTGTGGCCGGCGTTGTTGCCGCCGTTGAACTTGACGACGTAGTCGACGCTGCTGCCGAGCAGGTCGGTCGCCTTGCCCTTGCCTTCGTCGCCCCACTGGGCTCCGACGAGCACGATCGCGGGCATCAGTCCGCCTTCCGGTTGTGGTCCTGGCCAACCGCAAGGTTATCGGTTCGAGACCACTGCCCCGGACGGAGACCACGCGCCGTCACGCACTCGCCCCTGCGTCCACCCGGCCTGTTCGTCACCGTTGCGTCTCTCCGTATGCGTCGCACCGCTCACCGAGTGCCCCGAACGCGTCCGGTCAGGCCGATCGGTCACGCGGCGACGAGCGCCAGCGCGGCGTCGATGCGAGCCCGGACGGCGGCCGGGTCCCGCAGGTCGGCCATGGTGACGCGCACGACGACCCAGCCCAGGGACCGTATGCGGTCCTCGCGCAGCTTCTCCTCCCAGAGCGCCTGTCGGTCCTCGTACTTCACCCGTCCGTCGAACTCCACGAGCACACGGCTCCCGCGCAGGCGCAGGTCGACGCGGTACCCCTTGCCTCCTCGCGTCCACCTGCCGGTGCCCGGCACGACGAACTGCGGCTCGAGGTCGTGCCCGGCCAGCCGCAGCACGTGCGCGAGCAGCGTCTCGCCCGGGGACTCGTGCCCGGCATCGCACCAGTTCCGCACCGCCCGCACTCCTGCGGCCCCGTGACGACGTCCCAGCGCGTCCACAGCGGCGTCGAGCTCAGCGGGGGTGACCAGGCCTCGCCGGAGCGCGTCGTCGGCGGGGACCAGGAAGGACCGGGGATCCTTGAGCCCGGCAGATGCGATGGCGACCGCCGGGTGCAGGGTCCCTGCCGCAGGTCGTGGCGCGAGCAACGGCGCCGTCGG
>CBHRRQ010000100.1:0-13910 GCA_966081555.1 uncultured Terrabacter sp.
GGTGCCGGCGGCGGGTCGGCAGGAGCGACGCGTGCCGACGGGGCCACAGCCGGCGGCGGGTCGCTGGGAGCGGGTGCCGGCGGCGGGTCGGCAGGAGCGACGCGTGCCGACGGGGCCACGGCCGGCGGCGGCTCGGGCGCAGGTGCAGGCGCCGGGGCCGGGTCTGCCGGAGCGACCGGAGCGGGGTCGGAGGCCGGGGCCGGTGGCGGTGGTGGCGGGTCGGCTGCCGGTGCGGGCGGCGGGTCAGCGGCCGGCGTCGACGCCGGCGGCGGGTCGGCCGGTGCGGCTGGGGTCGTCGCTGGTGCCGTGGTGGCCGGGGGCTCCGTCGTGGCAGGAGGCGTCGTCGTGGCCGGAGGCGTCGTCGTCGTGTCGGGCGGCGGCGTCGTGGTCGACGGAGGCGGAGTGGTCGTGGTCGGAGGCGGCGTGGTCGTCGTCGGCGGGTTGCTGGGCGTCGGAGGCGTGGACGGCTGCGTCGGGTGGGACGTCGCGGCCGGCGGAGGCGTCTGGCTGGGCGACGACGGCGGCGTGATCGTGGCGGCCGGGGCCGAGGGCACGACCGACGCCTCGGGGATCGGCACGTCGCCGTCCTCGACGGTCTTGATGACGCGGCCGCCGCGGTCGATCACGAGGTGCGGCACGACGGCATACGGCACGGACGACGTGGCCGACGGGGCGAAGCCGAGGTAGGGCGCCGGGTCGACGTAGCGGTCGTTGACGATGACGTCGAAGTGGAGGTGACAACCCGTGGACCATCCGGTGGTGCCGACGAGGCCGATGACCTGGCCCTGGGTGACGTGCTCACCCTCGGTCACGAGGAACTTCGACTGGTGGCCGTATGCCGTCTTGAGCGTCGGCGTGTGCTCGATGATCGTGCGTCCGCCCCACGAGTTGGAGACGCGGGCGTAGATGACCGTGCCGTCGGCGGCCGCGTGGATCGGCGTGCCGCAGTTGGCGGCGAGGTCGATGCCGGTGTGGAACATCGGGCGACCCAGCACCGGGTGCATGCGAGGTCCGAAGGAGGACGTCTCGCCACCGGGCACGGGGTGGATGAAGAGCGGGCGTCCGGCGATGGGGGCCGCGATGGCCTCTGCCGTGGCCGGAGCCAGGCTGATCGCCGGGAACATGAAGAGGCCACCGCCCACGGCGCTGGCGAACGCGGAGTCGACCGGGGCCACGGCAGCCGCGGGTGTTCCGGTCGAGGCCAGCTCGGCGACCTGGTCGCGCGCTTCCTCGACCACCCCGACCGCGTCCTGCACGGCGGGCTCGCCGGCGGCCAGGAGCACTGCGGCACGCGGCGACTGGGGCGAGCTGCCACCGAGGAAGGGCAGCAGCGCGAAGAGCAGGAGCATGGTGGCAAAGGGCACGAGTCGCCGGCTCATCCTGATGTTCAGGACGAGCGGACCCCTGCTCCCGTCGACGTCACGCACCACTGGGCCACCCCCCTGGAGGCAAATCTGTTGGCTGTCTCGACCTTCTCCCGGCGAACCGGGCCCCCGCAACCGGAAGTTCACGCGGACGACCCCCCGTCCGAACGACCGGTCGTTTCAACCATAGGTGGGCCGCCCCGGCGACGGGCGGTTCTCGCAGAATTGCGCGCGCACTCTGTGACTGGTGTGACTGGTGACGGCAATGTCCGGGTCTCCTGGCGATCGACACGCGGATGCTTGCGCCAATCTTGCGCAAACGTCGCGTCCAAAATGTCATGGAACTTGCGGTCCGGCAGGCACCGTGGTCTTCGGAGGGGAAACCGACGCCCGGGGGGGCGCGTCGGGTGCATGACCGGTGGGGGGACCGGTGGGGGTGGAGACGAGGTGGGTTCTGCCGGGGGAGTCGGCGGAACCCACCTCATCGCTGTTCCCGGCTCTCGGGTCGACTTCCCGGCCATCGAGTCCATTGAGCCTGACGAGTCGCCGGGAGGTTTCCTGTCGGTCTGTGGGGGCTGTAGGCATTCGGCTGATGGTTGACGGTTGTGTGTCGGTTGATCCTTGACACTCGTTGTGGGTGTTCATTCTGCTCTGGTCTTGGTCAGAGCACCTCCCAGGGGTCGCTTGTTGCGGACGGGGCCGGTGCTCTCGCGTCGCACGGTGCGTAGCAGCTCGTTGCCGATCCAGAACTGCAGGATCTCCGGTCCGACGTGCACGTCGCAGCGCTCCCCGGCCCGGTGTCGTCCGACGGAGACCTGCTGCCAGGAGACGCACACGACGCCGACGGTGGACACTTTCCGGGCGACCCAGTCGGGTCCGGAGCGGTCCGGGTCGCTGCGGGGCTCGCGCCGGGTGGCCCCGGTGAACCGGGCGGCGGGGGTGGCCATGTCCAGGGCTTGGTGCGGTCGGTCCGCGTTGTAGCCGGCGACCCACCCGTCGAGCCGGTCCTGGGCCACTTCGAGGCTGGGGAAGACCGCGCCGGTGAGGAACTCGGCTCGCAGCGACCGGTGGAAGCGTTCGATCTTGCCGGTGGTCGTCGGCGACCTGGGCTTGGTCAGCAGGTGCTCGATGCCATTGCGGCGACAGATCGCGTCGAAGAGCACCTCCGTCGGCGGGTGGTTGAACCGGCCGGTGAAGACCTTGCCGTTGTCGGTCAGGATCTGTTCGGGAACCCCGTACCGGGCCAACGCGAGCTCGAGCGCGTCGCACACCGGCTGGGTGCGTTCCTTGACCAGCAGCCGGGCGCTGACGCAGAACCGGGAGTGGTCATCCAGCCCGGTCAGACACTTGAGCGTCGTGCCGTCATCGAGCAGCACCCCGCCCACGACGTCCATCTGCCACAGCTCGTTCGGGCGGGCGCGTTCCCACCGTTTCCACTCCCGCTGGCGCCGGCGTCGTCCGGACGGGTCGATCACTCCGGCCCGCCGTAATGCCCGGTACACCCCGGCCTCGCTCGCCGTGAGCCCGGCCCGGCCCAGCTCGTGCACGATCCGCCGCGGCCCCCAGCCCGGATGCCGGCGCCGCAGCTGCAGCACCACGACCTCAATGTCCGGGTCCATCTGATGCGGGCACGACAGCGGCCGGTGGGACCGGTCGGCCAGGCCCTCGAGGCCGTCCTGTTCGTACCGGGCCAGCCACGCGTGCACGGTCTGTCGGGACACGCCCCACGCTGCGGCGACCTCGGAGACCTGCCGGCCGTCACTGATGACCGCCAGCACCGCCTTGTACCGCTGTTCGGCCACGCTCATCTCCTTCATCAGGAGAGCGTCAAGGATCAGCCGAAGCAGCTGTCAACCATCACCCGAAACACTGTCAGGCATCAGCCGAAGCCCGAAGGTCAAACATCAGGCGAAGTCATACAGTCGGTCTGTGGGGCAGCAGGGGCTTGAACCCTGGACCGACGGATTATGAGTCCGCTGCTCTGACCGGCTGAGCTACTGCCCCGCGACCCTGTGCAAGCCGGTCACGGCCCGCTCGGGTCGCACGGAGTCTAACCGCGGCGCTCGCGGCCGTGCGGCCGGCCTCCGCGGGCACCGCCGGCGGGCCTCGCCACCGCACCCTCTAGGCTCGCGCAGGACCCTGCACCCGAGCTCCGAGGACGAAGGCATGAGTGACGGCATCCGCGTGGCCGCGGTCGACGACGTCGAACCCGGCGAGGCGCTCGTGCTCGACACCGACGTCACGGCGACGGACGAGCCAATCTCCCTCTTCCGCGACGACGACGGCACCTACTACGCGCTCGACGACACGTGCTCGCACGAAGACGCCTCGCTCGCAGACGGCTGGATCGAGGCCGGAGAGGTCGAGTGCCCGCTCCACGCGACGCGGTTCTGCCTGGCCGACGGACAGCCGATGTGCCTGCCGGCGACCAAGCCGGTGCGCACCCACCGGGTGGAGGTCAGGGGCGACGACGTCTATCTCTTCCCGGGGGTGCCGCGCACCTCCTGACCGGACATTTCGGTCAGTGCAACTTCTGGTGCACGTGTGCCCCATAGTGCACAATGGGCGAGTGCTCGCTGGCGAGCACGGTCATCCGGCAAGACGAGAGACCATCCGGGCTCGAAGTAGCAGGCGTTGGGGAAGACGTCCCTGCAACTTCAGGAGGATCGGATGCCTGTCGCGATGCCGCGCACCACGACACGTGGGGTTCTGTTCGTGCACGGAGCCCCCGCCGCGCTGTGCCCGCACATCACGTGGGCGATCGAGGCCGTCCTCGACCAGCGGGTGACGCTCGACTGGATCCCGCAGCCCGCCGCGCCCCGGCTCGTCCGCTCCGAGCTGTCCTGGACCGGCGACCCGGGCACCGGCGCCGAGCTGGCCAGCGCCCTGCGCGGCTGGGACGGACTGCGCTACGAGGTGACCGAGGAGCCCTCACCGGGCTGCGACGGCGCCCGGTGGTCCTACACCCCCCGCCTCGGCATCCACCACGCGATGACGTCCGCCTCGGGGGATGCCGTGGTGTCGGAGGAACGCCTTCGCGAGGCCGTGCTGCGAGCGTGCGGGGACGTGGAGGAGCTCCAGGACGAGATCGACCTGCTTCTCGGCGTCCCGTGGGACGAGGAGCTCGAGCCCTTCCGCTACGCGGGTGACGGCGCACCCGTCCGGTGGCTGCACAAGGTCGGCTGAGTTGGCCGGCACCACCTGAGCCGCGTCCTCCAGCGTGGCTCCGGAGGCGGCGAGGGCCCGGGCGGTTCGTGCTCCCGGGCCCTCGTCGCGTCCCCGACCCGGCGTGCGAGGTCGCTCGTGTCGGCCTGCGCCGGAAAACCGCTGGTCACCGGGCAGGTCCGCCTGTCATCATCGACCCGGCCGCCCAGCCGTCGCTGCGCGAGGCCCACGACCCGCACGAACCCACACGAACCACACGAACCACGGAGACGCCGCCATGGCAACGGGAACCAGCACCGACGCGAAGCGCAGCCTGCGCCTCGCCGATGCGGCCAACCCGTTCCCGGGTGAGTGCCGCAACCGGCACCCGCGGGCCGTCCGACGGCATCCCCACTGCGACCTCGCCGACGTGCACCGAGCCTGACGTGCTCCTGCCGATCGAGCCGCCCACCGGGATGACCCCGGTCGGCGGCTCTTTTTGTTGCATTCCAAGCGAACCCGGCCCGATGAGACGAGAGAGGAGTGGTCGGTCATGACACAGGTCGAGGTGTGGAACGCCGACGAGACGCTCCTGCACCGCGTCTCGGTGCGGCACGCCGTCGGCATGATCTGGCGCGGCGTCGCCACGCCGGTCGAGGTCCACGAGACGGCCCGCTTCGGCCCCTACCAGGTGCCCCTCGTCGTCCGCCTCGTGCGCTACGTCGAGCAGAAGTGGCTCTACTCGCGCACCCGGGCTACGTACTCGCGTGAGGGCGTGCTCCTCCGCGACCGCGGCCAGTGCGCGTACTGCGGCCGTTTCACCGCCACCACGATGGACCACGTCCAGCCGAGGTCGCGCGGCGGCGCCACCTCGTGGGCCAACGCCGTCGCCGCCTGTGAGTCGTGCAACACCCGCAAGGGCGACCGCACGCCCGACGAGGCCGGTATGCCGCTGCGCTGGGACCCGTACGTCCCGACGAGGGTGCAGCTGCACTTCGCCCGCGAGACCACCATCCGCACCGCCAGAGATCCCGTTCCCGTCACGTAGCCCCGGAAGGAGCCCCCGATGACCAGGCACCGCACCAACATCCGCACCCAGTCCCTCGGTCAGGTCGGGCTCCGACCGCCAGCCGCAGCCGCGAACGGCCTCGAGCCGTGGATCTTCCGCGCTGCGACCGAGCACCCGTTCGACCCCGGTGACACGGTGCCGCGCTGCGCCTCCGCCGATCCCGAGCTGTTCTGGCCGGCCACCGAGGCCGACGTCGCGGCGGCCCAGGCGGTCTGCGGCGGGTGCCCGCTCGTCGAGGCGTGCCTCGCGGTCGGGCGCGAGCGGCTCGAGTGGGGCGTCTGGGGCGGCCGGCTGCTCGCCAAGGGGCGCCCCACGAGGGAGCTGCCGGGCAACGTGCGCCCGGAGGCGCACCGGGCCCGCTCCGCCTGAGCACGTATGCCGGGTGGCCGGCTCCCAGCGAGCCGGCCATCCCGGCCGCCACGGCACGACACGACCAGCCCCGCTCCGGATCTCCGGGCGGGGCACCCCGCCGGACGGCGCCCGTCGCCGGCCCACGAAAGGATGAGAGTCATGACCACCTTCCCTGTCGCGCTGCCCGGCGCGCAGGCCCCGACCCTCATGTGGGCCGATCCGGCCCACGTCGAGGACGCTGCGCTCGAGCAGCTGCGCAACATCAGCCGGCTGCCGTGGGTCCACGGCGTGCGCGTCATGCCCGACGTCCACCTCGGCAAGGGCGCCACCGTCGGCTCCGTCATCGCCATGCGCGACGCCGTGTCGCCCGCCGCGGTCGGCGTCGACATCGGCTGCGGCATGACCGGCGTCCGGACCAACCTCACGGCTGCCGACCTGCCCGATGACCTGGGCCCGCTTCGGGCGGCGATCGAGTCGGTGCTGCCCGTCGGCTGGAACGCCAACGACGGCTCGGCGCCGGTGCTCGCGCGCGACGCGCGGCTGGCCGTGCGCTTCGACACGCTCATGGGCCGGTTCGCCGAGCTGCGCGCGCCGAAGATCGCCGATCGTGCGAATCGTGCTGCGGCGCAGTGTGGTTCGCTGGGCAGTGGCAACCACTTCTGGGAGCTGTGCGAGAGCGACGACGGCCGTCTGTGGCTCATGCTGCACTCGGGCTCGCGCAACATCGGCAAGGAGCTCGCAGAGCGGCACATCGCCACGGCCAAGACGCTCGAGCACAACCTCGGCCTGCCCGACCGTGACCTGGCGGTCTTCCTCGCCGGGACGGGCGAGATGGCGGCGTACCTCCACGACCTGTACTGGGCGCAGGAGTACGCCCTGCTCAACCGCGAGGTGATGATGGCGACGACGCGTGAGGTCGTGCGCACGCACTTCCCGAGCGTCGTGTTCGACGAGCCGGTGCGCTGCCACCACAACTACGTCTCGGAGGAGACGTACGAGGGAGTCGACGTGGTCGTGACGCGGAAGGGCGCGATCCGGGCCGCAGCCGGCGACCTCGGCCTCATCCCCGGGTCGATGGGCACGGGCTCCTACGTCGTCCGCGGCCTGGGCAACGAGGCGTCGTTCAACTCCGCGAGCCACGGTGCCGGTCGCCGGATGTCTCGCAACGCCGCCAAGCGGCAGTTCACCGTCGAGGACCTGCGGGCCCAGACGGCCGGCATCGAGTGCCGCAAGGACGCCGGTGTCATCGACGAGATCCCTGCCGCGTACAAGGATCTCGAGTCGGTCATCGCGGCGCAGACGAGCGGTCCGAAGCCGCTCGTCGAGGTCGTGGCCAGACTGACGACGCTGCTCTGCGTCAAGGGCTGAACGTCAGGGTGCACGCAGAACGCCCTGGCCCGTGGGTTCCACGGGCCAGGGCCTTCGAGCGGTGAAGGGTCGCGTCAGATGCTGCGGATCGCGAGGGCGACGTTGTGGCCGCCGAAGCCGAACGAGTTGTTCAGGGCCGCGATGTCGCCGTCGGGCAGCTTCTGGGCCTCGCCCGTGACGACGTTGAGCGGGATCTCGGGGTCCTGCTCGTCGAGGTTGATCGTCGCCGGCACGAGCCGGTTGTGGATCGACTGGATCGTGATGACGGCCTCGAGCGCGCCAGCGGCACCGAGCAGGTGGCCGGTCATCGACTTCGTCGCCGTCACCGACAGGTTCTCGGTGTGGTCGCCGAAGGCCCGCTTGATCGCGTTGTACTCGGCGACGTCACCGACGGGCGTCGAGGTGGCGTGCGCGTTGATGTGGATGATGTCGGAGAGGGACAGGTCGGCTCGCTCGACGGCATACGTCATCGCCCGTGCGGCGCCCGACCCGTTGGGCTCGGGGGCGGTGATGTGGTGGGCGTCGGCCGACATGCCGACGCTCGCGAGCTCGGCGTAGATGCGCGCGCCACGGGCCCGCGCGTGCTCCTCGGACTCGAGCACGATGACGGCCGCGCCCTCACCGAGCACGAAGCCGTCGCGCCCCGTGTCGTAGGGCCGAGAGGCCTTCTCGGGCTCGTCGTTGCGCGTCGACAGGGCCTGCATGGCGGCGAAGCCCGCGATCGGCAGGGCGTGCACGGCCGCCTCGGTGCCGCCTGCGACGACGACGTCGGCGCGGCCCGTGCGGATCATGTCGATGGCGTAGCCCATGCTCTCGGCGCCCGAGGCACACGCGCTGACCGTCGTGTGCGCGCCGGCGCGAGCGCCGAGGTCGAGCGAGACGGCCGCGGCCGGGCCGTTGGGCATGAGCATCGGCACCGCGAGCGGGTAGACGCGGCGGGGGCCTTTCTCGCGCAGGTTGTCCCACTGGTCGAGGAGGGTCCACACGCCGCCGATGCCGGAGCCGATCGCGGCGCCCAGGCGCTCGGGGTCGACCTCGGGCTTGCCCGCGTCGGCCCACGCCTCGCGTGCGGCGATGAGGGCGTACTGGCTGGACGGGTCGAGGCGCCGCGTCTCGACCTTGGCGAGCACCTCCTCGGGCTTCGTGGCGATCGTCGCCGCGAAGGTGACCGGGAGCTCGTACTTGGAGACCCAGTCGAAGTCCATCGGGCGGGCGCCGGAGCGGCCGGCGAGCAGGGCCTCCCAGGTCTCTGCGGCAGTGCCGCCCAGGGGCGTGGTGGCGCCGAGTCCGGTGACCACGACGCGTCGGTCGCGATTGGACGTCATGGTGACGTGCTCCTCTGAGTCGGGGGGTCGTGCTGCGTGCTGGCTGAGGGGTGGTGCTGGGGTTGGCTTCCGTATGCCGCCCGGCGGGGCGCTGCCCGCGGCGCCGGACGGCATACGGGAGCCGTCTGATCAGATGATCAGGACTGCGCGCCGTTGATGTAGGTGACGGCGTCGCGGACGGTCTTGAGGTTCTTGACCTCGCTGTCGGGGATGCGGACGCCGAACTTCTCCTCGGCGTTGACGACGATCGTCATCATCGAGAGGGAGTCGATGTCGAGGTCCTCGGTGAAGGACTTGTCCATCTCGACGGACGCGGTGTCGAGGCCGGTCTCCTCGTTGACGATCTCTGCAAGACCCTCGAGGATCTCCTGCTCGGACTGAGCCATCTGTCTGCTCCTTGGTTGGTTGTCGGTGGTGCCTTCGTCTGTCATCCGTGGCGGATGTCGTGCGTGGCCCGAATGACCCGTCGGGACCTGCGGGAGTGGGTGGCTGCCCATCCTGTGAACCGGTCAGGGCAGCACGACGACCTGGGCGGCGTAGACGAGCCCGGCGCCGAAGCCGATCTGCAGCGCGAGGCCGCCGCTCGGGATCTCCTTCTCGGCGAGCATGCGCGTCGTGGCGATCGGGATGGAGGCAGCCGACGTGTTGGCGGTCGTGACGATGTCGCGGGCCACGGGGATGTCGGCCGGCAGCTTGAGCTGCTTGACCATCGCGTCGATGATGCGGATGTTCGCCTGGTGCGGAATGAAGGCGTCGAGGTCGTCGGCCTTGATGCCGGCCTTGTCGATGGCCTGCTGCGCGACCGGGGCCATGCCCCAGACGGCCCAGCGGAAGACCGTCTGGCCGGCCATGCCGATGGCGGGCCAGACGTTCTTGTCGGCCTGCGCGGCCTGCCAGGACTCGCGCACGTCGGTCCACGCCTGCTTCTGCGTGATGGCGTCGCGCTGGGTGCCGTCCGAGCCCCACACGGTCGGGCCGATGCCCGGGGTGTCGCTCGGGCCGACGACGCAGGCGCCAGCGCCGTCGCCGAAGATGAAGGCGCTGCCGCGGTCGTAGGGGTCGGTGAAGTCGCTCAGCTTCTCGACGCCGACGACGAGCACGTAGTCGGCGGAGCCGCCCTTGACCATGTCGCTCGCCATCGCGACGCCGTAGCAGTAGCCGGCGCAGGCCGCTGAGATGTCGAGTGCCGGCGCCGTCGAGCCGAGGCGCGATGCGAGCTCGGGGGCCGCGGCCGGGGTCTGGTAGGGGTGCGTCACCGTAGCGACGAGCACGAAGCCGATCTGCTCGGGCGAGACGCCGGCGTGCTCGAGAGCCTGCCGGGCGGCGTGCTCCGACATGTCGATGACGCTCTCGTCGGGCGCCGCGAAGTGGCGGCTGATGATGCCGGAGCGCTCGCGGATCCACTCGTCGCTCGAGTCGATCTTGTCGACGATCTCGGAGTTCATGACGACGCGGGCCGGGCGGTAGGCGCCGACTCCCATGATCCGAGAGTGGCGGGATGCGCCGTTGTCGACGAGGGTGCCGGTGCCCTTGGGTTGGGGAGCGGTGCTGGGGGAGGTCACGTGAGGCCTTCTCGGGAGTGAGGGGTCAGTGGGTGGGGAGGTGGCGCCGCCCGGTGCCGCGGCCGACGGGGTCGCCGCCGGTGCGGGCCGTCACCACGAGCCTGCCCCTCATGGGGGTCGCTGCGCCAGTGGTGCGGCTGCGGCGGGTGGCCGTGGTGGGCGCGGTCATGAGCGGTGGGCCTCGACGAGGGCGCGCGCGGCCTCGAGGTCGTCGGGGGTCTTGACGGCGAGGGTCTCGACGCCGGGCATCGCCCGCTTGGCGAGCCCGACGAGGGTGCCGGCCGGGGCGAGCTCGAGCAGCCCGGTGACGCCCAGCGCGAGCATCGTCTCCATGCAGCGGTCCCAGCGCACCGGGTTGCTCACCTGGCGCACGAGGCGGTCGACGGTGTCGGGACCGTCGGCGACGGTGGCCCCGTCGGCGTTGGACAGCAGCCGCAGCGCGGGCGCCGACGGCGTGACGTCGGCGGCGGCCCCGGCGAGCGCCTCGACGGCGGGTGCCATGTGGTGGGTGTGGAAGGCGCCGGCGACCTGCAGCGGGATGACGCGGGCCTTGGCGGGTGGTGCCCCGCGCAGTGCCTCGATCTGCTCGAGCGTGCCGGCGGCGACGACCTGACCGGCGCCGTTGATGTTGGCGGGCGTGAGCCCGTGGGTCTCGAGCGTGGCGAGCACCTCGTCGGGGTCGCCGCCGAGCACCGCCGCCATGCCGGTGGGCGTCACGGCGCTGGCCTCGGCCATGGCCCGGCCGCGCGTGGCCACGAGCGAGAGCGCCTCCTCGTCGGTGACGACACCGGCGAGGGCCGTGGCGGTGAGCTCGCCCACCGAGTGGCCGGCCAGGACGGCGCCGGTGGCCTTGAGGTCGTCGCGCGACGCGAAGAGGGCGTCGGCCGTCACCAGGCCGGCTGCCACGATGAGCGGCTGCGCGACGGCGGTGTCCTTGATCGTGTCGGCGTCCGACTCGGTGCCGTGGGTCACGAGGTCGAGGCCGGCGGCCTGGCCGAGCGCGGTCAGCCGGTCACGCACGCCGTCGATCTCGAGCCACGGGGTGAGGAAGCCGGGGGTCTGGGAGCCCTGTCCTGGGCAGACGATCGCTAGCACGTGTCCAACCTTTCCCGGTTACCGGTGAGGACCTCGCCACCGAATGTCACGAAGTCGACGGAGATAGTTTGGAGGATTCCTCCAAGTCGGCTGTGACGGACGGCATACGCGAGGGAGTGCTCGCGAGGGGCGTCACCGGCGGCGCGGCCGACAGGCGTCCCAGCGCGAGCGCGATGCGCACCGCCCACGCCTCCCGCGGCGTCGTGAGGTCGTAGCCGGTGACGTCGGAGATGCGACCCAGGCGGTAGCGCACCGTGTTGGGGTGGACGAACAGGGCGCGCGCCGTGGCCTCGAGGGAGCCGCCGTTCTCGAGGTAGGCCGTCGCGGTCTGCAGCAGCGGGGCGTGGCCCTTGGCGCCGAGCGGGCGGTGGATGCGGTCCACCAGCACGCGTCGGGCGGGCGGGTCGCCGGCGAGGGCGCGCTCCGGCAGCAGCGAGTCGGCGTCGAGGATGCGGGGGGCGTCGGGCCAGGCGGCCGCCGCCGAGAGCCCGCTCAGGGCTGCCCGGGCCGAGCGCCCGGCGGCGAAGAGGTGCGGCACGGTGGGGCCGAGCACGATCGGACCGGGGCCGAAGCAGTCGGCGACCTGCTCGACGACACGAGAGGCCTCGCGCGTACCCCCGAGGATCGCGATGAGCCGGGAGCGCTGCACGATCGCGAGCGCCTCGACGCCGTGCTGGCGCACCGACCGGCGCAGGTCGTCGACCGCCGGCACCGCGCCGGCGGCCGTCACCGGGGTGCTCCCCACGACGAACGTGACGTCGGCGACGTCGCCCCAGCCGAGCGCGCTCGCCCGGGACTGCATCGAGTCGTCCGCCTCGCCACGCAGCACGGCGTCGACGACCAGCGCCTCGAGCCGCGCGTCCCACGCCCCCCGGGCCTCCGCGGCGCCGGCGTAGACCTCGGCGGCGGCGAACGCGATCTCGCGCGAGAAGCGCAGCACCGACTCGCGCAGCAGCTGCTCGTCGCCCGGCCCCGCGAGACTCTCCACCCTGGACTCGACGACGTCGACGACGGTGCGCACGAGGTCGAGGGTCTGGCGCAGGCTCACCGTGCGGGTCAGCTCCTGCGGCGCGTTGGCGAAGATCGAGATTGCCGAGGGGGAGTGCTCCTCCTCCTGGTGGAACCACGCGATGAACTGCGAGATGCCGGCCTGGGCGACGAGCCCGACCTGCGAGCGCTCCTCGGCGGAGAGCCGGCGGTACCACGCGAGGTTCTCCTCCATGCGGCGGGAGGCCAGCGTCGCCAGCTCGCCGGAGCTGCGCTCGACGGCGCGCGAGGTCTCCTCGCTCGGGTGCTGCGGTCCGCTCACGTGGTCAGCCTAGGCTGCGCGCCGTCCCGAGTTTGTATGCCGTTCACAAAGCGGGTGCCCCAGCCGGGTCAGCGGGCGGTCAGGACGGCGGTCCGGCCGGAGTAGGTGCGGGGGCCCTCGAAGGGTGGCAGCGCGTCGGCCAGGTGCGGCGCGAAGCTCGCGAGGTAGGCCTGTGCGGAGGCGTGGTCGGCGAAGGTCGCGTGCGTCTCGATGTCGCGCCGGCTCACGGCAGAGAAGTGCCGGCCGAGCACGTCCTCGGCGACCTCGGAGGTGAACTGCGTGACGAGCGGCTCGCCACCCGCCTCGCGCAGCAGGTCGCCCAGGTGCTCCGAGCCGTTGGTCGCGACGTAGAGCGTGCCGCCGTCACGCAGCACGCGGCGCACCTCGGCGAGGGTCCGGTCGAGGTCCGGCACGTGGTAGAGCATCCAGGCGGCCACGGCACCGTCGAACGTGTCGTCGGCGAAGGGCAGCGCGTCGGCCGACGACGTCTGGGCGGTCACGCCCAAGGACCGGGACGCCTCGACCATCGCGGGGGAGAGGTCGGTCGCCACGTAGTCGGTGCCGGGCGCCGCGTCGAGCACGGAGCGGGCGAACTGGCCCGCGCCGCAGCCGATCTCGATGATCCTGGAGTGCTGCCCGGCGACGACGAGCGTGCGCAGCACGTCGACGGGCGAGACGCCCTCAGGGCCCGGCCCCCAGACACCGCGTCGGGTGAGCAGGTTGGCGGTGGTTGCGTACTGCTCGGCAACGCGGGTGCTGTCGGTGAGCTCGGTGGCGTGGTCCATGGCGGACCACCCTAGACGGCTCAGTCGGTGCCGAACTCCATGGCCGCGCGGTCCAGCGCGTCGTCCTGCTCGTCGACGTCCGCGGCGGCCGGGTTGGCCGAGATCGCGGCCGCGCCACCGGGGGCGAGCTCGCCCACGAGCTCGTGGGCGTCCGCGCCGAGGAGGCCCTGGGCGGCATACAGCTCGAGCTTGGCGCGGGAGTCGGCGATGTCGAGGTTGCGCATCGTCAGCTGGCCGATGCGGTCGACCGGGCCGAACGCGGCATCCTCGGTGCGCTCCATCGAGAGCTTCTCGGGGTGGTAGCTGAACGCCGGCCCCGTGGTGTTGACGACGGACCAGTCGTCGCCGCGACGCAGGCGCAGCGTCACCTCTCCGGTGACGGCCGAGGCAACCCAGCGCTGCAGCGACTCGCGCACCATGAGCGACTGCGGGTCGAGCCAGCGGCCCTCGTAGAGCAGGCGGCCGAGCTTGCGGCCCTCGGCGTGGTAGTTGGCGATCGTGTCCTCGTTGTGGATCGCGTTGAGCAGCCGCTCGTAGG
>CBHRRQ010000101.1:0-13902 GCA_966081555.1 uncultured Terrabacter sp.
CCGGCGATGTTGCCGAACTTGCTCGAACGGAAGATCTCGCGGATCTCCGCCGTGCCGAGCTCGACCTCCTCGTACTCCGGCTTGAGCATGCCCTTGAGCGCCGCCTCGACCTCGTCGATGGCCTGGTAGATCACCGAGTAGTAACGGATCTCGACGCCCTCGCGCTCGGCGTAGTCAGCGTTCTGGCCCTCGGCCCGGACGTTGTAGCCGATGATGACCGCGTTGGAGGCCATCGCGAGGTTGATGTTGTTCATCGTGATGGCACCGACGCCGCGGTCGATGATGCGCAGGTCCACGTCGTCGCCGACGTCGATCTTGAGCAGCGCGTCCTCGAGCGCCTCGACCGAGCCCGACACGTCACCCTTGAGGATGAGGTTGAGGGTCTCGACCTTGCCCGCCGCGAGAGCCTCGTTGAGGTCCTCGAGCGAGATGCGCTTGCGGGCCTTGGCCAGCACGGCCTGACGGTCGGCGGCCTCGCGACGCTCGGCGATCTGACGAGCCGTGCGGTCGTCCGGCGCCACGACGAACGTGTCACCGGCGCGCGGCACCGACGAGAGACCGAGCACCTGCACGGGACGGGACGGGCCGGCCTCGTCGACGTTCTGGCCGTGCTCGTCGAGCATGGCGCGCACGCGGCCGTATGCCGAGCCGGTGACGATGGAGTCACCGACGTGCAGCGTTCCGGTCTGGACGAGCACGGTCGCGGTCGCACCGCGGCCACGGTCGAGGTTGGCCTCGATCGCGACGCCGCGAGCCTCCTTGTCCGGGTTGGCCCGGAGGTCGAGCGCTGCGTCGGCCGTGAGGAGGACCGCCTCGAGGAGACCGTCGATGTTCTGACCCTGGCGGGCCGAGACGTCGACGAACATCGTGTCGCCGCCGTACGCCTCGGCGATGAGGTTGTACTCGGTCAGCTGCTGACGCACCTTGGCCGGGTTGGCACCCTCGACGTCGATCTTGTTGACGGCCACGACGATCGGCACGTCGGCGGCCTGCATGTGGTTGAGCGCCTCGATGGTCTGCGGCATCACGCCGTCGTCGGCAGCGACGACGAGGATCGCGATGTCGGTGACCTTCGCACCACGGGCACGCATGGCGGTGAACGCCTCGTGACCCGGGGTGTCGATGAAGGTGATCGCGCGGTCGACACCCTCGTGCTCACGGTGCACCTGGTAGGCACCGATGTGCTGGGTGATGCCACCGGCCTCGCCGGCCACGACGTCCTCGTTCCGGATGGCGTCGAGGAGGCGGGTCTTACCGTGGTCGACGTGGCCGACGACGGTGACGACGGGCGGACGGGCCTCGAGGTCCTCGTCCTCCTCGCCCTCGATACCGGTCTCGAGGTCGATGTTGAAGGAGTCGAAGAGCTCCTTCTCCTCCTCCTCCGGCGACACGACCTGGATGTCATAGCCGAGCTCGGCGCCGAGCACCTTGAAGGTGTCCTCGTCGAGCGACTGGGTCGCCGTGGCCATCTCACCGAGGTGGAAGAGCACGGTGACGAGCGACGCCGGGTTGGCGTTGATCTTGTCGGCGAAGTCGGTGAGCGAGGACCCACGGCGCACGCGGATGGTCGTGCTGCCGTCGCCACGGGGGACGGTGACGCCACCCAGGCTCGGGGCCTGCATCTGCTCGAACTCCTGGCGCTTCGCGCGCTTGGACTTGCGTCCACGCACCGGACGGCCACCGCCGCGGCCGAAGGCACCTGCCGTCGAACCACGACCGCCGCCGCCACCGCGGGGGCCGCCGCCGAAGCCACCACCGGGGCCGCCGCCGAAGCCACCACGACCACCGCCGGGGCCACCGCGGCCCGGGCCACCGGCCGGGCGCTGACCCGGACGGCCGACCGTGCTGCGCTCCGGCATCATGCCGGGGCTGGGACGCGGACCGCCGGGGCGCGGCGCGCCACCGGGGGCGCCGGGACGACCGCCGGCCGCGGGAGCACCGGGACGCGGTGCACCACCGGGAGCGCCGCCGGGACGGGGTGCGCCCTGGCGCTGCTGCGGACGCGGCATGCCCTGGCTCGAGCTGAACGGGTTGTTGCCCGGACGCGGACCGGCGTCGCCACCGGGACGCGGGGCACGGGACTGGCCCATGCCCTGGCTCGGGGCGAACGGGTTGTTGCCCGGACGCGGCTGCCCCGGACGGGGAGCCGGGCGCGGGGAGGCGGGGACGCCGGAGGTCTGCTTGCCACCGTCACGGCTCGACTGCACGCGTGCTGCCGGAGCGGACGCCGCCGGAGCAGCGGGCGCGGGGGCCGCAGGAGCGGGCGCCTTGGGTGCCGGAGCCGAAGGGGCCGGAGCCGGAGCTGCGGGGGCCGGGGCGGCCTTCGCAGGCGTCGGAGCCGCCTCGCGGGCGGCGGGAGCCGCCGGGGCGGGTGCCGCGGCGGCCGGAGCAGCCGGGGCGGGTGCCGCGGCGGCCGGAGCCGACGGCGCCGGCGCAGGCTTCTGGGGCGCGGCCGGGGTCGCGCTGGGGGTGGCAGCCTTGGCTGCCGGCTTCTTGTCGCCGCCCGAAGCGCCTTCGCGAGGGAAGGTCTCCATGATCTTGCGGACGACGGGGGGCTCGATGGTCGACGATGCCGACCGGACGAACTCTCCCTGGCTCTTCAAGTGTGCGAGCAGCGTCTTGCTCTCGACTCCGAGCTCCTTGGCGAGCTCGTAGACTCGGACCTTAGCCACATCTCTCCTGTTCCTGGTCCGGCCTGAACAGGAAGTGGCCGAACCGTGGGTTATTGCTGGGGCTTGCTCATCGCTGAGTACTCATCGGGTGCTCATAGCGTTTTCAACCCGCCTTGGTTCGCTGACTGATTTCTGACTGATACCTGCTCCGGCCCCTCTCGCGGAGAGGCGACCGGGTGCTACGCCTGCTGGATGTCGAGGTGTCGTGCCACCGCGCTCACGTCGACCGCGGCCTGCAGACGCAGACCACGACCGAACGCCTTGCGGCGCACCGCCAGCTCGAAGCACTCGGGCGTCGGGTGCAACCACGCACCACGTCCGGGCATCCGGTGTCTCGGGTCTGGACGGAGCGTGACCGGGGCGTTGCCCGGGTGCTCGTCCGTCGCCGCGACCACTCGCAGCAGGGCCGACCAGCTATCCGATCCTCGACATCCCACACAGGTGCGGGACGGCTCAGCACGGAGTCCAGTCCGGTCGGCCACAGAAGAGTCTACCGCGTTCGCGTGTCGGCTCGCTCCACGGGGGGCCGGCGGAGCCGGCGACACGCTGTCCGGAGCGCCCATGCCGCCCGGCCTGTCGTATGCCGTCGCGTGAGGACTCACTCAGGGGCGACCTCGACGCCGCCGCCGGGCGCTGCCCCCGCCTCGGTGTCGGGACGGATGTCGATGCGCCAGCCGGTCAGCTTCGCGGCGAGCCGGGCGTTCTGGCCCTCCTTGCCGATGGCGAGGCTCAGCTGGTAGTCGGGCACGACGACCCGCGCCGTGCGGGCCGACGCGTCGACGATCTCGACCGACTGCACGCGCGCCGGCGACAGGGCGGCCGCGACGAAGGTGGCGGGGTCGTCCGCATAGTCGACGATGTCGATCTTCTCGCCGCGCAGCTCGGTCATGACGGCCCGCACGCGGGCACCCATGGGGCCGATGCAGGCGCCCTTGGCGTTGACGCCCGGCACCTTGCTGTGCACGGCGATCTTCGTGCGGTGACCGGCCTCGCGTGCGAGCGCGGCGATCTCGACGGTGCCGTCGGCGATCTCGGGCACCTCGAACTTGAACAGGGTGCGCACGAGGTTCGGGTGGGTGCGTGAGAGACCCACCTGCGGGCCCTTGGGGCCGCGCTTGACGCTGACCACGAAGCAGCGAAGCCGCTCCCCGTGGACGTAGCGCTCGCCGGGGACCTGCTCGGCCAGCGGGAGGATGCCCTCCACCGTGCCGAAGTCGACGAGGACGTTCCGGGGGTCCTGGCTCTGCTGGATGATGCCGGAGATGACGTCGCCCTCACGGCCCTTGAAGTCGCCGAGGATGGCCTCGTCCTCGAGGTCACGCAGGCGCTGGACGATGACCTGGCGGGCCGTCGAGGCGGCGATGCGGCCGAAGCCCTCGGGAGTGTCGTCGAACTCGGGGCCGGGCTCCCCGCGCTGGGGACGCTCGCCCTCCTCGGTCGGGGGCAGCAGCTCACCCTCCTCGCGGGCCCAGACGATGACGTGCCCGGACTTGCGGTCGAGCTCGACGCGCGCGATCCGCTGGCTGCCGTCGGTGCGGTGGTAGGCGACGAGCAGCGCCTGCTCGATGGCGGGGATGAGCACGTCGAGGCTGATGTCGCGTTCCCTCTCCAGGGCCCGCAGTGCTGCGAGGTCGATGTCCATCAGTGGTCCCCTTCCGGAGCGGCCGCCTGGTCGAGGTCGTTCGTGCCGTCTCGCGTGTCTTCGTGTGCGTCTGGGTCTGGGTCTGTCTCTGCGTCGGCGCCGTCTGCGTCGACCCGCTTGAACTCGACCTGCACGATGCCGCGCTGGACGCCGTCGAGGTCGAGCGTCACGTGACGCGCCGGGGTCTTCTTCGTCGCGGCGACCTGCAACTCGAGCGTGTCGGACCCCACCTCGGTCAGTCGGCCCGTCTCGGCGCCGTCCTGGTGGACGATCTCGACGAGGCGTCCCACCTGGCGGCGCAGCTGGTCGCGGGAGGTGAGCGGTCGCCCGACGCCCGGCGAGGACACCTCGAGCACGTACGGGGCCTGCCCCATGACGTCGCTCGCGTCCAGCTCGTCGCTGACGGCGCGGGTGGCGTCGGCGACGGCGTCGAGCGAGAGGGGCGGGACCGGGCTGGTCGTGTCGGCGACGTCGAGGCCGCTGATGTCGGAGTCGACGAGCACCCGCACGAGGCGCCGCTTGCCGGCGGGAGACACGGAGACGTCCTCGACGACGAGCCCGAGGGGCGCGAGAACCGGCTCGAGCGTCGCTCTGATCTCCTGGGCCGTGCTCATCGGTCGACGCCTCCTGCTCTTCTCGAATGTCCGGTGCCGAGCCCCCTCGGGGGCGGTCACGGCGCCGCGTGAACCCCACTCTAGTGGCGCCGGTGGGTCGTCGCCGACCGCCCGGCGCGTGCGAAGATCTCGGCATGGACGGCGACACCCGGGGGCGCGGGTCACGGGTGCTGGACGGTCTGGGCCGTCCGCCACGCCGGCTCCTCGTGCTGGGCGGGGGGGCTGCTGCGCTGGCCCTGCTCGTCGACGGCGGGCTGCGCCTCGACGTCCCGCGACCCCCGGCGCCGCCTCCCACGCGCCGGCCGGCTGCGGACGAGCAGCTGCTCCTCGCGGCCGTGGCCGACCTCGAGCGCCTCGTGTCTGCCGAGGGCGAGGTCCTGTCGGCACGCAGCGACGACGCACTGGTGCGCCGGCTCCGCTCGGTCAGCCGCGAACAGCTGCGCGTGCTGCGGGGGCGCCTCACCAACGCCGGCGTGCCCACCTCGGTCATCGAGGCCGCGACCGCCCGGCCCACGACGTCGGCGCCGGTGCGCACGCGGTCGGCGCTCGCCTCGCTCCTCGCCACTCCCGCCCCGGACCAGTGGGAGGCCCTCACGACCGCGACCGCGGGCACCCGCGAGCTGCTCGCTGCGGCATACGCGGAACGGCTTGCCGCGGCGGCGCTGCTCGGGCACCCGATGGAGACCCTCGAGACCCCCAGCCCCGCGCGTCCGGCCGTCGTGGCCCGCACCCAGCCCCTCGTGTACGCCTTCGAGGTGGTGGCTGCCCAGAGCACCGGGTCGCAGCGGCGTCGGGCCGAGGACACCCTCGTCGCCCTCAACCGTCTCGAGCTCGCCGTCTCGGGCGCCGCGTCGAGCACTCCCGCCGGCTGGGCACTCCCCTTCCCGGTCACGACCCCGGCCGAGGCCCGACGCCTCGCCAGCACCGTGCTGCGCTCGGCGGTCGACGGAACCACCGCCGCCGCGGGCGACCGTCCAGCAGCCGCCTCGATCGAGGACGTCGCGCGGTGGAGCGCCGACGTCCAGGCCATCGCGGTCGACTGGGACGTCCCACTCACCGCCTTCCCGGGAGCCACCGCGTGACCTACGACCCCATGTACGACCTCATCCCGGCGCACTTCGCCCACGAGGTCAGCGGCTACGAGTCGACCGGCTACCTCTCCGGCGAGGACTGGATCGACGGGCTGCCCGGCCTCGTCACCGCCCTGCTGTCGGAGTGGGAGCTCGAGCCGATCGGCCGCCCGAGCAACGGCGTCTGCGCCGTCGCCATCCCGGTGCGCCTGCTGGGTGCCGGTCGCGACGTGGTGGGCGTGAGCGGCGAGGGCATCCTCAAGATCACCTGGCCGCACCCCGAGGCCGCCACCGAGCACCTGGCCCTGCAGACGTGGAACGGCCACGGGGCGGTCCGGCTCGTCCGCGCCGACCCGGCGCGGTTCGCGCTGCTGCTCGAGCGGCTGCACACGCGTGACCTCATGCGGGTCGACATCGACGACGCGTGCGAGGTGATCGGCGGCCTCCTCGCCGAGCTGCGCCGCCCACCCCATCCACGCGTCCCCAGCCTGGCGGCATACGCCCTGAGGCAGGCCGACGAGCTGCGCGCGGCCCCCGCGGTGCTGCCCCGCCGTTACCTCGACCAGGCGGCGGCACTGGCCAAGGAGCTCGTCGAGCGGCCCGCGACCGAGGACCGGCTGCTGCACACCGACCTGCACTACACGAACGTCCTTGCGGCCTACCGCTCCCCGTGGCTCGCCATCGACCCGAAGCCGATGGCAGGCGACCCCGCGTTCGAGGTCGCGCCGGCACTCTGGAACCGCGCGGACGAGCTCGGCACGGGCTCGGAGATCCGGTGGTCGCTGCGCCGGCGGCTCGAGATCATCTGCGAGCGCGCGGGCCTCGACGAGGGACGGGCGCGGGCGTGGACGATCGTGCGCGAGGCCGACAACGCGCTCGAGGCGGCGAGCACCACTGCGTCCGGAGACCCGGAGGACGAGGCCTGGGCCCATGACCGCGTCAGCCTCGCCGTGACGATCATCAAGGCGATGAACGACTGACGGGACGGAGCCGTCCGAGCGCCGAGACGCACCGGTCAAAACGTTTCGATTTCGACGTCGAAACTCTGTAACCTAGACCGGCTCCCCCCCTTACGACGTCGAAAGGCACTCGCATGCCTCGCCTTGCCATGCCCACCTTCCGCGACCTGCGCTCGGCCACGCCGACGCCGGCTCGCGAGATCGCGCGCATCGCCGTGCCGGTGAGCATGGAGTTCGTCCTGATGCTGGTGCTCAACTTCGTCAACCAGATCGTCGTGGGCAGCCTCGGCGCGACGCCCATCGCGGCCGTCGGCTTCTCCAACAGCCTCACCTTCATCCTCGGCGTGACGCTGGGCGCCCTCGGCACGTCCGTCGCGATCCTCGTGGCGCGCGCCGTCGGCGCCCGCCGCTCCGAGACGCTCGACCACACCGTGACGGCGGCCGTCCTCGTGGCGCTCGCGCTCGGCGCCGTCGTGTCGCTCGTGCCGTGGCTGCTCGCCGACCACCTCCTCGGGCTGGTCGGCGCGTCCCCGTCGGTGGCCGCCGCCGGCACCGACTACTTCCGGCTCACCGTGCTGGCGACGCTGCCCGTGATGCTGAGCGCGATCCTGTCCGGAGTGCTGCGCTCGGCCGGACGGCCCACGAGCCCGATGATCGCGACGATGATCACCGTCGTCGCGAACTCCGCCATCGCGTACTCCCTCGTCACGGGCGCCGGCCCGCTCCCCGCGCTCGGCGTCGCCGGCGCCGGGTGGGCCACCCTCGTCACCGCCGTGGCCAAGAGCCTGATCCTCGCGTGGATGGTCTTCGGCTCGCGCCGCACGGTGCGCTGGAGCCTGCCCGACACCCGCGTCCAGTGGAAGGCCGTCATCGTGCCGCTCTTCGTGCTGGCCCTCCCCCTCGGCGTCACCGAGCTCTTCTGGACGGTCGGCACGTTCCTCTACAACGTCGTCTTCCAGCAGCTCGGCGACGAGGCGCTGGCGGCGGCCCAGATCGTCACGACCCTCGAGGGGATCTTCGTCGTCGGCAGCATCGGGCTCATGGCTGCCACCACGACCCTCGTCGGGCGCTCCGTCGGCAGCGGTGACATCGAGGCAGCCGTCGCCTGGGTGCGTCGGGTGAAGCGTGCGGGGGTCGGCACGGCCGTCGGGTTCGGGCTGCTCTTCGGGGTGTCGGTGCTGCTCCTCGAGCCGCTCTTCGGCGAGGCCGGACCCGACGTCCGGCTGATGGCCGGCGTCGGCATCCTGCTCAACGCCGCCTTCCAGGTCGTCAAGGTGCGCAACATGATCGTGGGCGCGGGGGTGCTGCCGAGCGGCAACGACGTGCGTGGCGTCATCCTCGGCGACGTCGTCGGCGCCTTCGCCGTCGGGCTGCCCCTGGCGGTGCTCCTCGGGCTGCACACGCCGCTCGGCTACGTCGGGATCTTTGCGGCACGCATCGTCGAGGAGTTCGCGAAGCTCGCGATCTTCAGCTACCGCGCCAAGCGCATCCGCTGGGAGTCGCTCGTCGCGCAGGCCGCCTGAGCCGTCGCCCGGCGCGCGGGGGACGTCCGGGTCGCCGTGGGCCGCCCGGGTGTCGTCGGGTCGGCACACCGATGAGGTGGGCAGGCGGCCGCTCCGTGCCTCACTCCCCCGGCGCGCCCGCCGGGTCGGCCCAGATGTCCATGGGCACCGCCCGCACGCTGCGCCCGTCGGCCCCGAGCTCACGCCCCATGCGTTTGATCGACCTCAGCACCATCGACCGGTCGAGGATCGACATGCGGGGCACCTCGGCCGCCAGCCGTGCCTCGACCAGCGACAGCTCGTGGAGCGAGTGCGTCGTGAGGGCCAGCATGAGGTTCGGCCGGCCGCCGGAGATGCGCCAGCAGACGCGGATGCCCGGCAGGCGGCGCAGCGCCGTGGCGACGCTGTCGACGTCGCCGGCGTCGGCGTAGGCCCACAGCCAGCTGATGACGGGCCACCCCGAGTCGGGTAGGGCCATGTCGCAGCGGAGGACGACGCGCCCGTTGCTCACCAGCGCGTCGAGGCGACGACGGACGGTGCTCTCGCTCAACCCGGTGCGCGCCGCGAGCGTGGCCACCGGCGTACGGCCGTCCTCGCCGAGCAGCAGCGTCACCTGTCGGTCGACGGCGTCGAAGGGACGCGCGAGGTCGGCCTGCTCGGACGTGAGACCGTCCACCCGGGGGTGCGGCCCCTTGCTCATCACGGCTCGCTGCCGGGCGTCGAGCACGTGCAGCTGCCAGTGGTCGCCCATGGAGTAGACCTTCGTCACCGCGTGGCTGCTCGTCGCGACGATGCCCGGGATCGACCCGAGGGAGTCGAGGAGGAAGCGGGACAGGAAGGCCAGGTCGCGCACCTCGACGAGGACGGTGAGCGAGCGCGGGCCGCTGGTGTGCTCGACGCTGAGGACCTGCGGCAGCTCGGTGATGCGCGCGGCGATGGAGAGGGTCTCGGAGGCGGCACAGCTGAGCTCGACCACGGCGAGGCACGACTCCGGCAGGCCCTGACCGGCGGCCCGACCGGAGACCCAGGCGATCCCCGCGGACGACAGGCGCTGCCACCGGCGCGCGACCGTCACCGGGTCGACGTCCAGAGCCTCGCCCACGAGGGTCCACGAGGCACGGGGGCTCAGCTGGAGGCAGTTGACGACCGCCAGGTCGAGCTCGTCGACGTCCTTGGCGGAATCCTGCGTCATCTCAGCACGTGACGCCCGATCCTGCGCCCGAACGGCACCCTTCGACATGCCTGCCATCCTCGCCCTACCGCCGGCGAGCGCCAAGTGCCGCGGAAACCCGACCCCACCCCGGAGCCGACACATGCCCCCTGAGACCGAAGGGCCCACCGCCCTGATCCCCGCGACCGCCTCGACCGCCTCACCCGACGAGGACGCCTTCACCCCGACGCCCAGCCTGGGATGGATCACGCGGCTGCTGCGCATCGACACCACCAGCCGCGACAGCAACCTCGAGCTCATCGAGCTGATCGCTGCCGAGATCCGCGCGCACGGCGTCGAGCCCGTCCTCATCCCGAACGACGAGGGCACCAAGGCGAACCTGCTCGCGACCTTCCCCGCGGCCGACGGCACCACGACGGGCGGGATCGTGCTGTCCGGACACACCGACGTCGTGCCGGTCGACGGGCAGGACTGGGCCAGCGAGCCTTTCGTCCCCGAGGTGCGCGACGGCCGCCTCTACGGCCGCGGCACGTGTGACATGAAGGGCTTCGTCGGGGCGGTCGCCGCGAAGGTGCCGCAGCTGGCCGACACCCCGCTGCGCGAGCCGGTGCACCTCGCCTTCTCCTACGACGAGGAGGTGGGCTGCGTCGGAGCCGTCTCCCTCGTCGACGAGATCGTGCGGCGTGGGCTCGAGCCCCGCGCGTGCATCGTCGGCGAGCCGACGAGCATGCGGGTGATCCGCGGCCACAAGGCGCTGACGATGGTCCGCGTCACGCTGCACGGGGTCGCGGCGCACTCCTCCCGTACCCCATACGGCGTCAACGCGATCGAGTACGCGGCGCTCTTCGTCCGCTTCGTGCGTCAGGTCGCGGACGAGTTCCGCACGGCCGGGCCGTTCGACGAGCACTACGACGTCCCCTTCACCACCGCCACGGTCAACCAGGTCGAGGGCGGCATCGCCGTCAACACGGTCCCGGCGGAGTGCAGCCTCACGTTCGAGTTCCGCGCGATCGCCGCCGTCGACGTCGACGCCACGGTCACCAGGTTCCGTGAGGAGGCCGCCCGCATCGAAGCCCTGATGCAGGAGGAGAACCCGGAGGCGCGCATCGAGGTGTCGATCGGCGCGCAGGCCCCCGGCCTCGAGACGGCCGGGGACGCCGACGTCATCGCGCTCGTCGAGCAGCTCGGCGCGGTCCCGTCGCTCGAGAAGGTCGCCTACGGCACGGAGGCCGGGCTCTTCCAGCGCGCGGGCATCCCCACGGTCGTGTGCGGCCCCGGCGACATCGCCCAGGCCCACGCGCCGGACGAGTTCGTCGAGCTCGACCAGCTCGACCGCTGCGACGCCTTCCTCGACTCCCTCCTCGCCCACCTCCGCGCCGACGTGCGCCCCGTCGACCACGCCGACGTCCACGCCGACCTTCGCGGCTGACAGCCCCGTCCGCACCCAAGGAGCACCATGACCGTCCTCACCCACACCCCCTCGGACGTGACGCCCGAACGCCTCGCCCAGGCACGCAAAGCCGTCATCAGCAGCTCGATCGGCGCCGCCCTCGAGTGGTTCGACATCATCGTCTACGCGTCGTTCGCCATCGTCATCGCGGAGAACTTCTTCCCCGAGGGCGACAACACGCTCGGACTCATCCTCACCTTCGCCACGTTCGCCATCTCGTACCTGGTCCGCCCCCTCGGCGGCATGCTGATCGGCGGCTACGGCGACCGGCACGGGCGCAAGAAGGCGCTGACCCTCACGCTCCTGCTCATGATGGTCGGCACGCTCCTGATGGCGGCGGCCCCGACCTACTCGGCGGTCGGCGCGTGGGCGGGCGTCATCATCCTCGTCTCGCGGCTCGTCCAGGGGTTCTCCGCCGGTGGCGAGTTCGGCTCGGCCACGACGTTCCTCGTCGAGACCGCGCCGCACCGGAAGGCGTACTACGCGTCGTGGCAGGTGGCGAGCCAGGGCATCTCGATGTTCCTCGCGTCGGCGTTCGGCTACGTGCTCTTCAACCAGCTCTCGAAGCAGGACCTCTACTCGTGGGGCTGGCGCATCCCGTTCATCCTCGGGTGCCTCATCGGCCCGGTGGGTCTCTACATCCGGGCGCGACTGTCGGAGACGAAGGAGTTCGCCGAGAGCACTGCTCATGAGACCCCGATCCGGGCGACCCTGACGGAGCACATCGGACGCGTGCTCACCGGGTCGGCGTGCGTCGGCGTGGCGACGATCTCGGTCTACCTCATCCTCTTCATGCCCACGTATGCCGTGAAGAACCTCGGTGTGCCCGCGAGCGCCGCCTACCTCGGCGGTGTCGTGGCGGGCGTCGTCACCATGGTCGGCGTGCCGCTGGTGGGGCGTCTGGCAGACCGCGTCGGGCCGGCCAAGGTGATGTTCTGGGCGGCGATCGGGGCGCTCGTGCTCGCGTGGCCGCTGTTCGCGGTCGTCATCGCCTCGCCGACGGTGCCGGTCCTCGTCGTCGCCATCGGCGTGCTGGGGTTCATCATGGCCTTCTACTTCGGGCCTCTGCCGGCGCTGCTGACCGTCCTGTTCCCCCGGGACGTCCGCGCGACCGGTGTCTCCGTCGCCTACAACGTCGGCGTGACCGTCATGGGCGGCATCGCCCCCCTCGTGCTCACGTGGCTCATCGGTCTGACCGGCTCGCTCAGCGCGCCGAGCTTCTACTACATGGCGGTCGCGGTGATCTCCCTGGTGGGCCTGAGCATCGCCAGGCGGCGGTACTCCGTCGGCTGACCGGTGGCGCCCGGCCGCACCCCGGACGGAGCGGGGCCCTTCGCAGGGGCTCCGCTCCGTCCTGCCGCCCGGGCAACCGTCCCGGGCGCGGCCTCACCTAGCGTGGGGTCATGACCAACCGCCTCGCCGACGCGACGAGTCCCTACCTGCTGCAGCACCGCGACAACCCGGTCCACTGGCAGGAGTGGGGGCCGGACGCCTTCGCAGAGGCCCGTGAGCGCAACGTGCCGATCCTGCTCTCGGTCGGCTACGCCGCGTGCCACTGGTGCCACGTCATGGCGCACGAGTCGTTCGAGGACGACACGGTGGCGGCCGCGCTCAACGAGCGGTTCGTCTCCGTCAAGGTGGACCGTGAGGAGCGCCCCGACATCGACGCTGCCTACATGTCGGCCGTCACGGCGACGACGGGTCAGGGCGGCTGGCCGATGACCGTCTTCCTCACCCCCGAGGGCGAGCCGTTCTTCTGCGGCACCTACTTCCCGCGCGACCACTTCCTCCAGGTGCTGGCGGCACTCGACGAGGCGTGGCGCACCCGCGAGGCGGAGGTGCGGGCCTCCGGGACGCACATCGCGACCACGCTCGCAGGCGCTCTCACCCCGCCGACGCCGTACGCCGTCGAGCCGCAGGCGCTCTCCAGGGCGGTGCAGCTGCTGGCTCGCCAGTTCGACGTGAGCGCAGGTGGGTTCGGCGGTGCGCCGAAGTTCCCGCCGTCCATGGTGCTCGAGTTCCTCGTGCGGCACCATGCCCGCACCGGCGACCCGGACGCGCTGTCGATGGCCTCGCGGACGTTCCAGACGATGGCGCGCAGTGGCATGTACGACCAGCTCGCGGGAGGCTTCGCCCGGTATGCCGTCGACGCGCGGTGGGTGGTGCCCCACTTCGAGAAGATGCTCTACGACAACGCCCTGCTGCTGCGCGCGTACGCGTCGTGGTGGAAGGTCACCCGAGATCCTCTGGCGGAGAAGGTCGTGCGCGAGACGGCTGACTTCATCATCCGCGACCTCGGCACCGAAGCGGGTGGCTTCGCCTCCTCCTTGGACGCCGATGCCGACGGGGTCGAGGGGCTGACCTACGCGTGGACTCCCGCCCAGCTGCGTGAGGTGCTGGGCGACGACGCCGACGCCGCCGCGGAGCTCTTCGTGGTCACTCGCGCCGGGACCTTCGAGCACGGGTCCTCGACGCTGCAGCTGCCCGTGGACGCAACGGACCCCGACTGGTTCGACGGCGTCCGGGCCAGGCTCCTCGCTGCGCGGTCGACGCGCCCGCAGCCGGGGCGCGACGACAAGGTCGTGACGTCGTGGAACGGCCTGGCGATCGGGGCGCTGGCCGCGGCCGGCGCCGTCTTCGAGGCGCCCGCGTGGGTCGAGGCTGCCCGGGCGTGCGCCGACCACGTGCTCGAGGTCCACCTCGTCGACGGTGCCCTGCGCCGCGCCTCCAGGGCAGGGGTCGTCGGCGCCGCCAGCGGCGTCTCGGACGACCACGGGAACCTCGCCGAGGGCCTCCTGCTGCTCCACCAGGTCACCGGCGAG
>CBHRRQ010000102.1:0-13892 GCA_966081555.1 uncultured Terrabacter sp.
GCTCCCTGCCGGCCCACCGCGACGCGCCGTCCGTGGGGGCGCCTCAGAACGGGTTGGGGATCGCATCGATGAGCTTGCGCGTGTAGGCGTCGCTCGGGTCGCGGATGACCTTGAGCGTCTGGCCCTGCTCGACGACCTTGCCGTTGTTGAGCACGATGACCTCGTCGGCGAGCATGCGGGCGCTGAGCAGGTCGTGCGTGATGTAGAGGATGCCGACGTCCTTGCTCTGCACGAGGTCGTTGAGCAGCTCCAGGATCTCGGCGCGGATCGACACGTCGAGGCTCGAGATCGGCTCGTCGGCGACGATGATCTCGGGCTCGACGGCGAGGGCCTTGGCGATGACGACGCGCTGGCGCTGGCCGCCCGAGAGCTCGTAGCCGTAACGGTTGATGAACCGGTCGCTCGGGGTGAGCGCGACCGTCTCGAGCAGCTCCTTGACCCGCTCGCGCAACGCGTCGCCCCGCAGCCCGTGGTAGTTCGCGAGGGGCCTGGCGAGGATGTAGCCGATGCGCTTGGCCGGGTTGATCGAGCTGTACGGATCCTGGAAGACCATCTGCACGTCGCTGCGGTAGTCGCGCAGCGACCGGCCCCGGAACCCGGAGACCTCCTGGT
Source organism: uncultured Terrabacter sp. (assembly GCA_966081555.1). Lineage (GTDB taxonomy): Bacteria > Actinomycetota > Actinomycetes > Actinomycetales > Dermatophilaceae > Terrabacter. Next base: position 613 of record CBHRRQ010000102.1, read on the forward strand.
CGCCCTTCGGCCCGTGGAAGACGATGCGCCCGCTCGTCGGGCTGTCGACGCCGGTGATCATCCGCGCCAGCGTCGACTTGCCGCTGCCGCTCTGGCCGACGAGCGCCGTGACCTCGCCCTTGCGCAGCACGAAGCTCGCGTCGGTGACCGCCTCGGTGCGCTGGACCGCGAGCCCGCGACGTCGGGTGAAGACCTTCGACACGTTCTCGACCGTGAGCACGACGTCACCGCGCAGCGCCTGGGTCGACTCCTCCGCGGTCTTGACGAACTGCGGGCCCTCGAAGGTGCGCCTCGGCTCGCCGTGCTCACCGGACCCGCCCTCACGTTGCTGGGCCTCGGCCACGATGCACGCCGCACGGCCGGCGCCGAGCGGCACGATCGGTGGGTCGACCTCGGCGCACCGGGCGACCCGTTCGGGGCAGCGCGGCGCGAAGCTGCAGCCCACGATCGGCAGGCTGAGGTCCGGAGGTCGACCGGGCACGTAGGTGATCCGCACGGTCTCGGCGCGCGGGTCGCCGTACGAGCCGAGCAGCCCCTTCGAGTACGGGTGGAGGGGCTGCGCGAGGAGCGCACCGGCCGGCTGCTCCTCGACGATGCGACCGGCATACATGACGAGGATGCGGTCGGACAGGTCGAGCACGGTGCCGATGTCGTGGCTGATGAAGAGCACGGCGAAGCCCTGCTCTGCCTGGAGGCGGCGCACGTTCTCGAGGATCGAGTGCTGCACGACCACGTCGAGGCCCGTCGTCGGCTCGTCGAGCAGGACGAACTTCGGCTCGAGGGCCAGGGCCAGCGCGAGGTTGACGCGCTGGCGCATGCCACCCGACAGCTCGTGCGGGAACGCGGAGATGAACTTGTGGTCGATGATCACCATGTCGAAGAGCTGCCTGATGCGCTCGGTGACCTTGTGTCCGCGCAGGTTCGAGTGCTGCTCGATGACGTCGCGGAACTGCGCCTCGACCCGCGTGACGGGGTTGAGCGCGTTCATGCTGCTCTGGAACACGGTCGAGATGTCGCGCCAGCGCAGTCCGCGCAGCTCGTCCTCCGAGAGGTCCGTGATGTCGGTGCCGTCGAAGGTGATGCTGCCGCCGCTGATGCGGCCCGGGCGCTGGAGCAGCCGCAGCAGCGCCGTGCCGAGCGTCGTCTTGCCCGAGCCGGATTCGCCGATGAGTCCGACGAACTCGCCCGGCTCGATGGAGAAGCTCACGTCCTGGACGGCGTCGAGCGGCCGGTGCGCCTTGGGTTCGTAGCGGACCGAGAGGTCCTTCACGTCGAGCAGGCTCATGCGTCCTCCCTTAGGTGCGGGTTGCTCAGCAGGTCGACACCGAAGTTGATGAAGGCCATGCCGGTCATGAGGATGGCGAGGACGAGGCCGGGCACGAAGACCCACAGCCACAGTCCCTGCGTGATCGCGCCCTGGGCGTTGGCCTGGTAGAGCATCGTGCCCCACGAGACGCTCTGCGAGTCGCCGAGCCCCAGCACGGCGAGGCCCGCCTCGGCGCCGATCGCCCCGGTGGCCGAGCCGACGAAGGCCGCCGCGACGAGCGAGCTCATGTTGGGCATGATCTCGCGGAAGACGATGCGCATCGTGCCCTCGCCCGAGAACTTCGCGGCGGTGACGAAGTCGCGGTTGCGCAGCGTGATGATCTGCGCGCGCTTCGCCCTGGCGCCGCCGGCCCACGAGGTGATCGCGATGACGCCGACGATGAGCCAGACGCCCCGCACCTCCGAGTACGCGACGAGCGTGATGATGAGCGGCAGCGTCGGGATGACGAGTGCGACGTTCGTGATGAACGACAGGATGTCGTCGACGATGGTGCCCTCGGCGTAGCCCGAGATCATGCCGATGACGAGCGCGATGATCGTCGCCAGCAGTCCACCGAAGAGGCCGACCAGCAACGAGATCCGCGACCCGTAGATGAGCTGGGAGGCGATGTCGCGACCGTCGGTCGTCGTGCCCAGCCAGTTGTCGCCGCTCGCGCCGGCGAGCGGCGTGAAGGACGAGTCGAGCGGGTCGTGCGGCGCGATGAGGGGGGCGAAGACGGCGACGAGCACGTAGATCGCGACGATGACGACGCCGATCCTGGCCTTCTTGCTGCTCCAGACGACCTGCCACCAGCGGTCGGGGCGCTCGACGTCGGGCACCTGCTCGACGTTGGCCGCCTGGGCCGGGTCACCCTCTGCCATCACGTCGTTCAGCGGTGTGGTGGTCATGACTCCGCCCTCCTCGCACGCGGGTCGAGCACTCCGTAGAGCAGGTCGGCGACGAGGTTGGCGATGAGCACCCCGACGGTCGTGAGCAGCATGAGCGTCTGCAGCAGCGGGTAGTCCTTGTTCTCGACGGCCTCGCCCATGAGCCTGCCCAGACCCGGGTAGTCGAACGCCTGCTCGACGAGGATCGCCCCGCCGAGCACGCCGCCGAGGGCGAGTGCGAAGCCGGTCACGCTGGGCAGCAAGGCGTTCCGTGCCGCGTACTTGAGGGCGACGACCCGGTCGGGCAGGCCTTTGGCCTTCGCCAGGCGGATGTAGTCCTCGCCGAGGTTCATGATCATCGTGTTGCGCATGCCGAGGATCCAGCCGATGGGCGTCACGATGAGCAGGGCCAGCGCCGGCAGGAACGAGTGCGACACGGCCTCCTGGATGAAGGCGAAGTTGAAGCCGGGGGTCGACTCCTCGTAGCCGCCCGAGGTCGGGAACCAGCCCAGCGTGTAGCCGAACACGTAGAGCAGCAGCAGGGCGATCCAGAACGGCTGCAGCGTGCCGAGGAACGTCGACCCGAGGGTCACGACGGAGTCGAAGCGCGAGTTGCGCCGCCACGCGGCATACGCCCCGAGTACGACACCGACCGCGAACGACAGCACCTGCGTGACGGTCACGAGGATGACCGTCCACCAGAAGGCCTGCCCGATGACCTCGGTCACCTTGAACGGGTAGTAGCTGTAGGACAGGCCGAAGTTGCCGCGGACCAGCTCGCCCAGGTAGGTCCCGTACTGCTGGAGCAGCGAGCCGTCGGGCGCCCCGAGCATGGCGCGCATCGCGCGCACCTGTGCCGGGTCGAGCGCGGCGTCCTTGCCCGCCAGCTTCTTGACGATGATCTCGGCCGGGTCGCCCGGCTGGAGACGGGGGATGAGGAAGTTCAGGGTCACCACGGCCCAGAGGGTCGCGACGAAGAAGCCGAACTTCCGTGCGAAGTACTTCATGCCAACCTCACCTTCGTGCTCGCGCCGCCCCCGTCGGGGCGGGCCCACGCGGGTTCACGCGCGGCCCACCCCGACGGGTCTGCGGCGTCCGGATCACTTCGGCGCGCTGAGCCGCGTCATGACGAGGAGACGGTCGTCCGACGGGTTGGCGTACGGGTCCTGCTCGCTCGGCCAGCCGACCGCCTTGTCGGTGCGGTAGATGATGCGGGCCGGGGCGTAGATGAGCGGCGTCACCGGGTACTGCGTCATCATCGTGTCGACGAGCTCGCCCAGGTACTTCTTCTGGTTGGCCTCGTCCGTCGACTCCGAGAGGTTCTTCACCGACTCGTCGACGGCCGGGTCGCTGAAGCGGCCGACGTTCGGCAGCACCTCGGCGGGCTTCGGGAACTGCTTGCTCGAGAGCTTGGCGCCGATGTTCTTGGCCAGCTCGCAGCCACCGTGGAGGTACTCGAGCATGAGCTGGAAGTCGCCGCTCTTCTTCTGGCCGTCCACCGAGTCGGGCGCCGAGGCGGTGACCTTGGTGTTGACGCCGACGGCGTTCATGCCCTGGGCGACGACGTCGGCAATGGCCTGGTAGTCGATGAACCCGGCCTGGACCGAGAAGTTCACGGCGAGCGGCGAGCCGTCGGGGTTGGTGCGCTTGCCGTCGGCGCCCTTCTTGTAGCCGGCCGCGTCGAGCAGCTGGTTGGCCTTCGCGACGTCGAAGGGGATGACGGTGTCCTTGCCGGCGTACTTCTCCGGGAGGAGGTTGTTCATCGACGGCAGCTTGAGGCCGGTCTGGCTCGACGGCTTCATGATGCCGTAGGTGGCCTTCGTCGACATGGCCTGCTTGTCCATCGCATAGCTGATGGCCTCGCGGAACTTCACGTCGTTGAACGGCGGCTTCTGGTCGTTGCCCGTGAGCACGGTCGAGCCGTTCGGGGCGTAGTAGAAGTGGTTGTTCTTCGGGTCGGCGTCGACGAACGTCTTCTGCGGGTTGGGGATCTCGCCCCAGTACGCGTCGAGCTGGCCTGCGCGCAGCTTGAGCGCCGCCTGCGAGGCGTCGTAGGTGCCCTCGAGGACGAGCTTCTGCACCTTGATCTTGTCGGCCTGCCAGTAGTCCGGGCGGCGCTCGAGCACGAGGCGGCGGCCGTTGTAGCTGCCGACCTTGAACGGGCCTGTGAAGACCGGGCTCTTGTCGACGTACTTCGACGGGTCGCCGACCTTCGAGTAGTAGTGCTCCGGGAGGATCTTCGTCGAGATGATGCCGTCGTACTTCGGGGCGGCGTTGCCGGTGAACTCGAAGACGACCTTGTTTCCCTCGGCCGTCACCGACTTCGCGGGTGCGCCGAACGTGTCGTTCCAGACGCCGGCCTTGTCGATGGCCGGGTACTGCTTGCCGAGGTTGAACGTGAAGGCGACGTCCTTGGCCGTGAAGGGCTTGCCGTCGCTCCACTTGACGCCGTCACGGATCTCGAGGGTGAGCTTCGTGGCGCCCTCCCACGTCGACTTCGTCGCGAGCCAGGGCGTCTCCTCGCACGTGAGGTTGTTGCGCACGATGAGCGGCTCGTAGAGCCAGTTCGAGGTGAGCGGCTTGGGCGAGTTGGGGTTGTAGTTGACCAGGCCACCGACGGTCGCGTCCGCGTCGGAGGGGAAGGTCAGCTGCGCGATCATGCCGCCGCCGGCGTTGCCCGCGGCGCCCTCGCTCTCCTTCTGCTTCGCGCTGCCGGCGCACCCGGTCAGGGCCAGGGCGGCAGCGGTCAGACCGGTCACCATCAGGGTGGGTTTCGTGCGAGTCAGCGTCATTGCAGAGCTCCGTCAGTCGTTCGTCATGGGTTCGTGAGGGGCGGATTTCCGTCAGGTTAGGGGCGCTTTGATCCCTGCTGTCAACGCTCTGGGGGCATGTAACTACTTTCATGGCGTTCGTCGTGCTTGGACTGACTTTCATTTGTTTTCAAGGGGATTCAGCCTGTCCTCGATTGAGGGCCGCTGATAGGAATGAATGGTGCTTGACGACAACGCTGTCCTGACCAGCCCCCAGGTCCACACCGTGGAGGGGCCCGCCGGCCTCTTCGCCGAGATCCTCGACAACGGCGCCCTGCGCCGCCTCGAGGCCTTCGGCACGAGCCTGCTGCTGCACCCGGCCACCGTCGCCGAGGCGGGTCTCGCCAACGTGCACCTGCGGGTGCACCGTCCGGACGGCATCGCCCGGCTCGCTCTGCTCGGACCCGGCAGCGACTCCGTCGTCACACCCGCGGACGACGGTGTCCTCGTCACCGGCCGGCACGAGGGCCTGCGCTACCGGCTCGTCCTCCGCCTCGGCACCGACGCGTCGACGCCGCCGACGTGGCACTGGGACGTCGAGCTGACGAACACGACCGCCGAGCCGGTCACGGCCGACGTCGTGCTGACCCACGACCCGGCGCTGGCACCCCTGGGCAACGTGCGCATCAACGAGTACTACGTGAGCCAGTACCTCGACATCACGCCGGTCACCACTGCGAGCCACGGGACCGCCGTGGCCGTCCGGCAGAACATGCCGGGCGAGCGCGTGCCGTGGCTGATGGTCGGCACGACGGGCACCGGCACCGGCTGGGCGACCGACGCCCTCCAGCTCGTCACGCGCACCGAGCGCGGTGTGGTCTGGTCCGGTCTCGACGCGACCGACCTGCCGAGCACCCGTCTGCAGCACGAGCACTCGCTCGTCGCGCTGCAGGACGCGCCCGTCACGATCGCACCGGCCGACTCGCACCGCACCGGCTTCTGGGGCATCGCCCTCGACGACCACCCCCAGGCCACCTCCGACGACGACGCCCGCTGGGCCGAGATCGCGGTCGCGGCCACCCCGACCCCGTGGGCGCCGGCGGGCGACGGCGCCCACGGCCGGGAGGCGCAGGAGTCCTCCGTCCCCGGCACCCTCTGGTCGACGAGCCCGGCCTTCCCGTTCCAGCCCCTGAGCCCCGAGCAGCTCGACGCCGCAGGCCTGCTCACGGGCCGAGACCACGTCGAGACCGCCGCCGACGGCACCGAGCTCGCGTGGACCGTGCGCGGCGGCCAGCTCGTCACACCGGCCAAGGAGCTCGCCGTGCTGCGCCCCCACGGCCACCTGCTCCGCACCGGCGACGCCTTCACCCCCGACTCGCGCTCGCTCGCCTCGACGGTCTGGATGGCCGGCACCTTCCACTCGCAGGTGACCCGCGGGCACGTCGGCCGCGACGCCGTGGTGACGGGCCGCCGCACCTACCTCGGACTCCAGCGCGCCCACGGCATGCGGCTCTTCGTCGAGGACCCCGAGGGCGGGTGGGCGCTGCTCGAGACCCCCAGCGCCTGGTTCACCGGGCTCGACCACTGCACGTGGTGGTATGCCGCCACGTCGGGTCCGCTCGTCACCGTGACCTCGGGCGCGCCGGCCCACCAGCACGCCCTCACGCTCTCGGTGACGCAGGAGGGCGCGGCACCGCGCCGCGTGCTCCTGGCCGTGCAGGTGGCCGACGACCTGTCGGACGCCCCTGTCACCGACGTGTCGAGCGAGCACCTCGACGTCACCACGGCCGGCGACCCCCGCCCGTGGCGGGTGTCGTGGACGGGTCCCGGCGACGCCGAGGTCGGCGACGCCCGCCTGCAGTCCGACGGCGAGGCTCGCGGTCGGGGCTGGGCCACCGTGCTCTTCGAGCCCGCCCCTCGCGTCGAGGTCGTGGTCGCCTCCGCCCCCGGCGCCGGTGAGGCTCCCCAGGGCGAGGTCACCCCCGCGGGTGAGCACCTCGGCGCCGAGTTCTGGGACCGCGCCGGCCACGCGGTGTCGCTCGACGGCACCGGTCTCGGCGAGGACGACGCCCGGGCCGCCCACCTCTCGGCGGCGCTGCCCTGGTTCACCCACAACGCCTTCGTCCACTACCTGTCGCCCCGGGGCCTCGAGCAGTTCTCGGGCGGGGCCTGGGGCACGCGCGACGTGTGCCAGGGCCCGGTCGGCCTCCTGACCGCCCTCGGTCGCCAGGAGTCGGTGCGCGACGTGCTGCTGCGGGTCTTCCGCGCGCAGAACGCGCGTGGCGACTGGCCGCAGGCCTTCGAGTTCCTGCCGCCCCTGCCCGAGTCGGGCCAGCAGGACTCGCACGGCGACGTCGTCTTCTGGCCGGTGCTTGCAGCCGGTGACTACCTGCGCACGACGGGTGACGCGTCACTGCTCGACGACCCGGTCGCGTTCGTCGGCGACGACGCGCTCGAGCCGGCCGCCCCGGTCGCCGAGCACCTGCGGCGCGCGGTCGCCCGCATCGCGGAGTGCACCGTCCCCGGGAGCCCGCTGCCGGCGTACGGCCACGGCGACTGGAACGACTCGCTCCAGCCCGCCGACCCGCACCTCGCGGCGAACCTCGTGTCGACGTGGACCGCGGTCCTCCAGACCCAGGCGCTGCGCACCCTCGCCGAGGGCCTGCGCGCTGCCGGCGCCTCCGGCGACGCGGCGACCCTCGCGGCCGACGCCGACGAGCTGGCCGAGCGGACCCATGACGCGCTGCTCGACCAGCTCGCGACCGACCCGGTGCTGCCCGGCTACCTGCTGCACCACGACGACGGCCGGCTCGAGCCGCTCGTGCACCCCAGCGACGAGCGCACCGGCCTGCTCTACGGCGTGCTGCCGTGGATCCACGCCATCGGCGCCGACCTGCTCACGCCCGAGCAGGCCCGCCACCACCTCGACCTCATCGAGGAACACCTGCTCGGCCCCGACGGCGCACGCCTCTTCGACCGTCCGGTCAGCTACGTCGGCGGCCCGATGACGGTGTTCCAGCGGGCCGAGGCGAGCACCTTCTGGGGCCGCGAGATCGGCCTCATGTACATGCACGCGCACCTGCGCTACGCCGAGGCCCTGGCCCGCGTCGGTGACGGCGACGCGCTGCTCACGGCACTGGCCAAGGCGAGCCCGGTCGGGCTGGAGTCGCTCGTCCCGCAGGCTCGCCCGCGACAGACGACGTGCTACTACTCGTCGTCCGACGGCGCCTTCACCGACCGCTACGACGCCTCGGAGCGGTATGCCGCCCTCATGGCCGGCGACGTGCCCCTCGAGGGCGGCTGGCGCGTCTACTCGTCGGGCCCCGGGCTCGTGCTGCGGCTCGTCACCGAGGTGCTGCTCGGCATCCGGCAGCGCGGCGACGACGTCGAGATCGACCCCGTGCTGCCGCCCGGCGGTGACGGGGGCGGGCGCGAGCTCGCCGCCCACCTGCCGCTCGCCGGCCACGACCTCGCGGTCCGCTACGTGATCGGCCCGGAGGGCCACGGCGTGCGCCGCGTCACCGTCGATGGCCGTGAGCTCGACCTGCGCCCGCTGAGCAACCCGTACCGCCGCGCCGGGGTGGCCGTCCGGCTCACCGACCTGCTCGGCAGCCCGGCCGGCGCCGAACCCCCGACCACCACCGAGATCTGCGTGGAGACCCACTGACATGACCGACCGCACCGCCACGCCGCCCACCCAGGAGCGGCCGTGGCTCGATCCCACGCTGCCCGTCGAGGAGCGCGTCGACCTGCTCCTGGCCCAGATGACGCTCGCCGAGAAGGTCGGCCAGACCCACCAGGTCGCCAACATCCACCCCGACGACGACGCCGCCGAGATCGCGGCCGGCCGCATCAGCTCGAGCCTCTACGCCTCGGGCGCCACCGCAGGCAACGAGCGTGACGAGGGCGTGCTCGTCGGCAACATCGACGCCGCCCAGCGGCACGCCGTCGAGGGCAGCCGCCTCGGCATCCCGCTGCTCTTCGGCCGCGACGTCATCCACGGTCACCGCACCGTGGCGCCGATCCCGCTCGGCATCGCGGCGTCCTTCGACCCCGAGACGGCCGAGCAGATCGGCGAGATCGCGGCCCGCGAGGCCGCCGTCGACGGTGTCGCGTGGACCTTCACGCCGATGGTGGACCTCTCCGAGGAGCCGCGCTGGGGCCGGGTGGCCGAGTCGCTCGGCGAGACGCCCGTCCTCTCGGGCCGTCTGGCCGCCTCGCTCGTGCGCGGCTTCCAGGGAGACGACCCCAGCAGCGCGGACCGGATCGCTTCGTGCGCCAAGCACTTCGCCGGCTACGGCCTCGCTGCCGGCGGGCGTGACTACGACACCGTCAGCGTCGGCGAGAACACGTTGCGCAACCTGCACCTGCGCCCGTTCAAGGCCGCCGTCGACGCCGGCGTGCTCACTGTCATGGCTGCCTTCAACGACGTCGACGGCATCCCGATGCACGCCCACGAGCACCTCGTGCGCGGCGTGCTCAAGGACGAGTGGGGCTTCGACGGCGTGGTCGTCGCCGACTGGAACGGCATCGGCCAGATCGTCTTCCAGGGCGTCGCGGCCGACAAGCGCGAGGCCGCGGCCCTCGCGATCCGTGCCGGCGTCGACCTCGACATGGTGAGCGGCGCCTACCTCGAGCACCTCGAGGAGCTCGTCGAGTCCGGCGAGATCGACGTCGCGCTCGTCGACGACGCGGTGCGGCGCGTCCTGCGGCTCAAGTTACGCCTCGGCCTCTTCGAGCAGCCGTATGCCGGCCGCCCGGGTTCGTCGAACGCGCCCACCCCCGAGACCCGCGCCGTCGCCCGCCGGGCCGCGCACGCCGCGCACGTGCTCGTCAAGAACGACGGCGCACTCCCGCTCCGCGACGAGTCCGGCACGGTCCTGCTGTCGGGGCCGTTCGTCGACGACGGCGACGCGCTGCTCGGCACGTGGGTGCTCGACGGCCGCGGCGAGGAGGTCGTCACGCCCGAGGCGGCCCTGCGCGAGCGCCTCGGCGACCGGGTCACCGTCGCCGACGGCCGCTTCGCCGACGTCACCCTCATGCAGGCGCGGTCGGCCGACACGTCGGTGCTCCTGCTCGGCGAGCACCGGTCGCGCTCCGGCGAGGCGCAGTCGGTCGTCGACATCGGTCTGCCGCCGGGCCAGCTCGAGCTCGTGCGTGCCGTGGCGGCGTTCGGCAAGCCGCTCGTCGCCGTCGTCTACACCGGCCGCCCGCTCGACCTCACCGAGCTGCTCGACCTCGCCGACGCAGTGCTCGTCGTGTGGCACCCCGGCACCGAAGCGGGGCCTGCCCTCGCCGACGTGCTGCTCGGCGACGTCGAGCCGCACGGCCGGCTGCCGATGACCTTCCCGCTGTCGACGGGTCACATCCCCACGAGCACGCACCAGCGGCCGACGGGGCGGCTCATCCGCGCCGACGTCGACCACAGGGAGGGCCGCTACATCGACGCCCTCACCTACCCGCGGCTGCCCTTCGGCTTCGGCCTGTCCTACACGAGTGTCGATTACGGCGCCCCCGCCCTGTCGTCACCCACCATGACGACCGACAGCTCCGTGACCCTCACCGTCACGGTGACGAACACGGGCGAGCGCCCCTGCCGCGAGGTCGTCCAGCTCTACTTCCGCGACCCCGTCGCGCAGGTGACCCGCCCACTCGTCGAGCTCACCGACTGGGCGCTCGTCGACCTCGAGCCCGGCCAGGCACGCGAGGTCACCTTCGACGTGCGCGCCGACCAGGCGGCATACGCAGGCCGTGACCTCACCACGCGCGTCGACGAGGGCGAGATCGTCCTGCTCACCGGGCCCGACGCCGCCCACCTCCAGCCCGTCTCCGTCACCGTCACGAAGGCCACCTCATGATCGAGACCGTCCAGCGCCAGATCCGCATCGACGGCGCGCCCGTCGTCGTCATGTCGGGGGAGGTGCACTACTTCCGCGTCGCGCGGGCCGAGTGGGGCCAGCGCCTCGACCTGCTCGTCGAGGCCGGCTGCGACACCGTCGCCTCCTACATCCCGTGGATCTTCCACGAGCTGCCCGACGGCTCGATCGACGTCACGGGCGAGACCCGACCCGAGCGCGACATCGGCGCGTTCATCGACCTCGCGGCCGAGAAGGGCCTGCGCTTCATCGCGCGTCCGGGGCCGTTCATCATGGCCGAGCTGAAGAACGAGGGCATCCCGTTCAGCGTCTACCGCGACCACCCGGAGGTCATCCCGGTCGGGTGGGACGGCACCCCGGTGACGTCGCGCACAGTCGACTACCTGGCCCCTGCGTTCCTCGACGAGAGCGGGCGCTGGTTCGACGCGATCATGCCGGTGCTCGCGCCGCGGCTGCAGCCCGCCGGCGGCCCGATCATCGGCGTGCAGCTCGACAACGAGGTCGGCATGCTCGCCTGGGTGACGAACTCGCCCGACCTCACCGACGGGCTCGTCGAGTCGTTCGGCGAGTTCGTGCGCGAGCGGCACGGCGACACGCTGCCGTATGCCGTCGCGCCGGGTGACGACGGCTGGGCGCACGCCGTGCGCTCCCCCAAGGAGGAGTGGGCCGGCGCGCTGCGGCTCGACCTCGGCCTCTTCATGCGGCGCCGCTTCGGCGACTACGTCGCAACCCTGCGGCGGATGTGCGAGGAGCGCGGCGTCGGCGGCGTGCCGTTCTTCGTCAACATCCACGGCACCGAGGGCGGCAACGGCGCGCCCTTCCCGATCGGCATCAGCCAGCTCGTCGACACCTACTCCGGCATCCCGGGCATGGTGTCCGGGTCGGACCACTACCTCGGCGAGGCCACCCTCAACACGATGACCGACCTCTACGTCATCAACGCCTACATGGCGGCCGTGCACGACGGCGACCAGCCGCTGACCTCGCTCGAGTTCGAGGCCGGCTCGGGCGACTACGGGGCGGGCGCGGAGATGCAGTACGACCCGTCGACGGCGGACCTCAAGACACGCCTCTGCCTCGCGCAGGGCAACCGGCTCGTCAACTACTACCTCTTCGCCGGCGGCATCAACCCGCCGCTCGACGAGCAGGTCGACGACGGCAACGACCGCATCTCCTTCACCGGTGAGCGGCACGGCACCGCAGCGCCCGTCGGCCCCGAGGGCCAGCGGGGCTACGCGTACGCGGCGACCGCGCGCACCGTCCGTGCGATCAAGGCGAACGAGCCGTGGCTGGCGCGGATGGACGAGGAGCACGACGACGTGTCGCTGGGGCTCGTGCTCGACGCGTACATGACCGAGTACCACCACCCCGGCTCGGAGACGATGACCGAGGTCGTCGACGACCTCACGTCGCACCGGGGCGCAGGTGAGCGCAAGGCTCTCGCCCGCTCGCTGCTGCTCGGCGGGTTCCGTTACGGCGCAGTGCATCTCGAACGCAACGACCCCGCGCCCGGCTCGACCGTGCTCGTCGGGACCGGCCGCCACCTCTCGCGGGTGGTGCAGGAGCGGCTCGTCGGGCACGTCTCGTCGGGCGGCAACGTCGTGCTGCTCGGCAAGGTGCCCGACCGCGACCTCGACGGCACGCCCTGCACCCTCCTCGCCGACGCCCTCGGCATCACGCCGGGCGAGGTCGTGCGCGACACGGGCCACTACTACCCGTCGCTCGTCGCGCACGGCTGGGCGCAGCCGTGGCCCGAGATGCGCGCCGGATGGGTGCAGCACCTCACGCACGAGCGCGGCGACGTCGTGCTCACCGACGTCTACGGCGCCGTCTGCGGGATCGACGTGCCACTCGGCGAGGGCCGTGTGATCGTGCTCGCCGCCCAGGTGCCGTCGGACGACGTGCTCTTCGACCGGGCGCTGTCGAGCCTCGGGGTCAGCCCGGGCCTGCGGCTCGAGACGCAATGGCCCGGTGTCTTCGCGACCACGACGAGCGCCGTCGACGGCCAGCGAGCGCTGCACCTCATCAACACCTCGGGCGCCCCAGCGACCGTGACGGTGGCCCTGGACGGCACCCCGATCTCCGCCGGGTCGACGCTGCTCGTGCCGGCCCGCTCGGGCCACATCCTGGCGCTCGGGCTCGAGGTGGCCGGCCGCCGGATCGACTGGGCCTCGGCCGAGATCGCGGGCGTCGACCCCGACGGCACGATCCACTTCCGCCCCGGCCTCGAGGAGGACGGCAGCACCGCCCTCGTCGTCGACGGCCAAGCGATCCAGCTCGCCTCGGGAGAGCGCTCGCTCGCCCCAGCCTGAACGGTGCGGCACGGGGGACGGCGACGTTCGGCGCGCTAACCACGCCACTGTCCCACCCGACGCAACCCTGACGTACGCGGTCGGTGTAGTCACCTGGCGAGCGGCACACGGCCCGGCGAGGTCGCGACGCATCGTCGCCTGCGCGACAG
>CBHRRQ010000103.1:0-13670 GCA_966081555.1 uncultured Terrabacter sp.
GGCCCGCTTCCCGACGGAGTCTGCTCCGTCGGGAAGTGGGCACTCGATGAAGGGGCGGGCACAGGCTGCATTTCTGCCCGATTACGGGCAGATTCTTGGACATGCCCGTCATCGTGCTGCATCATCGATGAGTGCCCGACCCTGAACTCGTCGCCCACGTGGCCGGCTCCACCGGCCTCTCCGAGGGGGAGGCGGCCCGCGTCGTCGGCGACGTCCGCGCGCACTACAGCGAGTCCGTCGAGCAGTACGTGCGGCGACGGCATACGCGGCTGCAGCTGCACGGCGTCCGCAACCCGGAGATCTACCGCACCATCGCGGCGGAGCTCGCGGAGCGCGTCGTCGCCGCCCCAGAGCTGAGCGAGCGGCAGCTGCGCCGCATCATCTACGGCTGACACGGCCAGCGGCCCGGCGTGCCCCGAGAGGGCATGGCACGGCATAGGCCCCCAGAAACGAAGACCAGGAGGTCACCCATGTGCGGCATCGTCGGATACGTCGGGCGCCAGCCGGCAGCCCCGATCCTCATCGAGGGCCTGACCCGGCTCGAGTACCGCGGCTACGACTCCGCCGGCATCAGCGTGGCCGGCTCGGGCGGGCAGACCGTCGTGCGCCGCGTCGGACGCGTGCGCGCGCTCGAGGCAGCGCTGCCGACGCGGCTCGCCGGGACCGTCGGCATCGGCCACACCCGCTGGGCCACCCACGGCCCGGCGACCGAGGCCAACGCCCACCCGCACTCGAGCGCCGACGGCCGCGTGACCGTCGTGCACAACGGGATCATCGACAACGCGGCCGCCCTGCGCGACCGGCTCTCGCGCGAGGGCGTGCCCTTCACCTCCGAGACCGACACCGAGGTCATCGCGCACCTCGTCGCCCGGTCCTCCGCCGCCGAGCTCGAGGACCGCGTGCTCGAGGCGCTGGAGCAGGTCGTCGGCACGTATGCCGTCGCCGTCCTCGACTCGGAGGTGCCTGACCGGGTGGTCGTCGCCCGCAACGGCTCGCCCCTCATCGTCGGGGTCGGCGAGCGGGAGATGTTCGTCGCCTCCGACGTCGCCGCCCTGGTGCGCCACACCTCGTCGGTCGTCCACCTCGACGACGGTGAGCTGGCCGTGGTCACGTCACGCGGCTACCGCACCTTCACCCGGGAGACGCCCGACACCGGTCGCGAGCCGACGACGATCGACGTCAGCGACGAGGACGTCGAGCTCGGCGGCCACCGCCACTTCATGGCCAAGGAGATGGCCGAGCAGCCCGAGACCGTCGCCCGCATGCTCCGCGGCCGCCTCGACACCCGGTTCGGCACGGCCCGTCTCGACGGGCTGAACCTCTCCCCTCGCGAGCTGCGCGCCTTCCGGCGCGTCAAGATCCTCGGCTGCGGCTCCGCCTACTACGTCGGTGAGCTCGGCGCCCTGATGATCGAGGAGCTGGCCCGCATCCCGGCGCACGCCGAGGCTGCCAGCGAGTTCCGCTACCGCAACCCGATCATCGAGCCCGACACCCTCTACGTGGCCGTCAGCCAGTCCGGCGAGACGGCCGACACCGCCTTCGCGGTGCGGGAGGTCAAGCGCAAGGGCGGCCAGGTCGTGGGCCTCGTCAACGTCGTCGGTTCGACGATCGCCCGCGAGTGCGACGGCGGCATCTACCTGCACGCCGGGCCGGAGATCTCGGTCGCCTCGACCAAGGCGCTGACGCACATGGGTGTCGGGTTCGCCCTGCTGGCCCTGCTGCTCGGCCGTGTGCGCGACCTGTCGGTGGCCGACGGCCAGCGCATCATCGCCGGGCTCGAGCGGCTGCCGGCCGACATCGGGCAGGTGCTCGACCAGGGTGAGGCCATCGCCGAGGTCGCCCGCGAGCTCTCCGGCGCCGAGAGCCTCTTCTTCATCGGGCGGGTGCGCGGGTTCCCAGTGGCCCGCGAGGGCGCCCAGAAGTTCAAGGAGATCTCCTACCGGCACGCCGAGGCCTACCAGACGAGCGAGCTCAAGCACGGACCTCTCGCGCTCATCGAGCCCTCTCGCCCCACCGTCGCCGTCATCCCGTCGGACGAGCTCACCTCACGCAACCTCGCCGCTGCCGAGCAGGTCATGGCCCGCGGTGGGCGCGTCGTCGCGGTGACGCATCCCGACGTCGACCTCGGCGAGGTGGGCGCCCGACGCATCGACGTGCCGCGCAACGAGCCGGAGCTCGACCCGATCCTGCTCATGATCCCCATGCAGCTGCTGGCGTACCACGCTGCGGTCGCCCTGGGGCTCGACATCGACAAGCCTCGTAACCTTGCGAAGTCGGTCACCGTCGAGTGACGACCCGAGTGTGAGGAGCTGGCGATGAAGCTGCACGAGCGCATCGACGGTCGGCTGCGCGAGTTCATCGAGGCGCAGCACGTGTTCTTCGTGGCGACGGCCCCGCTCGCCGCGGACGGCCACGTCAACGTCTCACCGAAGGGCATGGCCGGCACCTTCGTCGTGCTCGACGAGCACACCGTCGCCTACCTCGACCTGACCGGCAGCGGCGCCGAGACGATCGCCCACCTGCGCGAGAACGGGCGCATCACCCTGATGTTCTGCGCCTTCGAGGGGCCGCCCAACATCGTCAGGCTGCACGGCCTCGGGCGCCACGTCGGGCTCACCGACCCCGAGTTCGCCTCGTACCGAAGGCTTTTCGGGGACCACCCGGGCACGCGCGGCGTCGTGGTCGTGGGCGTCGAGCGGGTGTCCGACTCCTGCGGGTATGCCGTCCCGCTCATGAGCCACGACGGCGACCGCGACCTGCTGGCGCGGTGGGCCGACAACCGCGGTGAGGAAGCGCTGACGGCCTACCGGGAGGCGAAGAACGCCGTCTCGATCGACGGCCTCCCCGCCCTCGACCCTCCCTGACCCGGCCCCCACCCCGAGAGACGCGCAACACCCCGGGTTGCAGGTCCCGGGGTGTTGCGGCTGGGTGCCTCAGGGGCCTGTGTCAGGCCCGTCGGGGCTTGTCGGGACCTCTCAGGGCCCCGGCCGGTCAGGCGTCGACGGCGATCGTCGAGGTGTCGATGACGAAGCGGTAGCGCACGTCGCCGGCCACCACTCGCTCGTAGGCCTCGTCGACCTGGTCGGCCGAGATGGTCTCGATGGTCGCCCCGATGCCGTGCTCGGCGCAGAAGTCGAGCATCTCCTGAGTGGCGGGGATGCCGCCGATGTTCGAGCCCGCGACGACCCGGCTGCCGCCGACGACCGCGCCGGGCGCGAACTCGTAGTTGCCCGTGGGCAGCCCGACGTTCGCGATGACGCCGAGCGGACGCAGCAGTCCGATGTAGGTCTGCATCGGCAGGTCGGCGCTCACGGTGTTGATGATGAGGTCGAAGCTGCCCTTGAGCTCGCGCAGGACGGCCGGGTCGGACGTCGCGTGGTATGCCGTCGCGCCGAGGGCGGCGCCGTCGTCCTTCTTGGCGTCGGTGCGCGAGAGCACGCTCACCTCGGCGCCCAGCGCTGCGGCGAGCTTGACGGCCATGTGGCCGAGTCCACCGAAGCCGATGACGGCGACCTTCTTGCCGGGGCCGGCGCCCCAGCGCTTGAGCGGCGACCAGACGGTGATGCCGGCGCACAGCAGCGGCGCAGCGGCGTCGAGCTCGATGCCGTCGGGGATCTTGACGGCGAAGCGCTCCGAGACGACGACCTGCTGGGCGTAGCCGCCCTTGGTCTCCTCGCCGTCGTAGCCGCGACCGTTGTAGGTCATGACGGCGCCCTTGGTGCAGAACTGCTCCTCGCCGTTCTTGCAGTACTCGCACTCGCCGCACGAGTCGACCATGCAGCCGACGCCGACGCGGTCGCCGACCTTGTGACGGGTCACCCCGTCACCGACGGCCGAGACGACCCCGGCGATCTCGTGCCCGGGGACCATGGGGAAGATCGCGCTCCCCCACTCCTCGCGGACCTGGTGGATGTCGCTGTGGCAGATGCCGGCGAACTTGATGTCGATGAGCACGTCGTCGTCACGCAGGTCGCGGTGCTCGACGTGGCGCGCCTCGAAGGCGGCTCCGGCGCTCGGCGCGACCAGTGCAGGCGTGGAAGTCAAGAGAGGGTCTCCTTCGTGGTGGGTTGGCGACACTCCTAGGTGCAGCACCACCGCGCGGCGGTTCATTCCCGCCGGTTCGACCCTCTTTGTCAGAGCCGGGCGAGCAGCGACGCGGCGACGTCGCGGTAGGCCTGGGCGCCCTTGGACGAGCGCGCCGTGGTGAGGATCGAGCGGCCGACCGCCGGCGCCTCCGCGAAGCGCACCGTCTTGGGGATCGGCGGGTCGAGCACGGGAAGGTCGTAGCGCTCCCCCACGTCGGCGAGCACCTCGCGGGCGTGGTTGCTGCGGCCGTCGAAGAGGGTCGGCAGGATGCCCCACACCTCGAGGTCGCGGTTGAGGATCTTCTGCACGTCGGCGACGGTGTCGAGCAGCTGCCCGACGCCACGGTGGCTGAGCATCTCGCAGGGCATCGGGATGATGAGCGCGTCGGCCGCGGTGAGCGCGTTGAGGGTGAGCACCCCGAGGCTGGGCGAGCAGTCGAGGACGACGACGTCGTATGCCGTCTCGGCGCCCTCGAGGGCCGTGCGCAGGACGTACTCGCGTCCGGGGCGCGGCAGCAGCATGGCCTCGGCTCCCGCGAGGTCGATGGCGGACGGCACCAGGTCGACGCCCTCGTCGCAGGTGACGACGACGTCATCGAGCTCGGCCGCCCCCGTCAGCACGTCGTGCACGGAGCGCTCGACCGTGTCGGGGTCGACGCCGAGCGAGAAGGTGAGGCACGCCTGCGGGTCGAGGTCGACGAGCAGCACGCGTCGCCCCTGCTCGGCGAGAGCGGCCCCGATGCTCGCGACCGAGGTGGTCTTGGCGACCCCACCCTTCTGGTTCGCGAGCGCGATCGTCGTGGCGCGGTCGGAGGGCGCGGCCTGGTCCTGTCGGCGGGAGGTTTCGGCGCGTCGCGAGCTGCCGCGGGCAGGTCGGGTCGGGGCCGTGGTCGCGTCGCTCTTGCCGGTCCGGGGCGCCATGCGGCCCAGTGTGTCAGGCCGCCGGGTCAGAACGCGGAGATCGTCCGCGGGGCACGCTCGGCACGTGACAGAGCCGACACCACAGCCCCCTGGCCGTGCCTGCGCACGGCCACCCGGGTGAGCAGCGCGAGGACCGGGGCCAGCACCTCGTCAGGCAGCGGCGGCGTGTCGAAGCCGAGGCTCGCCGCGACGTCCTCGCCGTGCACGACGACCTCCATCATGCGGCCGGTGAGGAAGTCGTCGCGCCGCAGTGCCCAGCCGGCCCACGGGATGAGGACGGCACGCTCCGCAGGCTGGGCGGCGAGCAGGTCGGGCAGGGCCGCCCGGGCCGTGGTCACCCTGGCCAGCACGGACTCTCGACCCGCCGCGGCCTGCGCGTCACCGCCGGCCCGGATGGACACGTTCGCGTCGTCGTCGAGACCGCCCTTGACCCACGCCGAGCGCGCATAGTGCTCATCGAGGCTGATCGCGTCGGGCCACGGCTCGGCGCCCAGCAGGTCGACGGCGATCACCGGCTGGCTCGCGAGGTGGGCGACGAGTCCACCGACGCTCCACTGCGGCAGCGCGCTCGGGGTGTCCCAGGCGGCGGCGACGTCGTCGCGCGCGACGATGGCGGCGACGTGGTCGACGGCGGCGAGAAAGGCCCGGCGGAGGTCACGGTCACCAGGGTCGGCCAGGTCGGTCGCGGTCAGGTCGGTCGCGGCCGGGTCGACTGCGGCCGGGTCGTCGTCAGGCATCGCCGCGCTCCGCCGGGGTGGAGTCGTAGCCGGCGGGCTCGAGACCGGCCCAGTCGGACTTCTCGGGACCGACCTGCTGCCCTTCGGGGCAGTGGGCGCGGAAGTCGCACCAGGAGCAGAGGGCCGAGGGTCGCGGCGCGAACCGGGTGGACTCGACCCCGACGTGCCTGAAGTCGGCGTCGGCACGGCGCAGGTCGGAGGCGATCGACTCGGCCTCGGCGACCTTGCGAGCGAGCGACTCGTCGGTGTGCTCGTGCACGGCCACCGTGCCGGAGGGGACGTGGTGCAGCTCGACCCGTCGGCACGGCCGGCGGAACATGCGGGCCGACGCGACGGCATACAGGGCGAGCGGGAGCGACGTGCGGGCGTCGTCGTCGGTGGGGATCTGCCGGCCGGTCTTGTAGTCGACGACGACGAGCTCACCGTCGCGGTCGTCGAGGCGGTCGATGCGTCCGGTGATCGCGACCTCGTCGGTCTTGAGGGAGACGCTGCGCTCGATGCCGACGGGCTGGTTGTCGCGGTCGCTGCGCCGCAGGTAGTCGGTCACCGCGTCACGCACCCGCAGCCGCCAGGCCGCGGACTGCTCGGGGTCGCGGAAGCCGACGTCGATCCACGACGTGCGCACGAGCTCGGCGACGCCGGCGGGCGTGCGCTGCGATGCCGGGAGGTCCCAGAAGTCGCGCAGCACGTTGTGGGTGGCGATGCCGACGGACGTGTGTGCGCGCTGCGGCCGGGCCTGGGGCCGCGGACGGTCGAGGTACTGCATGCGGTAGCGACGGGGACAGTCGAGGTAGGCCAGCAACCGGGAGGGCGAGCCGGAGTAGAGCGGTGCGGGCATGCCGGCGAAGGTCGTCTGCTCAGCCGCTCCGGTCGTCACGCCGACACCCTACGGCCCTGCACCGACACGGCGCGGGAGCCGTGCACACGCGTCCCGGCGGCCGCGTGCGTGTGCCGGACGGCCCGCTCAGCCCTGGCCGCTCACGAACGCGCGCACCGAGTCGGCGACCATCTGCACCGCGATCGCCGACAGCAGCAGGCCGGCGATGCGCGTCAGCAGCATCGTGCCGCTCTCGCGCAGCAGCCCGCGCACGCGCCCGGCGAAGCGCAGCACGAGGTAGACGGCGAGCATGGCCGCGACGAGGGCGGCCCCCACGGCGACGTACTCCGCGGCGGTGTCGGAGCGCTGGACGGCGAGCATCGTCGCGACGATGGCGCCCGGCCCCGCGAGGAGCGGGGTGCCGAGCGGCACCAGGGCGACGTTGACGCCGGCGTCGGCGAGCGAGTCGGACTCCTTGCCGGTCAGCAGCTCGAGCGCGACGAGCAGCAGCAGCAGGCCGCCGGCGCCTTGCAGCGCCGCGATCGAGATGTGCAGGTAGTCGAGGATGCTGCGGCCGAAGAGCGCGAACATGGCGATGACGAACACGGCCACGAGAGAGGCACGCCGGGCCGCCACGTTGCGCTGGACCTTGGTGAGCGACCCGGTGAGCGCGAGGAAGATCGGCACCGCGCCGGGCGGGTCGAGGATGACGATGAGGGTGATGAAGGTGCTGAGGAAGATGGTCGTGTCGAAGTAGCTCACGGCCTCAGCACCTCCGTGGCGCCGCTCGAGGCCGCCTCGATGGCGTCGAGCACCTCCGGCGCCGTGGTGTTCTCGGCGAGGCGGTTGCGCTTGCCCTCGCCGTGGTAGTCGCTCGACCCCGTCAGCACCAGGCCCAACCGGTCCGCGAGCGCCCTCGCGCGTTCGACCTCGGCAGGCCCGTGGTCCCGGTGGTACGCCTCGAGTCCGACGAGCCCGGCGGCCGCCATCCTCTCGATGAGGGCGTCGTCGAGGCCGCTCGACCGAGTGCGGGTGAACGGGTGGGCGACGACCGGCACACCGCCGGCCGCCCGGACGAGCTCGACCGCACGCACCGGGTCGGGGGCGTAGTGCCCGACGTAGTAGGGCGAGTCGTCGCCGAGCCAGTCCCGGAACGCCTCGTCGCGATGCCGGATCGTGCCGTTCGCGATGAGGGCGTCGGCGATGTGGGGACGCCCGGCGGTGGCGCCGGGCCCGACCTGGGCCAGCACCTCGGCATACGTCAGGGGTATGCCGTCGGCCGCCATCAGCCCGACCATCCGCTCGAGGCGCGTGGACCGGGAGTCACGGGCCCGGGCGAGCTCGTGCGTGAGCGGCGCGTCGCCGGGGTCGGTGAGGTAGCCGAGCAGGTGGATCGAGGAGTAGCGCCAGGCGCACGAGATCTCGATACCCCGCACGAGGGTGACGCCGTGTCGGCGTGCCGCGTCGGCCGCCTCGTCCCAGCCCGCGACGGTGTCGTGGTCGGTGATGGCGAGCACGTCGACGCCGGCGGTCGCCGCGGCGGCCACGAGCTCGGCGGGCGTCTCGGTGCCGTCGCTGACGGAGGAGTGCGCGTGCAGGTCGATGACCGGCCCCGCTGCTGCCCCTGTCGACGTCACGCCCCAAGACTAGGGCCGCCCGGGCTCAGCCCCGCACAGCCGATGCTCCTGCACGGGACGCCAGTCCGGGACGGGTGGTGGGGATCTGCCGGCGCCTGGTGCCGACGAACCTCCACGACCGGCGGTAACGAGCCGCGCCCGGGCCCTCAGGCCTGCGAGGCCGGGTCGGGGCCGGGCCAGTTGCGGTCGGGCACCGGCACCGGCCGGCCCGGCTGCTCACCGCCGCGCGCCTCGAGGTAGCTCTCCTTGGGGACCATCACCTTGCGGCGGAAGATGCAGACCACCGTGCCGTCCTGCTTGTAGCCGATCGTCTCGACGTGCACGACGCCGCGGTCGTCCTTCGACGTCGACTCCCACTTGTCGAGCACGCGCGTCTCGCCGTAGAGGGTGTCGCCGTGGAAGGTCGGGGCGAGGTGGCGCAGCGACTCGATCTCGAGGTTCGCGATCGCCTTGCCGCTGATGTCGGGCACCGACATGCCCAGCAGGATCGAGTAGACGTAGTTGCCGACGACGACGTTCTGCCCGAACTGCGTCGTCTCGCCCGCGTAGTGGGTGTCGAGGTGCAGCGGGTGGTGGTTCATCGTCAGCAGGCAGAAGAGGTGGTCGTCGTACTCGGTGACCGTCTTGCCGGGCCAGTGCTTGTAGACCGCCCCGACCTCGAACTCCTCGTAGCTGCGCCCGAACTGCATCCCAACTCCTCCGACCGACGACACGCGAAAAGCCAACGGCTCCCAGCCTGCCCGAGCACACGGCATACGACCACGGGCGTATGCCGTGTGCTTGCTCACGGTCGGCCGGTGACCTCAGCAGCCGGATCGTCGACGACCTCGTCGTCTGTGGCCGGCACCGCCCCGAGCTCGCCCGTGTCGGACAGGACGGGCGCGGACGACAGCGTCGCGTCGGGGACGGGGTCGACCGGCAGCGTCGCGCCGGCGGCGGGTCGGGGGCGCACGCCTTGCGAGCGGGCCACGAGCAGGCCGGCGAAGTAGGTGCCGAGCGACACCCCGGCTGCGAGCCCCAGCCCCAGCCCGAAGGCCTGCACCAGCGTCGGCACCCCGACCGCGAAGCCGTTGCCGTCGGGGTTGGTGACGAGCTGCGAGATGCCCTCGTAGGCCATGCGACCCGGCAGCAGCGGCACGATCGCGGCCGTCGTGACGGCGAGCGCCGAGATGGTGAGGCGCTTGGCGACGAGCCGCGACGCGAAGCCGACGACGAGCGCGGCGAGCGCCGACCCGGTGACGGCACCGAGCTGCAGCGCCCGCTCGCCGACGGCGAGGATCGCCCACCCGAGCCCACCCGCGATGCCGGCGACGGCGACCGCCCGGCCGCTCGCGTACGACATGACGGCGAAGGCGACGGAGATGACGACGGCACAGACGATCTGCACGCCCACGTTGTCGGTGAGCAGGGTCTGCGAGCTGATCGCGATCGGGTAGTCGAGGCGCTTGCCCAGCGAGAGCACGATCGAGATGCCGACGGCGATGCCGAGCGAGAGCACGACGACCTCGAAGGCTCGCGCCCCGGCCGTGACGTAGTAGCCCTCGAGCGCGTCCTCAGCCGCTCCCACGACCGAGAGCCCCGCGAGGAGGAGCACGATCCCCGACGCGACGACGAGCGAGGGGGAGACGCTGCCGAAGAAGGTCACGCCGGCGGACTGCGCGACCACGACGAGCGTGGCGACGGCCGTCGGGATGGCGGCCGCGACGATCTGGGCGAAGAAGGCGGCCACGCCGGCCCCGGTGAGCCAGTTGAGCACGCGTCCGACGATCGTGGCCGTGACGAAGCTGAGCGCGACGATGAAGACGCCCGCGCCCACCAGGGCGGCGGCCCCGGCTGCCAGGGCGCCACCGGCGACGGCGACGAGCCAGCGCCGGTAGGGGTGCGGCGCGGTGATGACGCCGTCGAAGCGCACCCGCGCCTCCTCGACGGGCACGGGGTCCTGCGAGAGGTCGACGATGAGCCCCCGCAGGCGCTCGAGCCGGGTGTAGTCCTGCACGCGGAACCGCACGATGCGCAGCACGGTGATCGGGTCGGCGTTCGGGCCGCGGTGGTAGGAGACGGTGACCGAGGTGTAGGTGACGTCGACGTGCACCGAGCTGAGGCCGTACGCCTTGGTCAGGGTGAGCACGGTCGCCGTGACGTCCGCGGCCGCGGCACCGGTCGCGATCATCGCGACACCCGCCCGCATCGCGAGGTCGATGACGGCCAGGGCCGTGTGCGGGTCGACGCCGTCGGGGGTGGTCCAGATCGGGATCTCGTCGGTCGGGGGCCCGCTCGGCCGCATCGCGCGGCGGGTGCTCGCTCGCAGCGACGGCAGCGTGCGGTGGGCGGTGGTCGGCCGGGACGTTCGCTCGGTGGGGGCCACCCCCAGACTGTATGCCGCAGGGGTCGCGGCGCCGGTACCCCCGAGGGGTCTCCACGGCTTCCGTCGGGCTCGTCGGGCAGGGGTCTCGGGGGCGGCCCCCGGCGGGAAACCGGGTTCGGCGGGCCCGTCGCCTCGTGACACGATGGCCGGGTGATGAGTGAAGAGCAGAAGGCCTCTCCGAGCCGCAAGCGCCCGACGACCGACGAGTTCCGGGCGTTCGTCGCGACCAGCTGGGCACCCCGCAGCACCGAGGTGACCCCTCGTGCCGAGGTCGCCGACCACGCCGCCCGCCGCCGCGACGCCGTCAGCGCCGCCTTCCCCGGCGAGCGCCTCGTCGTGCCGGCCGGGGGCCTCAAGGTGCGCAGCAACGACACCGACTACGTCTTCCGCCCGCACAGCGCCTTCGCCCACCTCACCGGCCTCGGCAGCGACCGGGAGCCCGACGCCGTGCTCGTCCTCGAGCCGCGGGGAGACGACGCCGGGCACGAGTCCGTCCTCTACTTCCGCCCGCTCGCCGACCGCGACACCGAGGAGTTCTTCGGCGACTCGCGCTACGGCGAGTTCTGGGTCGGCGCCCGCCCGACCCTCGCCGACATCGAGTCCGAGCTGGGCCTCACCGCCCGCCACATCGACGAGTTCCCCGACGCCGTGGCCAAGGACGCCGGCGAGGTGACGGTCCGGGTCGTGCGCGACGCCGACGCCGACGTGGCCGCGCGTGTCGACCGGGCCCGCGCGGCCGCGGCCGAGACCCAGGACGCCACCGAGGCCGAGTCCCGCGCCGACCGCCAGCGCGAGGCCGACGAGCAGCTCGCCCACTTCCTCTCGACCCTGCGCCTCGTCAAGGACGAGTGGGAGGTCGAGCAGATGCGCGACGCCGTCGACGGCACCCACAAGGGCTTCGACGCCGTCATCGCCGATCTGCCCGAGGCGGTCCGCCGCGGTCGCGGCGAGCGCTGGGTCGAGGGCGTCTTCGGCCTGCACGCGCGGCACCACGGCAACGGCGTGGGCTACGACTCGATCTGCGCGAGCGGCGACCACGCCAACACGCTGCACTGGATCAAGAACACCGGCGACGTCAAGGAGGGCGACCTGCTCCTGCTCGACGCCGGTGTCGAGGTCGACTCGCTCTTCACCGCCGACATCACCCGCACGCTGCCGGTCAGCGGCACGTTCACCGACGCCCAGCGCAAGATCTACGACGCCGTCTACGCGGCGCAGGAGGCCGGCATCGCGGCCTGCAAGCCCGGCAACAAGTTCAGCGACGTGCACGCCGCGGCGATCTGCGTCATCGCCGAGCACCTCCACGAGTGGGGCCTGCTGCCCGAGGGTGTCGACGTCGAGGGCACGCTCGACGCGGAGCACGGGCAGTACCACCGCCGCTGGATGGTGCACGGCACGAGCCACCACCTCGGCATCGACGTGCACGACTGCGCGCTCGCGACCCGCGAGGAGTACTCCGACGCCGAGCTGAAGCCGGGCATGGTCCTCACCGTCGAGCCGGGCCTCTACTTCAAGGCCGACGACGAGCTCGTCCCCGACGAGCTGCGCGGCAACGGCGTGCGCATCGAGGACGACATCCTCATCACCGAGGACGGCTGCGAGAACCTCTCCGCGGCCATGCCGCGCAGCAGCGCCGACGTCGAGGCCTGGATCGCCCGCATCTGGTCAACGCGGGCCTGAGGCTCCCCCCTTCACACCGAACGCTGTGTTCGGTCTCGAAAGCGGTGTTCTACCGCTGAGTTCGAGACCGAACGCCGCGTTCGTTCTCGGAGGAGGGGTGGGGGCGACCGCAACTAGCGGGTCGGCGGGCTCGGCGGCGTCGACAGGATGCCGGTCCCCGGGCTGCCACCCACACCGCCCCCCGTCGAACCCGGCACCTCGGTGGTCTGGTCGGGCGCCGGCACCGGTAGCGGTGCCGGGCCCACCGACCCGTCCGACGACACCGACCCGTCCGACGACACCGAGCCGTTCGGGTCGGGCCCGGGGATCGGCGGGCTCCACTGCTCGACGAGGTCGACCAGCCCACCAGGGTCGGCGCTCTCGAGGTTGGAGCCGAGCACCGCCGGGTCGCAGTCCGGGTCGACGTTGATCTGGACAGCCGGCCCGACGGCATACCGGAGCACGAGGCTGAAGCGCCGGTCGGACGGCGTGCCGGAGCCCTGGCAGGTCCGGCCTGTCGGACGGGTGGGCAGCGCGCGCAGCGCTGCCACGACCTCGGCCGAGCGGCCGGCGTCGAGCGCGGTGGGACGGATCGAGCCGTCGGCCGCCTGGCGGCAGACGACCACGGTCGGCCCACCGTCGGGGGCGAGCAGGCGGTCGTCCCCGAGCCGCCCCCACGACCGCGCGCGGCACGACCCGTCGGACGCGTCCGGCCGGGGCGTCGTGCCGAAGAGGGAGTCGAGCTCGATGCCGAGCGGTGCACCGGAGACGAAGTCGCCGTTCGTCGCCGTCGAGCAGGCGTTCGCGTCGCCCTTGGCGGCCACCCAGACGATCGCGTCACCATAGGCGGCCCCCAGCAGGTATGCCGTCTCGTTGCCGGCCATGGCCGTGCACGCCCGCGGCTGCTGGTCGGAGCGCGGCGCCCAGGTCATCGACGCGACGACTGCGGTGCGCTGCGCCCGGGTCGCGACGGTGCGCTTCCCCAGCGGGAAGGGCGCAGTGAGCGGTGTGGTCGCCATGACGTCCATGACGGGGTAGCTGCAGACGACGAGGGAGACCGGCGGACGCTGCGGGAGCAACCGCGCCGATCCGTCGATGCCCTGCGGCTTCTGGGGCACGGTGGTGCCGAGCGAGTCCGCGAGCGACGCCGGGCACCGGAGCGCGCCGTCGGCCGCGACGGGCTGGGTCGTGAGGGGCCGCACGACCGTCGTCTGCCGGGCGGCGGGGTCGAGGTAGGTCGTGGTTCCGCACGCGCCGACCGCGAGCGCCACGACCGGCGCGAGCACCGTGACCCCCAAGGCCCGTCGCGCGGCATACGAAGTGGGTCTGCGACACGGCATGTCGTGCTCCTCGTTCGGGATGCGTCACCCCGTAGGACACACTCGGTCGCCGGTTCGTTGCAGCCGGCGAGCGACGGGAAAACCCCGCTGGACGAAGCGCTCACGGGAA
>CBHRRQ010000104.1:0-13407 GCA_966081555.1 uncultured Terrabacter sp.
AGCTCACCGGCACGATCCAGAACGACGTGCTCAAGGAGTACATCGCCCGCGGCACCTACATCTACCCGCCGCGCGAGTCGCTGCGCCTCATCGCCGACGTCTTCGCCTACTGCCACAAGGAGATGCCGCGCTGGAACACCATCTCCATCAGCGGCTACCACATGGCCGAGGCCGGCGCGACGCCCGTGCAGGAGATCGCCTTCACCCTCGCCAACGCCATCGAGTACGTCCGCGCCGCCCAGGCCGCCGGCCTGCACGTCGACGACTTCGCGCCCCGCCTCTCCTTCTTCTTCGTCGCCCGCACGACGCTGCTCGAGGAGGTCGCGAAGTTCCGTGCGGCCCGGCGCATCTGGGCGCGCATCATGAAGGAGGACTTCGGAGCCCAGAACCCGAAGTCGATGATGCTCCGCTTCCACACCCAGACCGCCGGCGTGCAGCTGACCGCCCAGCAGCCCGAGGTCAACCTCGTCCGCGTCGCCCTGCAGGGCCTCGGCGCGGTGCTCGGCGGCACCCAGTCGCTGCACACCAACAGCTTCGACGAGGCGATCGCGCTCCCCACCGAGAAGGCCGCGCGCCTCGCGCTGCGCACCCAACAGGTCATCGCCTACGAGACCGACGTGACCAAGACCGTGGACCCGTTTGCTGGTTCGTACGTCGTCGAGTCGATGACCGACGAGATCGAGGCCGCCGTGCTCGACCTCATCCAGCAGGTCGAGGACAAGGGCGGCGCGGTCGCGGCGATCGAGCAGGGCTTCCAGAAGTCCGAGATCGAGCGCTCCGCCTACCGCGTGCAGCTCGAGATCGACGGCGGTGAGCGCACGGTCGTCGGCGTCAACCGCTTCACGCTCGACCAGGAGGACCACTACGAGCCCTTGCGCGTCGACCCCACCATCGAGGCCGACCAGCGCGCCCGCCTCGAGGCCCTGCGCGCCGACCGCGACCAGTCCGCCGTCGACGCCGCCCTCGCCCGCCTGCAGGAGGCCGCCCGCGGGACTGACAACGTGATCTACCCGATGAAGGACGCGCTCGCGGCCCGCGCCACCGGCGGCGAGGTCGCCCACGCGCTGCGCGAGGTCTGGGGCACCTACCAGCCCCGCGAGACCTTCTGACGGGTCAACCAACAGGCCGTAGCCCGGCTCCGCCGGTTCGGACCCCTGACGTATGCCGGCTGCGGCCTGTTGCTTGACCCCGTCGCAGCGAGACCACCCGCACCAACACCGAGGCGACCCAGTCCGGGTCGAACATCACCTGCTCCCAGCTGAACCTGAGGACGATCCAACCCCGCGCGCTCAGCTCGTCGTATCGCCTGCAGTCGCGGTCGAAGTGGCGGCGTGCACTGTGGAACTCGTGGCTGTCCGCCTCGAGGACGATCATGAGCCGGGCATCCGCAAGGTCGACGCGAGCACGGAAGTCCTCGTCGCGGATCCGCAGCTGAGGCTCGACCGACAGACCCTCGACCCCGATGGCGATGGCCCTGAGGACCGACTCGAACGGATTGGCGGCGCGGGCGTCGGCCGTGGTCACGACGCGGTTGACGCGCGCCTGCTGCCTCGGGCCGAGCCACTCAGCACGGTCGAGGATTTCGCCGCGACAAAGCCCTGAGCGCAAGGCCGAGTCACAGACCGCCAACGCCTCGTCGAAGGGCAGGTCGAGAGCGCAGTCGATGACCGTGCGGACCCGCGACGTGACCCAACCGTGGACGACGTCGCCCGTGTCGAGGTCGCGCCAGTGCGCAACGACCGGGGCCTGGGCCTCCTTGTCGAGATGGCGTTTGCGGCGCACGGTGACGTGCGGGCGGTCGGGGGCGGTCTTGACCTTCCATCCCCAGTGGTTCGCCGCCGTGGTGTGGGACGCGGCACCGGTGAGCCTCATGGCCTCCCGCCGGCCTTCCTCACCGAAGGGCAGGCTGTACCAGCCGTGCGACACACGCAGGATGCGTCCCTCCGCCAGAGCCGCGTCGATGTGTCGCCAGTGGCTCAGGGCTCGCAGATGATCACGGCGCGCGATGCCGCCGAGTCGGGCGAGCGCGGCCTCTGGGCGCAGCTGTCTCGGCATGGCGTCAAACCTGCCGGCCCACGACTGCGTCAGGTGCCGGCTTTCCACAGGGTCAAGCAACAGGCTGCTTGGCCCCGACGCCGCACGCGAGAGTCAGCCGACCGGCATACGGCCTGTTGGTTGACCCCTCTCGCGTATGCCGCTCAGCTGGGTCGGGCGCCCACCCGGGCGGCCGCGGCGCTGCCGGCCGCCACCCCGGACCGGAGCGCCGACGCCCGGTCCTCGCCACGGAGCCACGCCGAGAGCAGGCCGGCGTTGAAGGCGTCGCCGCACCCGGTGGCGTCGACGTTCTCGACGACCGGCGCCTCGGCCGAGACGTCGACGCCGTCACCGACCCACCGCGCGCCGGCCGCGCCGTAGGTGGCGACGACCTCGCTCGTGTGCGCCAGGATCGCACCCATCCCGCCCAGCGCCGCGACCTCGTTCTCGTTGGGCAGCAGCAGGTCGACACCCGACACCCACGAGAGGAAGGTGTCAGCGCCCTCGCGCTCGATCAGCGCCGGCGACTGCGGGTCGACGGACGTCGACCAGCCCAGCTCGCGCGCCTGCCGCAGCGACTCGAGCCCGGCGGCCCGCGACCCGGCGTCGAAGAGCACGTAGCCACTGAGGTGCAGGTGCGGCCGCGGCGGGTCGTCGAGCCCGGGCCCCAGCGTGGCGAGGGAGACGTCGTCCACCGAGAACGCCTTGTTGGCGCCGCGGTCGGGGAACATCGTGCGGTCGCCGTGGGCGTCGAGCAGGATCACGACCATGCACGTCGGCAGCGTCGGGTCCACGGCGAAGGCGCAGGTCACTCCGGCGGCCTCGAGCTCGCGCCGGCACGTCGAACCGGCGGCGTCCGCGCCGACCCGGGCGACGAGCGTCACCGACGCGCCGAGCCCGGCGAGCCACGACGCCGAGTTGCCGCCGGCGCCACCCGGCACGAGCGCGACGGCCGAGGGTGTGTCGGAGTGCCACTGGATCTCGCCGGAGGGCCGCGTGATGACGTCGAGGCCGACGTCTCCGACGACGACGACCGGGCGGGTCGTCATGCCTGCCAGGCCAGGTCGGTGCTGCCGGACAGCCGTGCGACCTCGGCCGCGACCTCGCCGGCCAGCCGCGCGTTCGCGAGCACGAGCTCGACGTTGGCCCGGAGCGACTCGCCCCCGGAGTTGTCGTGGAAGAACTCGAGCAGCCGGGGCGTGACGTCCTTGCCGTGCACGCCCTCGCGCTCGAGCAGCGCCAGACCCTCGGCGACCAGTCGGTCGTGCAGCTCGCGGTCGACCTGCCGGTCGGTGGGCAGCGGGGTCGCGAGGACGACGCCGGCGGGGTCGGTGCCGAGCCGGTCG
Source organism: uncultured Terrabacter sp. (assembly GCA_966081555.1). Lineage (GTDB taxonomy): Bacteria > Actinomycetota > Actinomycetes > Actinomycetales > Dermatophilaceae > Terrabacter. Next base: position 3,381 of record CBHRRQ010000104.1, read on the forward strand.
CGCGCCACGACGCCGCGCGCGGCCTCCTCCGCCGACTCGACCCGCCACGGCACCGGCTGCCCCGAGTCCGACAGGTAGAAGCCGGGGAACGCGTCCGTGCGGTAGCCGAGCACCGGCACCGACAGCGTCTCGAGCGTCTCGAGGGTGCCCGCCACGTCGAGGATCGACTTGACGCCGGCGCACACGACGAGCACCGGTGTCGACGCGATGACACCGAGGTCGGCCGACACGTCGAAGGTCTCGGACGCACCCCGGTGCACCCCGCCGAGGCCGCCGGTCGCGAAGACGCGGATGCCGGCGAGGTGGGCCAGCGCGGACGTGGACGCCACGGTCGTCGCGCCCGAACGTCCCAGCGCCGCAGCGACGCCCACGTCGCGCACCGACAGCTTGGCGATGTCGGGGTCGGTGCACACGCGCTCGACCTGGGCCTGCCCGAGCCCGACGTGCACCACGCCGTCGAGCACCGCGATCGTCGCCGGCACCGAGCCGCCGGCGCGCACGGCGTCCTCGATCTGGCCGGCGATCTCGACGTTGTCGGGATGGGGGAGTCCGTGGGCGAGGATCGTCGACTCGAGCGCGACGACGCCGACACCGGCGTCCAGGGCGTCGCGCACGTCCTCGTGCACGACGACGAGCTCTGACGGGGGCAGGGGCGCAGCCATGGCGGTCACCCTAGTTCCGCGCGGCGCCCCGGCCGCTGCGGGGGCAGGCCGCGCACTCGCGCATCCCGGGCAGCACGTAGATGAAGCAGCACGACACGCGCGTCGGCTCCGGCCCGACGGCCTCGCCGGCCGCCCCGTGGGCCAGGCGCACCGCCGTGTCCCACATGTCCGACACCACGCCCCAACGCTGCCGCGAGCTCATCTTCACCTCGGGGGCGTACGCCGTCACGACCTCCGAGACGAGGCCGAGGTATGCCGTCCGGCCGAGCTCCAGACGCCGTTCCGAGTCGGGCTCCGCGGTGAGCGAGGCCCGGCCGGGGTCGACGACGACCCGGTGCGGGTTGAGCCCGGCCGCCAGCTCGAGACCCAGCCCGGCAGGTGACGGCGCGAGGACCCACGGCCCGAGCGCGGCGGCATACGCGATCGGGGTGGCGGCGACCTCGCACCACCACTGCAGCACGAACGCAGCGGGCACGTGCCGTCGCACGGGGGCGGCGTGCCGCTGCGACATCTGCTCACCGAGCGCGTCGCGCCACGGCCGCAAAGGGTCCGAACCGGCGCGCATGTGCGCGAGCACGTCGGCGAACCACACCGTGGCGGCCGACCCGGTGCACGTCGCGGTCGTGAAGGGCAGCGCGCGGTCGACGAGGCCGACGACGTGCCGCACGGCCTCAGGCTCCGTCTCCATGCACACCCTTCCGCCTCGCCGTCGACCCCTTCCGGCGGGGACCGCGCCCATCCTCTCGCTAGAATCCCGTGCTCGTGACCGACCGCTCCCTCTCGCTGCCCTTCGAGGCCGTCGCCCGAACCGTCCAGCAGCACGCCCAGGAGCTCGTCACGATTCGCCGCGACCTGCACACCCACCCCGAGCTCGGCCGCGGCGAGGTGCGCACCACCGCCGTGGTCGCCGAGCGCCTCGAGCGCGCCGGCATCTCCGTGCGCCGGCTGCGCGGCACGGGCCTCGTCGCCGACCTCGGCGCACCGAAGCCCGAGCGCCGCATCGCCCTGCGTGCCGACCTCGACGCCCTGCCGATCCGCGAGCAGACCGGGCTCGACTTCGCGTCCCGCACCGACGGTGTCAGCCACTCGTGCGGGCACGACGTGCACACGAGCGCTCTGCTCGGCGCGGCCCTCGCGCTCAAGGCGACCGAGGACCGGCTCATCGACGCCGGCATCGGTGCGCGTCTCGTCTTCCAGCCCGCCGAGGAGCTCATGCCCGGCGGCGCCGAGGACGTCGTCGCCCAGGACGGGCTCGTCGGCGTCGACCGAATCTTCGCGTTGCACTGCGACCCCAACCTCGACGCGGGCCAGGTCGGCCTGCGCGTCGGCGCCATCACCGCGGCCGCGGACCAGATCGAGGTGACCCTCTCGGGCCGCGGCGGCCACACGTCGCGGCCCCACCTCACGCAGGACCTCACGTACGCCCTCGCCAAGGTCGTCACGGACGTGCCGGCCGTGCTGTCGCGCCGACTCGACCCCCGCGCCGGCGCCGCGCTCGTCTGGGGCTCGATCCACTCCGGCGGTGCGCACAACGTCATCCCGGCCTCGGGCAAGGTCGGCGGCACGCTCCGCATGCTCGACGCCGGCATCTGGGAGGGCGTCGAGCGCCTCCTCGAGGCCGTCGTGCACGAGGTCGTCAAGCCGTATGCCGTGCAGGCCGAGGTGTCGATCACCAAGGGCGTGCCGCCCGTCGTCAACGACGCCGGCTGCATCGACGCGCTGACGGCGGCGGTGACCGGCACGGGAGCCTTCGTGGCGCCGACTCCGCAGTCCCTCGGCGGCGAGGACTTCGCGTGGTACCTCACCCACATCCCGGGTGCGATGGCCCGTCTGGGCACCCGCTCGCCGGGCGGCCCGACCTACGACCTGCACCGCGGTGACCTCGTCATCGACGAGGGCGCGATCGTCGTCGGAGCCCGCACCCTGGCCGGCGTCGTGTTCTCCGCAGCGGCCCAGCTGGCCGGCACGCCGGCCCTCGGCGGCGTCTCTCCGCTGAGCGCGGTCGCGGATCGATAACACTTCCTGCGACTTGCTCCGAGGCGCTCAGATCTTGTCGTGGCGGGGTCTACAGTTCCGTGCTATCTGGGCCGATGTCGTCGTCGGCCCGACGGACTGAAGGAGAGCGCCTTGCGTTCACATGTGAAGTTGAGTGCGGTCGTCGCGGCCGGACTGGTCGCCGCACTCGCTGGCTGTGGTGGGTCCACCGGCCCGTCCACCGGCTCCGGCGGCGGCGGGGGCACCAACACCGCCGCCTCGGGCGACTGCTCGAGCGCTGAGGTGTTCTGCGTCGGCCTCGTGACCGACGTCGGCAAGGTCGACGACAAGGGCTTCAACCAGGCCGCCTGGGAGGGTGTCGAGCAGGTCAAGGGCGAGCTGGGCGCGCAGACGAAGTACGTCGAGACGACCGACCCCAAGGACTACGCGAAGAACATCAAGCAGTTCACCGACGCGAAGTACGACGTCATCGTCACGGTCGGCTTCCTCATGGGTGACGCGACCCGCGCCGCGGGCAAGCAGTACCCCAACACCAAGTTCATCGGCTTCGACCAGTTCCAGGCCGACCCGGTCGTCCCGAACGTCACCGGCCTGATCTTCCACGAGGACCAGGCGGGCTACGCCGCCGGCTACCTCGCCGGTCTCATGACGAAGTCGAACAAGATCGGCGTCGTCCTCGGCCAGGAGATCCCCCCGACCCAGGCGTACGCCGCCGGCTACGAGAACGGCGCCAAGGCCGCCAACCCGTCCGTCACGGTCTCGAAGGTCTACCACCCGGCCGGCAACACGGCCTTCAACGACCCCGTGTGGGGTGCCGGTGAGGCCAAGAAGATGCTCGCGCAGGGCGCGGACTTCATCTTCGGTGCCGGTGGCAACACGGGCAACGGCGCGCTCCAGGAGGCTGCGAAGACGGCCGGCGCCGGCGACAAGATCTTCTGCATCGGTGTCGACCTCGACCAGTGGGACACCCTGCCGGCCGCACACCCGTGCCTCATCACCTCGGCCGAGAAGCACGAGAAGGACGGCATCGGCGAGCTGCTCAAGCAGATCAAGGGCAACACGATCAAGCCGGGCAACTTCTTCGGCACCGCCGGCATCTCCGCCTTCCACGACTTCGACAGCAAGGTCCCGGCCGACGTGAAGACGAAGGTCGCCGACATCGTCAAGAAGCTCGAGGACGGCTCGCAGGCGACGGGCTACAAGGCGGGCTGACCCGCAACCGAATGACCCCTGACGGGGTGGGCACTAGAGTCCCGTCATGACGAAAGTCGAGCGGGTGCTCCACAGGGGCACCCGCTCGATGTCGTTCTGCGCCGGTGAGACGGCGTGCACCACAGACACAGGTCCAGACAAGGAGTCGAGAGGTCCGAGATGGCCGATCCGAGAGATGAGCCGTCAGGCGCCGACCAGGGCGTCGTGACCACGGAGCCGACCCCGGAGGCGACACCGCCGCCGGTCGTGCCCGAACGCGGCGCACCGCCGCCACCCACCGGAGTGCTGGGGCTCCTCGTCCGCGAGCAGTCGATCATCGTGCCCCTCGTGGCCGTGGTCGCGGCGCTCGCCATCGGCGCGGTCCTCATCCGCGCCCAGGGCGTCAACCCGACCTACGCGTACCAGACGCTCTTCACCTACTCGTTCCTCACGGCCGACGGCCTGCAGGGCACCTTCGAGAAGATGGTGCCGCTGATCCTCTGTGGTCTCGCCGTCGTCATCCCGCTCCGCGTCGGGCTCTTCAACATCGGCGCGCAGGGCCAGCTGATGGCTGGCGCCATCGCGGCCGCCGCCACCGCGCACGCCGTGCGCGAGGCGCCCGGTGTCGTCGTCGCCGTCATCGCGATGGTGGCCGGCATCCTCGCCGGCGCCATGTGGGCCTCGATCGCCGGTGCGCTCAAGGCCACGCGCGGCGTCCACGAGGTCATCTCGACGATCATGCTCAACTCGATCGCCGCGGGGCTCATCGACTACCTCGTCAACGGGCCCCTCAAGGACCCGTCGTCGGCCTACCCGGCCTCCTACCCGGCGCCCGAGGCCTCGCGCTTCGTGCCGCTCGGCGTCGTGCCGATCGGCCTGCCGATCGCGCTCGTGCTCGCGCTCCTCGTCGCGTGGATGCTGCGACGCACCACCCTCGGCTTCCAGTTCGAGACGATCGGCCGCAACCGGCACGCAGCCTCGTACGCCGGCATCAAGCTGAGCGGCATGATCGTCCTCGCGATGGCGATCGCCGGTGGCCTGGCCGGCCTCGCCGGCTCGGTCGAGTACCTCGAGATCGACCCGTACCGCTATCAGGACGGCATCGCCGGCTCCCTCGGCTTCGACGGCATCACCATCGCCCTGCTGGCCCGGTCCAACCCGCTCGGCACCATCCCGGCGGCGCTGCTCGTCGGCGCCCTGCGCGCGGGCTCGTCCAACCTCATGTTCAACACCGGCATCCAGCCCGAGATCGTCGACATGCTGCTCGCCATCACGCTGCTGCTCGTGTCACTGCCGATCATCGCCAAGCTGATCTTCCGCCGGCACACCGCCAAGTCGTCCGCACTCGCGAGCAGCTGGGGGTCCTGACATGGAATGGGTCAAGCGCAACCAGGTGGCGGTCGGCTCGATCGTCGTCCTGCTCATCGGTGCCTACGTCTTCTACGCGATCAACGACAACGTCGCGACGTCGATGTTCAAGGGCGCCTGGTTCTTCGCCGTCCCCCTCGTGCTCGGCGCCCTCACGGGTGTCGTCGGCGAGCGGTCCGGCGTCGTCAACATCGGCATCGAGGGCCAGATGCTCGTGGCCGCCTTCGCGGCCTTCTTCTCCGCGGCGGCCAGCGGCTCGCTCGTCGTCGGCATCCTCGTCGGCATGCTCTCGGGCATCGTCATGGGTGCCTTCCTCTCCCTGACCACGGTCAAGGGGCTGATGGACCAGATCATCGCCGGTGTCGTCATCAACATCGTCGCGACCGGCCTCACGTCGTTCTTCTACCGGCCCGGCAAGGTCCTGTCGTCGAACATGCCGCAGTGGGACATCCCGCTGCTCTCGCAGATCCCGCTCATCGGCGACGTGTTCTTCCAGACCGGACCGATCGCGCTGTTCGCGCTCCTGTCCGTGCCGGTCGTGCACTTCGCGCTGTTCCGCACCCGCTGGGGCCTGCGCACCCGGTCGATCGGGGAGTACCCCTCGGCCGCCGACACCGCCGGCATCGACGTGATCCGCATGCGCCTGGTCAACGTCACCATCGGCGGCATCTTCGCCGGTGCGGCCGGCGCGTTCCTCTCCATGGAGGCGACGGCCGGCTTCGAGCGCGGCATGACGGCCGGACGAGGGTTCCTCGCACTCGCGATCCTCATCTTCGGCGGGTGGCGGCCGCTCCGCGTCTTCGCGGCGGCGCTGTTCTTCGGCTTCACCAACGCGCTCGCCTCGCAGCTGCAGGGCGTCATCAGCATCCCGCAGCAGTTCATCACCCTCCTGCCCTACCTCCTGACCCTCATCGTGCTGGCGGTCGCCGCCGGCCGCGTGCGGGCGCCGGGGGCCGTCGGGCAGCCGTTCGTGAAGGGAGAGGGCTCATGAGCGAGCAGCCGACCGCAACCGTCCAGCCATCGGCCCAGTCGTCCGTCCAGCGGTCCGCCGAGCAGGAGGCCGAGCGCCTCCTCGACATCTCGGGGCTCTCGAAGTCCTACGGCACCGTGCGGGCCAACCGCGACATCAGCCTCCACGTCCGCCGCGGTGAGATCGTCGCGCTGCTCGGTGAGAACGGTGCCGGCAAGTCCACCTTGGTCAAGCAGATCTTCGGCCTGGTCAAGCCCGACGAGGGCACGATCACGATCAAGGGCGACGCCTCGCCGGTCAAGGACCCCCGCGACGCCATCCGTCGCGGCATCGGCATGGTGCACCAGCACTTCCAGCTGGTGCCCGTCATGACCGTGGCCGAGAACATGATCCTCGGCCACGAGACGACGAGCCGTGGCGTCCTCGACATCGAGGGCGCGCGCAAGCTCGTGCGCGAGCTGTCGGCCAAGCACGGTCTCAAGGTCGACCCCGACGCCGAGATCGAGGACCTCCCGGTCGGCACCCAGCAGCGCGTCGAGATCCTCAAGGCGCTCTCGCGGCGCGTCGACCTGCTGATCCTCGACGAGCCGACCGCGGTGCTCACGCCGCAGGAGACCGACGAGCTGCTCTCCGTCATGAAGGAGCTCGCGGCCAGCGGCACGTCCATCGTCTTCATCACCCACAAGCTGCGCGAGGTGCTCGCGGCGGCCGACCGTGTCTACGTGCTGCGCCAGGGCGCCGTCGTCGGCGAGGTCGCCACGGCCGACACCGACGCTCGTGGCCTGGCCACGATGATGGTCGGTCGCGACGTCGTGCTCCGGGTCGACAAGGACGAGGCGAAGCCGGGCGGCGAGGTGCTGTCGATCAAGGACCTCGTCGTCCTCGACGACCGCAACCTCCGGGCCGTCGACGGCTTCACCCTCGACGTGCGCGCCGGCGAGATCGTCGGCGTCGCCGGTGTCGAGGGCAACGGCCAGCGCGAGCTCGTCGAGGCCATCGCCGGCATGCGTCCGCCGCAGTCGGGCACCATCAACCTGCTCGGCAAGGACATCACCAAGGCCAACCCCCACGACACGCACGTCGCCGGCGTCGGCCACATCCCCGAGGACCGCGAGCGGCACGGCCTCGTCGCCTCGTACTCGCTCGCCGACAACCTCGTGCTCAACCGCTTCTCCGAGAAGCCGTTCGCCAACGGGTTCGTGCGCGACTTCGACGAGGTGCGCAAGAACGCCGAGGGGCTCTTCGAGGAGTTCGACATCCGGGCGGCGGGCGTGAGCGCCCCGGCCGGCTCGCTCTCGGGCGGCAACAAGCAGAAGGTCGTCGTCGCGCGCGAGATGAGCTTCGGGCCGAAGCTGCTCATGGCGGCCCAGCCCACGCGTGGCGTCGACGTCGGCTCCATCGAGTTCATCCACCGCCGCATCGTGGCGGCCCGCGACGAGGGGGCCGCGGTGCTGCTCGTGTCGGCCGAGCTCGACGAGGTGCTCTCGCTCGCCGACCGCATCGCCGTCATCCACGGCGGCAAGGTCGTCGCCGAGATGCCGGGCAAGCAGGCCGACCGCACAGAGATCGGCCGGCTCATGGCGGGTGACCACTAGGTGCCACCCGTGTCCGAGGGAGCCGGCCCCGACGCCACCCCACCCTCCGGTCCACAGACCACCGAGCCGTATGCCGCCGAGCCCGCTGGGCGGCATACGGCCGGGGTCGCGTCGGCTGGGTCCGACGACGCGCTCGGGGCGCACGTCGACTGGGAGTCGCTGCGCCTTCGTGCGGTCGAGCTGATGGAGCGCGCGTACGCGCCCTACTCGAACTTCCGCGTCGGGGTGGCCGGTCTCGTGGGTGACGGGCGCGTCGTCGCCGGCTGCAACGTCGAGAACGCCGCCTACGGCGTGACGCTCTGCGCCGAGTGCGGCATGGTCTCCGAGCTGCATGCCACGGGCGGTGGACTGCTCACCGCCGTCTACTGCGTCGGCGGTGACGGTCAGGCCCTCATGCCGTGCGGCCGGTGTCGGCAGCTGTTGTGGGAGAACGGCGGCCCGGACTGCCTGCTCATGACGCCCGAAGGGGTGCTGCCGATGTCGGCGGTGCTGCCCCAGGCGTTCGGTCCCGACAACCTGCGTCACGCCGCGGGCTGAACGGCCCCGTCGGTGCTCCGTGCGCTGGTGCGCTGGGACATGATGGTCGGGTGAGCGAAGCCTTCGATGCCGTAGACGTCATTTCCGCCAAGCGCGACAGGGCCGAGCTGTCGGACGCGCAGATCGACTGGGTCATCGACGCCTACACCCGCGGCGTCGTCGCCGAGGAGCAGATGTCGGCGCTCGCGATGGCGATCTACCTCAACGGCATGAACCCTCGCGAGATCGCGCGGTGGGCCGACGCGATGATCCGGTCGGGTGAGCGTCTCGACTTCTCCGGGCTCTCGCGCCCGACGAGCGACAAGCACTCGACCGGGGGAGTGGGCGACAAGATCACCCTCCCGCTGGCTCCCATCGTGGCCGCGTGCGGGGTCGCGGTGCCGCAGCTCTCCGGGCGCGGGCTCGGACACACCGGGGGCACGCTCGACAAGCTCGAGTCGATCCCCGGGTGGCGCGCCGATCTCGGCAACGACGAGATGATGCGCCAGCTCGAGGACGTCGGCGCCGTCATCTGCGCCGCGGGCAGTGGTCTCGCGCCCGCCGACAAGAAGCTGTACGCGTTGCGCGACGTCACGGGCACCGTCTCCTGCGTGCCCCTCATCGCCACCTCCATCATGAGCAAGAAGATCGCCGAGGGCACCGGCTCGCTCGTGCTCGACGTCAAGGTCGGCTCGGGCGCGTTCATGAAGCAGCTCGACCAGGCGCGCGAGCTCGCCGAGACCATGGTGCGTCTCGGCAAGGACGCCGGCGTGCACACGGTCGCGCTGCTCACCAACATGGAGACCCCGCTGGGGCTCACGGCAGGCAACGCCCTCGAGGTGCGCGAGTCGGTCGAGGTGCTCGCCGGGGGAGGCCCCGGAGACGTCGTCGAGCTGACCCTGGCGCTCGCCCGCGAGATGGTGGCCGGCGCCGGCAAGGACGACGTCGACCCCGCCGACGTGCTTGCCGACGGCCGCGCCATGGACGTCTGGCGCCGCATGATCCGGGCACAGGGAGGTGACCCCGATGCCGAGCTGCCCACCGCGAAGGAGACGCACCACGTCCTCGCCCCCGCCGACGGGGTGCTCGTGCAGCTCGATGCGCTCGCTGTGGGTGTCGCGGCCTGGCGGCTCGGCGCCGGCCGGGCGCGCAAGGAGGATCCGGTCCAGGCCGGCGCCGGCGTCGAGCTGCACCACAAGCCCGGCGCGGCGGTCCGCGGCGGGGAGCCGCTCATGACGCTGCACACCGACGAGCCGGAGCGCTTCGCCCGTGCGCTGGAGGCGCTCGACGGCGGCTTCACCATCGCCCCGGAGGGCTCGCGGCCCGACCTGCCGCCGATCGTCATCGACCGGGTGTCCTGAGCCGCGTTCCTGCAGGTCAACACCCTGCAGTGGCGTCTGGGGCGCGAGGCGATCGGGCGGATTTGTGTCATCCGCGAAGGCTCGGTTACTGTTCTCTACGTCAGCCCGACAGGGAGGAACGGACGCCACCGCGGCGGTGAGAGATCACCGAGCGAAGCTGGCCGGTCCCGGGGCTGACGAGCACGGTCCGAAGCACTCCGGTTCATCCGGTAAGGTTTCGGACGGCCCTGAAGCCGAGAGCCCGAGTGATCGGGACGGCTTCGGTGGGCAGAACCGCTGATTCCAAGCGGGTCGATCCGGACGGTCTGAAGGCTGGTTCGCGGGTTTGACTCCCAAGCTTGAGGCGGGTAAGTTTGAAGGGTTGCCCCG
>CBHRRQ010000105.1:0-13259 GCA_966081555.1 uncultured Terrabacter sp.
GACAGGCCCTCGATGAAGTCGACGTCGGGCTTGTCCATCTGTCCGAGGAACTGCCGGGCGTACGCCGACAGCGACTCGACGTAGCGCCGCTGGCCCTCCGCGAAGATCGTGTCGAACGCGAGGCTCGACTTGCCCGACCCCGAGAGCCCGGTGAAGACGATGAGGCTGTCGCGGGGGAGGTCGACGGACACGTCGCGGAGGTTGTGCTCTCGCGCGCCGCGGACGACGAGGGAATGGGCGTTGCCGGTGGGCGTAGCAGTCACGCGCAACATGCTAAGTCGGGCCACCGACAGTCCCCGTATCGGCGGCTCGTCGGCGGACCCCACACGGCCCCTGTGCGCCCGTCCGCGGCCCAGGCCGCCGGGACGCGCCACCCCGGCGGGTGCCCCGCACGCACGACCCGACCGAGCGGCATACTCGCACTCATGAGCGAGCACGTGCCGACCCCCATCGAGGACTACGCCGTGCTCGGCGACCTCGGCACCGCGGCGCTCGTGAGCCGGCGCGGCTCCATCGACTGGTTGTGCCTGCCCCGCTTCGACTCCCGGGCGTGCTTCTCGGCGCTGCTCGGCACGCCGGAGCACGGCAGGTGGCTCATCGCGCCCGTCGACGAGGACGCCGTGACGACGCGCCGCTACGTCGGCAACTCCTTCGTGCTCGAGACCTTCCACGAGACGTCGACGGGCCGGGTGAAGGTGACCGACGTCATGCCGCTCGGTGACGGCCGCTCCGACGTGCTGCGCCGCATCGAGGGCCTCGAGGGCACGGTGCGGATGGTCCACGAGTGGACGGTGCGCTTCAACTACGGGCGCACCCGCCCCTGGGTGGCGCGGCACACCGACGACCGCGAGGGCCGCACCGACGAGATCATCACCGCGATCGCCGGCCCCGACATGCTCGTGCTCCGTGGCGCCCGGCTCCCTCACGCCCAGGACGGCCACCACGTCGACGAGTTCGACGTCTCGGCAGGCGAGTCGATGACCTTCTCGACGACGTGGTTCCGCAGCCACGAGCAGATCCCGCCGCCGCTCAGCGTGCGCGCCCGCATCGCCGAGACGATCGCGCTGAGCGAGCGCTACGCCGCGCAGAGCCACTACTCCGGCCCGTATGCCGCCGCCGTGACCCGTTCGCTGCTCGTGCTGCGCGGCCTGACGCACCAGTCGACGGGAGGCATCGTGGCTGCGGCCACGACCTCGCTGCCCGAGGAGTTCGGTGGCCAGCGCAACTGGGACTACCGGTTCTGCTGGCTGCGCGACGCGGCCCTGACCCTCGAGGCACTCCTGGGCTGCGGCTACGTCGAGGAGACCGAGCTGTGGCGGGCGTGGCTGCTGCGGGCCGTCGCCGGTGACCCCGAGGACATGCAGATCATGTACCGCGTCGACGGTGGGCGTGACCTGCCGGAGCGGGTGCTGCACCACCTGCCGGGGTATGCCGGGTCGACGCCCGTGCGCGTGGGCAACGCCGCCGTGGACCAGCGGCAGACCGACGTGCTCGGCGAGGTGATGATCTCGCTCGACCACGCACGGATGCGCGGGCTCGAGGACAACGACGACTCGTGGCACCTGCAACGTGCGCTCGTCAACCACCTCGCGAAGCACTGGCAGGAGGCCGACAACGGGCTCTGGGAGATCCGTGGACCGCTGCGCCACTTCACCCACTCGCGGGCCATGGTCTGGGCCGCCTTCGACCGGGCCGTGCGGGCCGTGGAGCAGCACGGCGTGGAGGGCCCGGTCGACGACTGGCGCGAGCTGCGCGACCGCGTGCGCGAGGAGGTCATGAGCAAGGGCTTCGACGCCGAGCGGGGCACCTTCGTCCAGCACTACGACACCACCGAGGTCGACGCGTCGCTGCTCACCCTGTCGGCGATCGGTTTCGTCGACGGGGACGACCCGCGCATGCTCGGCACGATCGCGGCGGTCGAGCAGGACCTGATGCGCGACGGCCTCGTCATGCGCTACCGCACCGAGACCGACGTCGACGGGCTGCCGGGCGACGAGCACCCCTTCCTGGCATGCTCGTTCTGGCTCGTGACGGCCTACGCGAAGGCGGGTATGACGGCGAAGGCGAACACGCTGATGGAGCGGCTCGTCGGTCTGACCAACGACGTCGGCCTGCTGTCCGAGGAGTACGACCCGGTGAACGAGCGGATGGTGGGCAACTTCCCCCAGGCCTTCTCCCACCTCACACTCGTGGGGGCCGCCCTGGCGCTCGAGAAGGCCACGGGCGAGCCGTCCGACAGCGCGACCGAGAAGCAACCCGGGAGGGCAACGGTATGAAGCACGCCGACGTGACCGCCGAGCTCGTGGCGGCCGAGACCGAACGGGTCGTGGCGACGGCCGCCTCGTTCCGCAACGACGCGGTGCTGGCACCCTCGCTCTGCGAGGGGTGGTCGCGCGGCCACGTGCTGGCCCACATCGCCCGCAACGCCGACGCGCTCGCCCGCGTCTGCGACGTGGCGCTGACCGGCCGGCCCGGCACGATGTACGACACCCCGGAGTCGCGCGACGCCGACATCGCCGCCGGCGCCCGGCGGTCGGCCCACGAGCACGCCACCGACATCCGCGACTCGGCCGCGCGCCTGGCCGAACGGCTCGTGGCGCTGGCGCCCGAGCACGCCGAGGTCCGCGTCGAGCGCACCCCGGGCGGCTTCCCGATCCCGGTGGGCATGGTCCCCTTCATGCGGTTGCGCGAGCTCGTCTTCCACCACGTCGACCTCGACGCCGGCTTCACGTTCGCCGCGGCACCCGACGAGGTCGTCGCCCTCTTCCTGCGCGACGCGGCCAACCGGCTGTCCAAGGAGGACGCGCCCCCGTCACTGCGCATCGAGACGGCCGAGGGCGACGCGTACACCCTCGGTGACGGCGCGACCACGGTCACCGGGCCCCGCGCCGCGGTGCTCACCTGGCTGGCCCGCGGCCACACCGACGGGGTCCGCTTCGACGGCCCCGTCCCCACCCTTCCCTTCGGAGGCTGACATGCCCGACCACACCCCCGACACGTACTCCGGCCACGTCGACCAGGGTGGCGCGGCAGCCGTGCGCGAGCTGCCCCACCTCACCATCCGCAAGCAGTCCGTGGGCACGATGGACAACAACGCGTACCTGCTCACCTGCCGGTCGACGGGGGCCCAGCTGCTCGTCGACGCCGCGGCCGAGGCGCCGCGCCTGCTCGAGCTCGTGGCCGCGGGCGGGGGCGGCCTCGAGACCGTCGTCACCACCCACCAGCACCACGACCACGTCGGCGCCCTCGCCGACGTCGTGGCAGCGACGGGCGCACGCACCGTGGCCGGCGCCGACGACGCCGACGGGCTGCCCGTCCCCGTCGACGTACGCGTCGGGCAGGGCGACACGGTCACCGTCGGCGACGTGACGCTCGACGTCGTGCACCTGCGCGGGCACACGCCGGGCTCGATCGCGCTGGCCTACGCCGACCCCGAGGGCCACACACACCTCTTCACCGGCGACAGCCTCTTCCCCGGCGGCGTCGGCAACACGAAGAACCCCGGCCAGAGCTTCGAGTCGCTCATCGAGGACGTCACGACGCGCGTCTTCGACGTCTACGACGACGACACGTGGTTCTACCCCGGCCACGGCGACGACTCGACCATCGGGGCGGAGCGCCCGCACCTCGACGAGTGGCGCGCCCGCGGCTGGTGAGGGCACGCTGCCGGCTGGGGGGCGGGGTGGGGTCAGGCGTGGGCGGTGCCCCGCCCCCTCCTGACGGGCGCATGCACTCCTGACGAGAGCGTGCACTCCTGGCGGCAGGTCGCCACCGGCGTGCGCTCGAGGACGTACGCGTGTGGCGTGGCCCCGGGCTTCGCTCAGGGGGTGTTCGGGGCGGAGCTGACGGGCAGGCGCACCCGGAACCGGGTGTCCCCCGGGCGCGAGTCGATCTCGATGCTGCCGCCGTGCCGGTCGACGACGATCCGGTGGGCCACGTCGAGGCCGAGCCCGGTGCCGCGGCCGACCTCCTTGGTCGTGTAGAACGGCTCGAAGGCGCGCTGCTGTGCCTCGGCGCTCATGCCGGAGCCGGTGTCGCCGACCTCGACGAGCACCGTGTCGCCGTCCAGCCGTGTGCGCACCGTGAGGATGCCGTTGCCGTCCATGGCGTCCACGGCGTTGTCGACGAGGTTGGTCCACACCTGGTTGAGCTCACCGGGCATGCCGTCGACGAGCGGCACGTCGCTCCCCCAGTCGCGCACCACCGTGACGTCGGGACGCAGCCGGGGCCCCATGACGAGCAGGGTGCTCTCGATGCCCTCGCGCACGTCGACGCGCTGGTGGGAGGCGCGGTCCATCTGCGAGTAGGTCTTGATGCCCGCCACGAGCTCGGAGACGCGGCGCGTCGACTCGCGCACCTCGGCCAGCAGCGACGTGACGTCGATGGTGCGAGCCACCCACTCCAGCGACGGACCGAGCGCATCTCCGGGCACGGTCTCGGCCGCTCGACGAAGCCACGCCACGTCGGCGCCGGCCGAGACGAGCGGCGCGGCGAGGTCCCACGGGTGCTCCACGCCGGCACGCTCGAGCCACTCCCCCAGCTCCTCCTCGCGGTCGGCGGTCTCGAGCGGGTCGGCGAGCGCGGCGGGTGCTTCCAGCCCACGCCGGAGCGAGTCCAGGGACTCGAAGCCCTCTGCGGTCAGCCCGCGAACAGCCATGTGCCGCAACGCTTCCAGCAGCCCGTCACAGGCTCGCTCGAGCTCCGCCGCCGACCGCGCCGACGCCGCCGCCGGGTTGTTGATCTCGTGGGCCAGCCCTGCCGCGAGCGTGCCGAGGGTGACGAGGCCGCTGCGTTGCCGGGCCGTCGCCTCGATCGACCGGGCCGTGCCGTAGAGCCCCGCCACGAGGTGCGCCGCGAACGGGAACCAGGTGTTCGCCAGATCCCTGAGGTCCTCGGCCGGCACGCGCAGCATCCGACCCTCGGCGACGCCTCGCGCGGTCGCGAGGTAGACGCCGTTCTCGTCCCAGGCCCGGAAGCCGCCGGCCCACCGGCCGGGCACGTCCATGCGCCCCACGGTGACGTCCTCACGGCCGATGTGGCGCGACAGGTCGAGCGCGCCGTCGACGAGCACCCACCAGTGGTCGGCCCGTTCACCCTCGAGGAAGACGACCTCGCCCGGCCGGACCCGCAGCTCGGTCCCGACCTCGAGCAGCTGCTCGAGCTGGTCGTCGCGCAGCCCGTCGAAGAGGGGGATGGTCCGGAGGTCGGCGAGCGCGAGCATCGTTGGTGTCCCGTCAGATCGTGGCGAGGTAGCGGTGCACGAAGTAGACGGACATCGACCCCTCGCCCACCGCCGAGGCCACACGCTTCATCGAGTCGGCGCGCACGTCGCCGGCGGCGAAGACGCCGGGAAGGCTCGTCTCGAGGGCGAAGGGCGGCCGGCTCAGGCTCCAGCCCCCGGCGTGCGGGCCCGAGACGAGGTCGTGGCCGGTCACGACGAAGCCGTGACCGTCGCGGGCGACCTCCGCACCGAGCCAGTCCGTTCGGGGAGCCGCGCCGATGAAGACGAAGAGCCAGGACGCCTCGACCTCTGTCGTGGTGCCTGCCGCCCGGTCGGCGAGAGTCAGCCGTTCGAGGTGGCCCTCGCCGCCGGCGGCCACCACCTCCGTGCCGCACAGCACCCGGATCCGGTCGTCGGCGCGGATCCGCTCGACGAGGTATTGCGACATGCTCGCCTCGAGCGACGGGCCCCGGACGACGAGCGTCACCCGCTTGGCGAACCGGGCGAGGTTGAGCACGGCTTGGCCCGCCGAGTTGGCGGCACCCACGACGTACACCTCCTCGCCGCTGCAGGCCGCCGCCTGCCCGGCGCTCGCCCCGTAGTGGACGCCGCGTCCCACGAGGGCATCGAGGCCGACGGCATCGAGCCGGCGGTAGGAGACCCCGGTCGCGAGGACCACGCTGCGCGCCTCGATGTCGGTGAAGCCGTCCGCCCCGGCGCCGACCCCGCGCTCGGGAGCGCTGCCGCCGACCACGGCCTCGATGCCCTGCAGCCGCACGGCGCGCACCGGACCTCGCGGCTCGAGGGCGACGACGTCGCGGGCGAGCACCATCTCGGCGCCGAACCTGCGGGCCTGGGCGATGGCGCGCTGGGCCAGGTCGGCACCGGAGAGGCCCCGCGGGAAGCCGAGGTAGTTCTCGATCGCGGCGCTCTGGCCCGCCTGGCCACCCGGCGCCTCGTGCTCGACGACGACCGTGCTCAGGCCCTCGGACGCGGCGTAGACGGCTGCCGCCAGACCGGCGGGTCCGCCGCCGACGATGCACAGGTCGTAGAGGTCACGCTCCGCCCTGGTCCGCAGGCCGAGGGCGCCCGCGATCGCCACGGTCGACGGGGCCCTGAGCGTCTCGCCGTCCGGCACCAGCACCAGCGGCAGGTCCTCCGGACGGGCGTCGGCCAAGTCGCGCAGCCGAGCACCCTCGGCGTCCCGCTCGACGTCGAGCCAGACGTAAGGCACGTGGTTGTTGGCGAGGAACGTCTTGACCGCGTGGGTGCCCTCCGACCAGCGGTCGCCGACGACGCGCACGTCGTCGGTGCGGTCAGGGTGGGCGTTGTGCCAGTCGGCGAGGAGGTCGTCGACGACCGGGTAGAGGTTCTCGTCGGGCGGGTCCCACGGCTTGAGGAGGTAGTGGTCCAGCCCGATCTCGTTGATGGCCGCGATCGCGACGTCCGTGTCCGCGTACGCCGTGAGCAGGATCAGCTTCGCGTCGGGCACGTCGGCGCGCACGCGGCCGAGCACCTCGATGCCGGTCAGCCCGGGCATCCGCTGGTCGGCCAGCACGAGCGCGAGGGGCTGGCCCTTGAGCAGGAGGCGCGCCACGAGGTCGAGCGCCTCGGCCCCGGAAGCGGCCCGCAGGATGCGGTGGTCGGCGCCGTAGCGTGCCCGCAGGTCCCGAGCGATCGCAGCGGAGACCGGAGCGTCGTCATCCACCGTGAGGATCGCCGGTCTCGCCACGCGCCCAGCGTACGAGCGGCGCGTCCCGCGCGGGCGGGAGTGCGCAGACTGGGTCAGCCAGCGGCTACTGCGCGCCCTCGAGGTCCGAGGTCGCGTCGGGGTCGAGCTCGGCGATGAGCGACTCGAGCTCGGTGCGCAGGAAGTCGAGGTCCGGCGGCACGTTCGTCAGGATGATGTGACGGCGCGGGTTGTTGGCGACGCACAGGCCGACGCCGAGGCGCGACCGGCCGTGCCGTTCTCGCCAGGCTCGCTCGAGCTGTGGTCCGCCGGCCCAGTCGACGGGCGCGTGGAGCCAGCCCTGCACGTCGACGAGGTCGCCGTCGGGCCCGTGGCGGCGGTTCTTCGGGGGATCGAATCCTTCGATGGTGATTCGCTCTTCCATGTTCTGACGGTACGGCGCCCGGGGCGCGGCGACCAGTACCTCCGACCGGTGCACACCGAATCGTGGCCGGACCGACAGCCGACCCGAAGGTGTGGGCAGCGGACGCGGAGCCGGCCGCGGCGCGCCGGGCGTCCCGCCCCGGACCCACCGCGACCCGGGTCGATGCGGGTGCGAGGATGGCGGGCGTGAACGTCGCCGAGAGCCGCAGCACCCGTGTCAGCGCCACCCACCTCGTCCGCGTTCCCGTGACGACGGTGTGGTCGACGCCCCAGAGCCCGCGGCCCGTCGACGCCGCGATGGTCGCCGACGAGCCGGACGCGGCCGCCTGGCTGGCGGCGCTCGACGCCGACGCGGCGGCCGACGGGGCCGTCGACGACGGCACGCGGGCCGGACGTCTCGGCCTCCACGGACTCGTCGAGACGCAGCTCGTCGAGGGCGAGCCGGTCGTCGTGACGGAGCTCGACCCCGACGGGCGTTGGGCGCACGTCGTCGCCCCGTGGCAGCTGTCCCCCAAGGACGAGCGCGGCTACCCGGGGTGGGTGCCGCTCGCGCACCTCGCCCCGCTCACGCCGGGCTCGCAGGTGCTCGGGCCCGAGCCGGTCGAGACGGCGGTCGTGACCGACGGCGGCTCCGGCGAACCGACCCACCCCGCCCTGACCGAGGCACGCTCGCACGAGGGCCTGCCCTACCTGTGGTCGGGGCTGACGCCGCTCGGCTTCGACTGCTCGGGCCTGGTGCTGCACGCGTGGCGGCGCCTCGGCGTCGTCATCGCCCGCGACGCGTACGCGCAGGCCGAGTTCGCCGCCCCGGTGGCCCTCGACGACGTGCAACCGGGTGACCTCTACTTCTTCGCCCGGCCCGGGGCGCGCATCCACCACGTCGGCATCGTCGTGCGGCCGGGCCGGATGGTCCACGCCTCCGAGACCGGCGGCGTGCTCGTCGAGGAGGACCTGCCGGCCGAGCGGCTCGACACCCTCGTGGCGGCCGGGCGGCTGCCGATGCCGTGAGCCTCGACCGGCGCACCGCCCCGCTGCTCGTCCTCGGTGGCGTCCTGTCGGTGCAGTTCGGCGGCGCCTTCGCGGCGACGCTCGTCCCGCGCATCGGCGCCACCGGCTCCGTGCTGCTGCGCCTCCTCTTCGCGATGGTCATCCTGTATGCCGTCGCGCGCCCGTCGTGGCGGCGCCGCACCCGGGCTGACTGGGGCACCGTCGTGCTCTTCGGGCTGGCGCTGGCCGCGATGAACACCTCCTTCTACGCCTCGCTCGCGCACCTGCCCATCGGGGTCGCCGTCACGATCGAGTTCCTCGGGCCGCTGGGACTCGCGGCGGCGCTGAGCCGCCGGCTGCGCGACGTCGTGGCGGTGACCGCCGCCGCCCTGGGAGTCGTCCTCGTCTCAGGTGTGCTCCACACCTCGCTCGACCGGCTCGACCTCGTCGGCGTCGGCTTCGCAGCTCTCGCCGGCGTCATGTGGGCCGCCTACATCGTGCTGAGCCAGCGCACCGGCCGCGCCTTCGGCGGCCTCGACGGTCTGGCCCTGGCCCTCATCGTGTCGACCGTGGCCGTGGCTCCCCTCGGACTCACCTCGGTGGACCGCTGGACCCCACGTGACATCGCGCTCGGGCTCGGCATCGCCGTCCTGTCCTCCGTGCTGCCCTACTCGCTCGAGCTCGTCGCGCTGCGGCACCTCGCGCAGCACGTCTTCGGCATCCTGCTCAGCCTCGAGCCGGTCGTCGCGGCCCTCGCCGGGTTCGTCGTGCTGCACCAGGTGCTCGAGCCCGGGCAGGTCGCAGGCATGGCCCTCGTCGTGCTCGCCAGCGCGATCGTGCTGGGTGCGCGGTCGAGACCCGAGACGCCCGACGCCGCGCTGGGACCGGGCTGATGGCCGACGACGAGAGCCTGCTCTCCCCGGCGCTCCGCGCGACGACGATCGGCGTGCTCGCCCTCGTCTCCCTGCACGCCTTCGAGGCGCTCGCCCTCACCACCGTGATGCCGACCATCGCCCGCGAGCTCGACGGGGCCTCCCTCTACGCGATGGCCTTCACCGCCACGCTCGCCGCCGGGATCGTCAGCATCGTCTGGTCCGGCAACCTCGCCGACCGGCGAGGACCGAGACCGCCGCTGCTCATCGGGCTCGCACTCTTCGCGGCCGGTCTGGTGGGCGCGGGCCTCGCGCCGACCATGGAGATCCTCGTCGGCGCCCGGGTCGTGCAGGGCCTCGGCGCCGGCATGACCAGCACCGCCCTCTACGTCCTCGTCACCCGCGTGTACCCGCAGCGGCTGCACACCGCCATCCTCGCCGGGTTCTCGGCGGCCTGGGTCGTACCCTCGATCGCCGGGCCGTTCGTCGCCGGGCTCATCGCCCAGACGATCGGGTGGCGGTGGGTCTTCGGCCTGGCCCTGGTCGTGCTCGTCGTCGCGGCGGTGCTGCTCGGACGCATCGTCACCGGGCTGCGCCAGGAGGCGGTCGACGTCCCGTGGCGTCGCCGGGCGGTCGCCGCGTCCGTGGTGCTGGCCGTGGCGGTGCTCGCCCTCAACGCCGTCGCCGAGCGCCTCGACGCCGTCGGCATCGCCGTCGCCACTGTCGCGGTGGTGGCCGTCGGGATGACGCTCCTGCCGCTCACCCCGCGCGGCACGCTGCGAGCAGCGCGCGGGCTCCCGACCGACGTGACGGTCCGGGCGCTGGCCTTCGCCGCCTTCTCCGGGGCCGAGGTCTACCTGCCTCGGCTGCTCACCGAGCGCGACGGCCTCAGCCCGAGCCTCGCCGGCATCGCGCTGACCGTCACCGGCGTCACGTGGTTCCTCGGCTCGTGGGTGCAGGGACGTTGGGACCGGCACTTCGAGATCGGGCGCACCTCGGCCGGGTCGCTCGCCGTGATGGCCCTCGCCCTCGGTGCCATCGCCCTCGCCGTCGCGCTCGGTGCACCGGCATGGGTGCTCATCGCCCTCTTCCCGGCGGTCGGTCTGGGCATCGGCACCGTCTACCCGCGGGTCACCGCGCAGGCGCTCTCACGAGCCTCGTCGACGGAGCAGGGTTTCGTCAGCTCTGCCCTGCAGATCGGCGACTCGGCCGGAGCCGCCACGGCGATCGCCCTGTCGGCGGTCGTCTTCTCCGCGGCCGGCTCGGGGGTGCCGTCCGCCTATGTCGCGGTGTTCGCCGTGATGGCCGTGCCGGCCCTGCTCGGCTGGCTCGTCTCCCCGCGGATCCGCTGACCCCCTCAATCGAAAGAACGCTCCGTCGCAACTCCCGAGCTGACGCGGCGTTCTCTCGATCGGGAGTGCAGGCGTACGCGAGCATGCTGAGGCGTACGGCGCGTTCTTTCGATCGGGAGGCCGGGCAGGCGCACCTGCCCGATCGAGAGAACGCTCCGTCCCGTTCCCCCGGCTGGCTACGCTCGGAGACATGAGCCGCATCTTCACGGTCAGCGTCGCCTCGGTGTACCCCCACTACGTCAACAAGGTGGAGCGCAAGGGCCGCACCAAGGCCGAGCTCGACCAGGTGATCGAGTGGCTCACCGGCTTCGACGAGGCCGCCCTGGGCGAGCACCTGCAGTCCGGGACCACCTTCGAGGACTTCTTCGCCGACGCACACCTCAACGCCAAGGTCGACCAGATCAAGGGCGTCGTGTGCGGCGTGCGTGTCGAGGAGATCGAGGACCCGCTGATGCAGAAGATCCGCTACCTCGACAAGCTCGTCGACGAGCTCGCCAAGGGCAAGGCCATGGACAAGGTCCTCAGGACCTGACGCCTGCCTCGACCTACCTCGACGCGGACTCGACCGAGCTGTCGTTCGCAGCCTCGAGGCGGGCGTCGCGGCGCGACTTCCAGAGGCTGGCCACCGTGGTGACACCGAGGATGACGACGATCGCCCCGAGCGAGACGAGGATCGGGATGTCGGGCACGCCCTCGATGGGCTGGCCGCCGTTGATGAACGGCAGGTTGTTCTCGTGCAGGGCGTGCATGATGAGCTTCACGCCGATGAAGGCGAGCAGCACGGCGAGCCCGATGCTGAGGTAGACCAGCTTCTTCAGCAGGCCGCCGATGAGGAAGTAGAGCTGGCGCAGGCCCATCAGGGCGAAGATGTTCGCCGTCAGCACGAGGAACGGCTCCTTGGTGAGGCCGTAGATCGCGGGGATGGAGTCGAGCGCGAAGAGCAGGTCGGTCGTGCCGAGCGCGAGGATGACGATGAGCATCGGCGTGATGAGGCGCTTGCCGTTCTCGACGACCGTCAGGTGCGTGCTGTGCCACTCCTTGGTGGCCGGGAAGCGCTTCTCGATCCAGAGCAGGAAGCGGTTCTCGTGGTACTCGTCGTCGTCGCTCTCGCCACCGGTCGCGAGCTTGACCGCGGTGTACACGAGGAACGCGCCGAAGATGTAGAACACCCAGGCGTACGCGTTGATGACGACCGCGCCCAGCGCGATGAAGACGCCGCGCAGGATGATCGCGATGATGATGCCGATCATGAGGGCCGACTGCTGCAGCTTCTGCGGCACCTTGAAGCTGGCCATGATCAGCAGGAAGACGAAGAGGTTGTCGACCGAGAGGGAGTACTCGGTGAGCCAGCCTGCGTAGAACTCTCCCGCGAGCTGCCCTCCCCACTCGAACCACACGAAGAGCCCGAAGAGCACGGCGGCCCCCACGTAGAACGCGAGGTGTCGGCCGGCCTCGGCCATCGAGGGGACGTGCGGACGGCGCGCGATGACGAGCACGTCGACGAGGAGGAACACGGTCATCAGACCGATCGTGAGGAACCAGCCCCAAGCGGGAACGTTCATGGGCACAACCTTCCGGTCACCAGGTCAGTAACCGGAGGTCTCTCCCGCCCGGCCGGAGCATCAGGCTCCAGGCGGACCGACGGGACCGGGAGCTGGTGGTGGGACCTGCTCCGTGATGACGAGCCCGTCGTTTCGGGGATACTCCCCTCCGTGAACGCCTGATCCTCTCACCGCCGCGGTCGGGCCTCAAATCGGGGTCCGCCCCCTGGTCAACCGGGACGTCTGCTGCGCGGCAGCCCGGCCACGACGATCTCGTAGGACGTCTCGATGGCCTCGAGCAGCTCGTCCTCGTCGATCGCTCCCCCGATGCTCAGGGTGTTCCAGCCGTGGCGGCCGATGTAGGCCATGACCGACGCGTCGTCGGGGTAGCGGTGGAGCCACTCATCGGCCTCCTGGCGGCTGCTGGCGCACTTGACGCCGACGGACTGCTCGCCGAGGAAGACGAAGATCTTGTCGCCGACCTTGGCGACCGTGTCGCCGTCCCACGGGGAGTCCTCCCACGCCCCGGGAAGGTTCAGGGCGGCCGTGCGCAGCCGGGCGGCCGCTCCGCCGCCCTTGCCTCTGCCCTCAGTCACGGGAGGCCCCTCAGCGGGTGGCTGCGCTCATCTGGCGCAGCTCCTTCTTGAGCTCGCCGATCTCGTCACGCAGCCGGGCCGCGAGCTCGAAGTGCAGGTCGGCGGCCGCCTGGTGCATCTGCGTGGTGAGCTCCTGGATGAGGCCCGCGAGGTCGGCGGCCGCCATGTCGGCCGGACGGTTGGACGTGCCACCGGCGGAGACCCCGACGTCGGCCGCCATCGCGCCACGGCCGGCGCCACTCTTGCCGCGGGACTGCATGCGCCCTGAGCCGAGCAGCTCCTGGGTGTCGGCGTCCTCGCGCTCGAGCAGGTCGGTGATGTCGGCGATCTTCTTGCGCAACGGGGTCGGGTCGATGCCGTGCTCGGTGTTGTAGGCGATCTGCTTCTCGCGGCGCCGGTTGGTCTCGTCGAGCGCCTGCTCCATGGACGGCGTCATCTTGTCGGCGTACATGTGCACCTGGCCGGACACGTTGCGCGCCGCGCGACCGATCGTCTGGATGAGCGACCTCGCCGAGCGCAGGAAGCCCTCCTTGTCGGCGTCGAGGATCGACACGAGCGACACCTCGGGCAGGTCGAG
>CBHRRQ010000106.1:0-12980 GCA_966081555.1 uncultured Terrabacter sp.
CGCCGTCGTCGGTCACGAAGACCTCGCCGTGCTGGAACGGGTTCATCGTCCCGGGGTCCACGTTGATGTAGGGGTCGAGCTTCTGCATCGTGACCTTGAGGCCACGCGATCTGAGAAGTCGTCCGAGGCTGGAGGCCGTCAGGCCCTTGCCGAGCGAGGAGGCCACGCCCCCGGTCACAAAGATGTGCTTCGTCGTTTCCACCACGGGCTTTAAGTCTACGTCATCGCGCGGGGGTCTCGGGCATACCGGTCCGCCCATCGGCGCGCCTCGTCCCGTGGCGTGTCCCAGGAGGCCGCCACGGCTCGACCGTCCGCGCCCCGCCGCGCCCGCTCGTGCGGGTCGGCGAGGAGCCGGTCGACCGCCGCCGCCGTGGCGGGCGGGTCGCCCACCGACACCAGCACACCCACGCCTTCGAGCAGGCCGGGCAGGCCGCCGGTGCGCGTCGCCACGACCGGCACGCCGGCTGCCATCGCCTCCTGCACGACGAGCGCTCGCGCCTCCCACCGGCTCGTGAGGACGAAGACGTCGGCGAGACGCAGCCAGCTCGTGACGTCGTCGCGAGCGCCGACGAAGTGCACGCTCGGGCGTGTCGCGCTCGCTGGACGACCACCCGACTCACGTATGCCGTGTGCCGCCTCCTCGAGCTGCCGGCGCAAGGCCGCGTCGCCGTCGCCCACGACGACCCATGACGCGGCCACGCCCGACAGGCCTGCCGCGGCAACGAGCGTCCCGAGGTCCTTCTGCGGGGCGATCCTCGAGACGGTGAGCACGACGGGAGGTTCGCTCGGGACCCCCGCGCCGGACAGCAGCCTCGCCCGCTCGTCGGGCGGCAGGCGGTCGGCGCCCAGCAGCGCGGCGACGGCGCTCGAGGGGACGTGAGCGAGCTCGGCACGGCGGGCTCCGAGCGACTCAGCCAGCGTGACGAGGTCCTCGCTGGCGCCGGTGACGAGGTCGGCGCGACGCAGCGCCCACGCGACGGCCCTGCGCCCCGCCGACGACATCAGGCCACCGACGCCCCCGTGAGCGGGCGGCAGGTCGTTGTGCAGCGACACGACCAGCCGCGGACGGGGGCGAGCCCGGAACACGGCAACCGCAGCCACGACCGCGGCCTGGTGACCGTGCGCGTGGACCACGTCGACCGTTCCGGCGAGCCGCATGATGCGGTGCCAGTCGAGGAGACCGCGGGGGGCGCGCGCACCGGGGTGGACCGGCCACAGCCGGTGCGCGTCGGTCCATCCGAAGGTGTCGGCCGTCGTTGCGGCCGTCACGACCTGCACGTCGTGGCCCTCGGCCCGCAGCCCGGCGACGAGCCCGTCGACATGACCGCCGACCCCTCCCGCCGCTCGGCCGACGACCATGAGCACCCTCACGGGGCAGCCTCCTCGACGTCGGACGCGTGAAGCGCTACCCCGCGCGAGCGACGCACCCGGTGCAGGAGCGAGGGGTCGATCGCCAGGGCCACCCCGACCATGACCAGGAGCGCCAGCAGTCCCGCGCCGAGGCCCACCGCGAGGCTCGAGCCGAGCGTGCGCCCGATCCCCCGCCCGGCCAGCCACGAGCTCACCACCCGGCCGGCAGCCGCAGCGGCCACGGAGCCGACGAGCGCCGCGCCGAGCGGCCGCCACGGCAGGCACAGCGACGACCAGCCCCAGCTGCGGGCGACCAGCGCGACGAGCAGCAACGCCCCGAGCGCGAGACCCACGCTCGAGCCGGCAGCCAGGGCACGGAGGGTGTCCGGCCCCCCGGCCCCCTCGGGGTCGAGGACGAGGAGCGGGACCATGACCGTGGACAGCCACCCGAGGCCGGCGAGCCCGCCGGCGACCACGGCGCGCCCGCGCACGTAGGACGCGCGCGTCAGCAGCCCGATGGCACCGAGGGCCAGCACCGAGGGGGCGAAGGCCGTCACCGCGTCACCCATCGCCGAGAGCGTCTCGAGCGAGGCCTCCCTGCCCGAGCCGGCATCGAGAGCGCCGAAGAAGGCGCCGACCGGCATCGCCACCGCGACGAGCGCGGCCACGCCGAAGAGCGACACGACCACCGTGGCGAGCCACGCGCGACGCAGCGTCCCCGACGCGCGGTCTCGGTCGTCGCCAGGCGGGTCGGCGAGCGCGTCGCCGCTCGTCGCAGCCGCGTGGTCGCCGGCCAGCGACGGGAACGCGGCGGTGGCGAGCGGCACGGCGAGGACGGCATACGGCAGGAGGGTCACGGCCTGGGCGTACGTGTAGACGTTGAGCGTGCCCGAGCCACCGCGGTCGTTGGCGAGCCGGATGACGACGAGCGTCGCCAGCTGCTGCCCCGCCACCGCGAGCAGGCCCGCCAGGGCGAGGGCGCGCACCCGCCGCGCGACGCCGTCGGGGAAGCGGAACCGCGGCCGCAGCCGGATGCCGGTGCGGCGCACGGGGACGACGAGCGGCAGGGCGAGCGCCACGACCCCGAGCGTCGTGCCGACACCGAGCACGGCCGTCGCGGACTGCGGCACGTCGCCGACCGGTGCGGCAGGGTCGGGCACGAGTGCCCGGTAGCCGAGATAGGCGACGATGACGACGATGCTGGAGAGGAGCGGTGCGAGTGCGGCGCCGACAAAACGCCGGTACGACTGCAGGACGCCCGCGAGCACGATCGCGACCCCGTAGAGCGGGATCTGCACGGCGAACACCCGCAACAGCTCGGCGCCCAGGTCCACCTCGCCCGAGCAGCCCGTGCCGAGCAGGGCCGACGCGATGGGCCGGGCCGCGAGCGCCACCACGGCGCCGAGGGGCACGAGCACCACCACGGCCCAGCTGAGCAGCGCTGACGCCGTCTCATCGGCGTGGGCACGGTCGCCGCGCGCCAGCGCACCGGCGACGAGCGGCACCACGACGGCCGCGAGCACGCCCCCCGCCGCGATCTCGAAGAGCACGTTGGGGACGGCGTTGACGGACTGGTACACGCTGCCGACGCACGTGGCGCCGACCGAGTGGGAGAAGGCGAACCATCGGCCGAAGCCGACGACCCGCGCGAGGAGCGTGAGCACGGCGATGGTGCCGGCCGCGGCGAGCAGATCGCCGCGCGGGACACCTCGGCGCGCGTGGGCCGCAGGGGCCTCGGGTGGCTCGGGCGTCACCGGCTCCCCCGGCCCCACTGGTCGAACCGTCGCAGCACCGGGTTGGCGGCGATGACGCGGGAGAAGCTGACCCGCTCGGACGCCAGCGTCAGGGCAGCCAGGACGGCGAGGGCGGCGACGCGGCCGGGCAGGCGGGTGCGCTCGACGAGGGCGAGGCCGACGAGCGCGCCGGCCGCGTTGGCGCCGGTGTCGCCGAGCATCGACCGGGCCGCGAGGTCGTCTCGGACCACCCCGACCGACGAGCCGACGGCGACCGCCCCGGGAAGCGTGCCGAGGAGAGGCAGGCCGGCGAGCCCGGTCACCTTGAGCGCCCGGCCCGGCCGCAGGTCGAAGAGGTTGACGGCGTTCGCGGCACCGGCGACGACGGCGCCGCCCACCATGGTGGCGAGGGCCCTCCGGCCGTCGCCGACCGGCCCCCGGGCGTCGACCATGGCAGCCGCGACGAGGCCGGTGGCTGCGAGGCCCACGATCTTGACCGCGCCGGTGGTCACCTGACCGCGGAAGAGTGCGCCGAGGTGACCCTTGAGCCCCTTGTCGTCGGCGCCACCCGTGAGGTCGTCGAGGGCGCCGAGCGCGCCGGCGGCGAGGGCCACGACGACGGCACCGCCGGCCGTGCTCGGAGCCGTTCGCGACGGACGGGAGCCGAGGACCGCACCCGCGACGGCCCCACCGACGGCACCACCCACCCAGGCCGGGCCCTCGAGGAGGGTGACGGCGCGTCCGGCGTGGTTGGTGCGCTGCCACGGCTGGGCCGCCGCACGGGGTAGCCGCCGCGAGAGACGCAGGAGAGCCGCAGAGGTGGCGGCGGACACCAGCAGCGGCGCCACGGAGGATGCCACGGACGACGCCACGGTTGATGCCGATGAGGGCCGCCGGCGCCCGGACGTCACGGGAGCACTCGCGGGACGGTGGCCGTCGCGCCGGCGTCGACGCCGTAGTGGCCGATGCGCTCGTCGAGCATGTCCTCCACGGCGAGCACGACGGCGGCGGGTCCGTCGCCCGAGCGGGCGTGGTCGACGGTGGCGGCCACGGCCGCGGTCTCGGACTTCTCGCGCACGGCCTGGACGGCGTTGGACGTGACGGGCTGACCCGCGGCAGCGACGGTGCTGCCTCCGGCCACGACGGTGGCCTTTGAGGAACCGGCCATCGACTCGACGAGGGAGCGGATCGCGTCGGAGCGGGCGGTGACCACGGCGTCGTCCCCCGCGAAGTCGCCGGAGACGACGACCGCCACGTCAGCGGTCGGCAGGTCGGCCACGGTGGAGTCGATCAGGTCGGCGTCGACGAGGGCCTTGAGCCCGGCCGCCCGGGCCGGCGAGACGTTCGCGGGAGCCTTCGAGACGGTGAGCTCCGTGAGCACCGCCGTGAGGAGACCGTCGCCGGTCGCCGTGGAGTCGAGACCGAGCGCAGAGGCGCCGGCACGCGCTGCCTGGTCGCGCTCGGTGGCCCGGCCGGGGTCGAACCAGTCGGCACCGATCGACACGGTGCCGGTGAGGGCGGCGCCGCTCTGGCGGACGACCTCTTCGAGGTTCTTGACCATGGTGCCGTCGGCCGAGGGCATCACGACGACCACGACGCGGTGGCCGGTGAGGCGCCCCCCGACGACGCGCGGCTGCACGGCGGTGGCGAACTCGTCGGAGGCGTCGACGAGCTTCTCGCTTGTCGTGAGCTTGTCGTTGAGGCCCTGCTTCTCGGTGCGCAGCGCCGCCACCTGGTCGCTCAGCTGGTCGCCGAGGTTGGCTTGCAGGGGTCCCGCGCCCAGCACGATGCCCACCGCGAGCGCGAGGAACACCGAGATGATCGAGACGAGGTGGTAGCGGAAGTCGATCACGCGAAGATCCCTACGACGGCGGTCCAGAGGTCGTCCCAGCGGGCGGCGAGGACCTGCAGCCAGGCTTGCCCGGCCGGGGTGGAGGCGAGGGCGGCGAAGAAGGCGAGCATGCCCACGAGGAGCATGGTCACGAGCAGCCGGCCGGGGATGCGGGCCCGGTAGAGCTGGCTGACGCCCTTGGCGTCGACGAGCTTCCCCCCGACGCGCAGCCGTGTGAGGAAGGTCGAGGCCTGCCCGTCCCGGCCCTTGTCGAGGAACTCGACGAGGGTCACGTGCGTGCCCACGGCCACGATGAGCTCGGCCCCGGAGTCGTCGGCGAGGAGCATCGCGACGTCCTCGCTCGTGCCTGCTGCGGGGAAGACCACGGGGCTGAGGCCGAGCGCCTCGACCCGCGCGAGGCCCGGTGCCCTCCCGTCGCGGTACGCGTGCACCACGATCTCCGCGCCGCTGCGCAGTGCCTTGTCGGAGACGGAGTCCATGTCGCCGACGATGAGGTCGGGACGGTGTCCGGACTCGAGGATGGCGTCCGCGCCGCCGTCGACGCCGATGAGGATCGGGCGGTACTCGCGGATGTAGGGCTTGAGGGCCTCGAGGTCCTCCTT
Organism: uncultured Terrabacter sp.; assembly: GCA_966081555.1. Lineage (GTDB taxonomy): Bacteria > Actinomycetota > Actinomycetes > Actinomycetales > Dermatophilaceae > Terrabacter. The sequence continues at coordinate 5,538 of CBHRRQ010000106.1, forward strand.
GTAGTGGTAGCCGCGCACCACGATGAGGCAGTGCCGCCCGTCCAGGTCGGTCGTGATGGGCGGGACCCCGATGCCGTCGAGCAGCAGGTCGCGCTCCTTGCGGATGAACTCCATCGTGTTCGTCGCGAAGGCCTCGATCTGGACGGCGAGCCCCGCGCGCGCGTCGTGCATCTGCGCCTGCACGGCGGGGCCGTCGAGGAGGGCGCCCGTCGCCACCTTGCCCTGCCCGGACCAGAGGTCGCTCCCATCGAGTCGCAGCGGCTCGCCGTCGGTGATCGCCATGACGTCGGGACCCGCAGCGTCGAGCACGGGGATGCCGGCATCGACGAGGATCTGGGGCCCGAGGTTGGGGTAGCGCCCCGTGATGGAGGCGCTCGCGTTGACCACCGCGGCGGGGCGGATCGACACGAGGGCGTCGGCGCTGACCTTGTCGAGGTCGGCGTGGTCGATCACGGCGATGTCGCCGGGCTGCAGCCGCTTGGTCAGGCGCTTGGTGCGCCGGTCGACGCGGGCCGGCCCGGTGACGCCGGGACCGGTGTCACGGGCGCCGGGACGGCGACGGATCGGGAGGGCCATGATGCGCTCAATCGTGCCACGTCGGGCCCTCGAGGGCCGAGGCGGTCAGGCCGTGGCGCCGCTGCGTGCCCGCGGACGGGACCTGCCCGAGGACGCACGTGACGTGGCGGGCTTCGAGGAGGCCCGGGACGCGGCCCGTGCATCGCCGGTCTGCTCGAGGAGGTCTCCGGCGTGGGCGAGCCCGGCCTCGGAGTGGGGGTCGCCGCCCATCATCCGCGACAGCTCGCGCAGGCGCGCGTCGCCCTCGACGACCGACACGCTGCTCGACGTGATGCGGCCGTCGTCGGCCTTGTGCACGACGAGGTGACGATCCGCGAACGCCGCCACCTGGGCCAGGTGGGTGACGACGATGACCTGGGCGTGCTGCGCGAGGGCCGCGAGGCGTGCGCCGACGTCGAGCGCCGCGCGTCCACCGACACCGGCGTCGACCTCGTCGAAGACGAAGGTGGGCGGGCCGCTCACACCGTCGGCCGCCGCGCTGCGCGAGCCGACGACCTCGAGCGCGAGCATGACGCGTGAGAGCTCACCGCCCGACGCGGCCTTGGCGACGCTGCGCGGTGCGGCGCCCGGGTTGGCGGCGAGGAGGATCTCGACGTCGTCGATGCCGTGCCGGGAGAGGCGGACCCGCTCGCCATCCGGGAGCGCGACGCCCTCGGGGTCGGTGCGGTGTCGCACGTCGACGTGCACGACCGCCTTGCCCATCGCCAGGTGCGCGAGCTCCTTGGACACCCTGCCGCCGAAGTCGGACCCGGCCGAGCGTCGCGCGTCGGACAGGGCGAGCGAGGCCGTGACGACGGCCTCCTGGAGCTCGGCGACCTCGGCCCCCAGACGCTCCACACGGTCGTCGGCCGTCACGAGCTCGTCGAGGCGTGCGGCGCTGCGCTGCGACCACTCGAGCACCTCGTCGACGGTCCCGCCGTACTTGCGCGTCAGCACGCCGAGGGACGCCCGACGCGCCTGCACGAAGCCGAGGCGCTCGGGGTCGAGCTCGACGTCGTCGAGGTATGCCGTGAGGTCGGCGGACAGGTCGGTGACGAGGGTGCCCAGCTCGTGCAGGCGGGTGTCGAACCCGGACAGCGTGTCGTCGTGCGTGGTGGCGGGTGCGAGCGCTCCCCGGGCCGACCCGATGAGGTCACGCACGTTGGGGGCGGGCTCGGCGGCATACTCGTCGCCGCTGAGGTCGGCCAGCGCCTGCGCAGCGGCGAGGCGAAGGGTGTCGGCGTGGGCGAGGCGTGCGTCCTCGGCGCGCAGCGCGAGGTCCTCGCCGGGCTGGGGGTCGACCGACTCGATCTCCTCGAGCGAGGCTGTGAGGGAGTCGATCTCGCGTGCCCGGTCACGGGCCTCGGCCACGAGACGGTCGTGCTCGCGGGCGGCCTCGCGCCACCGGTCGTAGAGCTCGGCCACCCGGTCGCGCAGCGCGACGACCTCGGCCCCGCCGAAGTCGTCCAGCACCTCGCGGTGGGCGTCGCCCTGCTTGAGCCGCCACTGGTCTGCCTGTCCGTGCACCGCGACGAGGAGCTGCCCGAGGTCGGCCAGGACCGAGACGGGCGCCGTGCGGCCACCGACGTGCGCCCGTGAGCGCCCGGCCGCCGCGATGGTGCGCGCGATGACGAGCTCACCCTCGTCGTGGTCGGCGCCGGCCTCGTCGGCGCGGGCCAGCGCGGGGTGGTCGAGCGGCAGCTGGACGACACCTTCGACGAGGGCCGAGTCGGACCCGGTGCGCACGAGCCCGGAGTCGGCGCGCTCGCCGAGGAGCAGCCCGAGCCCGGAGACGACCATGGTCTTGCCGGCACCGGTCTCGCCGGTGAGCACGTTGAGCCCGGGGCTCAGCTCGAGGACGGCGTCGTCGATGACGCCGACGCCACGGATCCTCATCTGGCTGAACACGGGACCACCTTAGGGCCGGGCACCCTCGACGCCGTCGACGCCGTCCACCGTGAGCGACGTGTCGCCGTTTCCGCGCCAGCCCTCGACCGACAGGTTGAACTTCGCGACGAGCCGGTCGGCGAAGGGCGCGCTCGTGAGCCGGGCCAGCCGGATCGGCCGGATGCCGCGCCGCACCTCGATGCGCGCGCCGGGCGGCAGGTCGACGTGTCGGCGCCCGTCGCACCACATGACGCCGGCCCCCTCGGTCGCCGCCTTGATCTCGACGGCGAGGTGGGTGTCCGGCCCGAGCACGAGCGGGCGGGCGAACAGGGCGTGCGCCGCACTGGGCACGAGCAGCATCGCCTGCACCTGCGGCCACACCACCGGTCCCCCGGCGGAGAAGGCGTATGCCGTCGAGCCCGTCGGCGTCGACACGATCACCCCGTCGCAGCCCCAGCTCGAGAGGGGCCGGCCGTCGACCTCGACGGTGACCTCGAGCATGCGCTCGCGGGCGGCCTTCTCGACGCTCACCTCGTTGAGGGCCCAGCTGCTGGCGATGAGCTCGCCGTGCAGCTTGGCGTCGACGTGGAGGGTCATGCGCTCCTCGACGGCGTAGTCGTTGTTGGCGATGTGCTCGACGGTCGCGTCGAGACGGTCGCGCTCGGCCTCGGCGAGAAACCCGACGTGTCCGAGGTTGACGCCGAGGAGCGGCACGTCGACGCTGCGCGCGAACTCGGCCCCGCGCAGGATGGTGCCGTCGCCACCGAGCACGACGACGAGGTCGCACCCCTCGGCGACCTGCTCCTCGGCCGAGGCGATGTGGACGCGGGCGCTGTCCTTGAGGTCGAGGGCCTTGGCCTCGTCGGCCTGCAGGGACACCTCGATGCCGAGGTGGGTGAGCCTGCGGACCACCCCCTTGGCGACCGCGAGTGCCTCGGGGCGGCGCGGGTGTGCCACGAGCAGGATCCGGCGCGTCACGAGGCTCCCTCCAGGTCGATGGCCTCCAGCATGTCATCCGTCGCGGTGGGGGACGCGTCGGGGACCGCCCTCGGCGCGAGCCAGAAGAGGAACTCGCGGTTGCCGTCGCCCCCGGTGATGGGGCTCGCGGCAGCGCCGTGCAGGTGCAGCCCCTGCTCCGTCGCGACCTGGGCGACGTCACGCAGCACCCGACGGTGCTCGTGGCGCGACGTGACGACGCCGGTGCGGCTGAGCCGCTCACGGCCCACCTCGAACTGCGGCTTGACGAGCACGACGAGGTCACCGTCGTCGGTGACGAGGGGGCGCATGGCCGGCAGCGCGATCGCCAGCGAGATGAAGCTGAGGTCCGAGACGACGAGGTCGAACTGCCCACCGAGTGCCTCGGCGTCGACGTCGCGGATGTTCGTGCCCGGCAGGTCGCGTACGCGCTCGTCGGACGCGACGGAGGAGACGAGCTGCCCGTGACCGACGTCGAGGGCCGTCACGTGCGCCGCGCCGTGCTCCAGCAGCACCTGCGTGAACCCACCGGTGCTGGCGCCGACGTCGAGGCACCGGCGCCCGGCGACCTCGATCGGCCACTGCTGCACGGCGTGCAGCAGCTTGAGGGCGGCCCGCCCCACCCACCGGTCCGGCTCGCGCGTCAGCTCCACCGCAGACGCGTCGTCCACGTGCTGAGCCGGCTTCACGGCAGGTCGGCCGTCGACGAGGACGACGCCGGCGGCGACGAGCTCACGGGCCTGGGTGCGTGACCGGGCGAGGCCTCGGGCTACGAGCTCGACGTCGAGTCGGCGCGCCGTCACGCCCCACCGAGGCCGCCGAGGCGGCTCTGCAGGCTGCGGTGTGCGTGCTCTCCCGACTCGATGCGCTCGGCGAACGAACCCGCCTGTGACCGGGCGAGCTGCATCATCGCCTCGTCGACGGCCTCGTCGCCGGTGACGGGCGGCACCGGGTGGTCGGCCTCCCGGGTGTGGCTGCCACTCTCCGCACGTGCGTCGTCCGTCGCGGCGTTCTGGTCCGGGCCGTCGACGGGGTCGACGTGCTCGGGCTGCTCGTGGCGGGCGTCGCTGTCGCCAAACATGGGTTCCTCCGTGCGGTCGTGCCGAGTCCTGCGTCCGCTCACGCTACCCCGTGGGTGGTGCCGGACGGGGACGAGCAGGCACCCGTGGCGACGACGACTCAGAGCAGCCCGTCGAGGACGCTCTCGGCCGCCCGGGCGAGCTCTCGGCCGGGGCGCCCGGCGTCACGTTCGCCCAACAGGGCTGCGATCCCCGCCCGAACGGCCTCGACGGGGCTCGACCCGTCCGCATCGAGATGCAGCTCGCCGTCGGTGAATCCCGCACTCGCCGCACCGCAGTGCCAGCGGCCCTCCTTCTCGACGGGGGCCGCGTACGGCTCGAAGAGGTCGGCCAGCGAGCCGATCACGTACGTCGGCGCGGCGCGGGTCTCCATGAGGTCGGACGGCAGGTCGACCCCGGTGAGCACCCACGCCGAGTCGAGACCCGCCGCGTCGGCGCCCTCGATGTCCGTCGCCAGCCGGTCACCGACCGCGAGGGTTCGTGACGCCTCGGTGCCCAGGTGGTCGAGGGCGAGCCGGTAGAGCGGGGGGTGCGGCTTGCCGACGACGTCGGGACGCCGGCCGAGCGCCGCGACGAGCAGGTCGACGTAGGCGCCGTTGCCGGGTGCCTGCCCCCACGGGAGCGGCAGCGTCGCGTCGTCGTTCGTCGCGACCCAGGGCAGCCCGGTGCCGAGCACCCGGGCTGCGGTCTCGAAGTCCCGGACCCTGAGGTCACGGCCGAGGCCCTGCAGAACGGCTGCCACCATGTCGGGCCCCGCTTCCTCGCCGACGTCGTCGGGACGCACGGGCTCGAGGCCAGCACGGATCAGGGCCTCTGCTACGCCCTCACCCCCGAGGGCGAGCACCCTTGCACCGGCACGGAGGGTCTGAGCGAGCTGAGCCGCGCCGGCCTCCGCACTGGTGACCACGTCGTCCGGCGTCGCGGGCGCGCCGAGGCCGGTCAGGTGGTCGGCGACCTCCGCCACCACCCGAGACGCGTTGTTCGTCGCATAGATGACCTTGACGTCCCGAGCTCGGACGTCCTGCAACGCCTTCGGTGCGCCAGGCACCGGGTCGTCACCCCGGTAGACGACACCGTCGAGGTCGCAGATCACCCCGTCGTATGCCGCGATGAGTGCGGCGTCCTTCACGTCCTCAGCCATGCGTCCTCCTGCACCGACTCTAGGGGGATGCCGGTGGGCGACGTGAGAGCAGCCACGTGGCACAGACGAAACGGGCCCGACCGGAGTGGTCGGGCCCGTCGGTCGATCAGTCGGACGTCACCTGTCCTCGTCGTCCTCGTCGGTGTCGTCGGTGTCGTGGTCGGGACCGAGGGCCACATCGTCCTCGTGCTCGTCGCCGAGCAGGTCGGTGACGTCGACGCCGTCGAGCTCCTCCAGGCGCTCGGCGGCGTCGGTGGTCAGCTCGTGGTCGGCCTCGGCCGCACGGGCGAACCAGTCGCGCGCGGCCTCGGCGTCGCCGGCGGCGAGCTTCGCGTCCGCGTAGGCGTAGAAGAGTCGAGCGGCCGAGGGCCGGTTGGGGTTGATCCGCTTGACGAGGTCGCTGAGCCCCGCGGCCGCCGCATCCAGCTGGCCGAGGTCACGGCGGATGCCGGAGACGACGATCGCCAGCTCGACCCGGTCGTCGATGGCGAGGTTGTTCGCCTCCTCGGACTGGGCGAGCTCGAGCGCCTTGGTGTGGCGCCCCAGCGCCCGCTCGCAGTCGACCATGAGCGGCAGCAGGTGGCTCGAGCCGGACAGCCGGCGGACGGTGCGGAACTCCCCCAGCGCCCGCGCCCAGTCCCCGAGGCGGTAGGCGACGAGCCCGAGGGCCTCGCGCGCCGCCGGCACGCGGCCGGCACGGCGAACCGCGGTCTCGGCGTGCGCCAGGGCGGCTTCGGGCTCGACGTCGAGCAGCTCGGCCACCATGACGAGGTGCTGGGCGACGCCCTCGGCGTTCTCCTTGGAGAGGGTGCGCAGCTGGTTCTTGACGCCGCGGTCGACCTCGTGGCCGGTCACGCCTTCCCGGATCGCCGGCTCGGGCTTGCGGGGGCTCTTCGGCGTCAGGCGGGGACCGCCACGACGCTCCTCCTCGTGCGGTCGCCCGGCACCACCACGGGGCCGGTCGTCCCGACGGGGCCGCTCGTCGTAGCGGCGAGGGCCGCGGTCGTCAGAGCGGTAGCCCCCACGGTCATCGCGGCCGCCACCAGAGCGGCGGTCGTCAGAGCGGTAGCCCCCACGGTCACCACCGGAGCGCCGGTCATCGGACCGGTAGCCTCCACGGTCATCGCGGCCACCACCAGAGCGCCGGTCATCGGACCGGTAGCCCCCACGGTCACCTCCGGACCGCCGGTCATCCGAGCGGTAGCCTCCACGGTCATCGCGGCCACCACCGGAACGGCGATCGTCGGACCGGTAGCCCCCACGGTCACCACCGGACCGCCGGTCATCCGAGCGGTAGCCCCCACGGTCATCGCGGCCACCACCAGAGCGGCGGTCGTCAGAGCGGTAGCCACCACGGTCGTCGCGGCCACCACCAGAGCGGCGATCGTCCCACCGGTAACCACCACGGTCGCCACCGGAGCGCCGGTCGTCGGACCGATAGCTCCCGCGGTCGTCGCGGCCACCACCAGAGCGGCGGTCGTCTGACCGGTAGCCACCACGGTCGTCGCGACGCTGCCCACCGGACCGGGGAGCACCTGAGCCGCGGCCGGCACCATGGCCTCGCGCCGGGCCTCGCTGACCGCCGTCGCGGTCGCGCCGCTCGTTACGGCTGTCGTTGCCGTCCTGGTCACTCATGTTCAGCATCCTTCCGCGCCGACCTCGGTCAGCGCCACCTCTACGTTCCTCGGGCACAAAGAAAGAGCGCCCCAGTCGGATCAATGAAGTTCCGTCTGGGGCGCTCTGACAAAGTGTGTCCGGCTGCGTCCTACTCTCCCACACCGTCACCAGTGCAGTACCATCGGCGCT
>CBHRRQ010000107.1:0-12850 GCA_966081555.1 uncultured Terrabacter sp.
GACGACGAGGACGACGACCTCGACGACGAGGACGACCTCGACGACGAGCTGGACGACGACCTCGATGAGGACGACTACGAGGACGACGACGACGATGACGACGTCGAGGTCAGCAACGGGGCTGGTGCTCGCGCCTGACCGTCGCCGCTAGGCCGACACGTCGTCGAGCGCGGCGACGATCTCGTCGGGAAGCACCAGCTCGAGGCTCGCCAGCGACGACCGCAGCTGCGCGGCCGTGCGTGCCCCCACGATCGGCGCCGCGACACCCGGCCGGTCGCGCACCCACGCCAGCGCCACCTCGCCCGGCTTGGCGCCCAGTCCGCGAGCGGCCATCGCCACCGCCTCGGCCACCCGTGCCGACTGCTCGCCGAGGAAGCGCTCGGCGAAGCCCGGGAAGTCCACCGACGCCGCGCGCGAGCCCGACGGGATCCCGTTGCGGTACTTTCCCGTGAGCACGCCCCGGCCCAGCGGTGACCAGGGGAGCAGCCCGAACCCCAGCGCGGTGGCCGCCTGGCTGACCTCGTGCTCAGCGGTGCGACATACGAGGGAGTACTCGATCTCGTTGGCCACCAGAGGGATTCGCGCGGACTCGAGCAGACTGAAGGCTCTCGCCGACTGCCACCCGGAGTAGTTGGACACGCCGACGTAGCGGGCCCGGCCGGAGGAGGCCGCCCACTCCAGCGCCGACAGCGTCTCCGACAGCGGCACGTCGTCGGACCATGTGTGCACGAGCCACAGGTCGACGTGGTCGGTGCCGAGACGCCGCAGCGAGGTCTCGAGCTGGGACATGAGCCCGCGTCGAGAGACGTCGACGCGACGTTCGCCGCGGGCGCGGGAGATGCCGGCCTTGGTGCAGATGACGAGGTCGTCACGCGGCACCGCGGAGTCGAGCAGCGTGCCCAGGATCGTCTCGGCGTCACCGCCCCCGTAGCCGTATGCCGTGTCGACGAGGTTGCCCCCGGCCTCGGCGAACGCACGCAGGTGGTCACCGGCCTCGTGCTGGTCGACCGCGTTGCCCCAGAGCATGGTGCCGAGGGCGAGGGGGGTGACCGAGAGACCGGACGAGCCGAGACGCCTGCGCATGTCCCGAACGGTAGTGGGCGACACCGCGATCCTGCCGTCCGGCACGGCCGGCGCCACGCCGATAGCCTGCGCACCATGAGGATCGGTGTGAACCTTGGCTACTGGGGGCGCGGCACGACGGGCGCCGACCAGGTGGCCGTGGCCCAGGCGGCGGACCAGCTCGGCTACGACAGCGTGTGGGTGGCGGAGGCATACGGCTCGGACAGCCCCTCGATGCTCGCGTGGATCGGCGCCCTCACGCAGCACGTCGGCCTGGGGTCGGCCGTGATGCAGATCCCCGGACGCACGCCGGCGATGACGGCCATGACGGCGGCGACCATCGATACGATGTCCGGCGGCCGGTTCCGCCTGGGCCTCGGTGTCTCGGGGCCGCAGGTCAGCGAGGGGTGGCACGGCGTGCCCTTCCGCAGCCCGCTCGGGCGCACGCGCGACTACGTCGAGATCGTCCGGGCGGCCCTGCGCCGCGACACCGTCACCCACGCGGGTCCCCACTACCCGCTGCCGCTGCCCGGAGGGCCCGGCAAGGCGCTCAAGCTGTCGGCGCGACCCGTGCGCCCGGACGTGCCCGTCTACCTCGCCGCGGTCGGTCCGAAGAACCTCGAGCTGACCGGTGAGATCGCCGACGGCTGGCTCGCGATCTTCTTCAGCCCGGAGCACGCGACCGACCTGCTGGCCACGCTCGCGAAGGGGCGACGTACGGCAGGGCACGCGGACGGAACCGACCCGATGGCCGGGTTCGACGTCGTCGCAACCACTCCGGTCGTGCTCGTCGACGACGTGGAGGAGGCGGCGAACCACGTGCGCGACTACTGCGCCCTCTACATCGGCGGCATGGGCTCGCGCGAGCAGAACTTCTACAACCAGCTGGCGTGCCGGATGGGGTTCGAGGACGCGGCGGCGCGCATCCAGGACCTCTACCTCGCCGGCCGGCACCGTGAGGCCGCAGCCGCCGTGCCGCTCGAGTTCATCGACGAGACGGCCCTGCTCGGGTCGCCGGCACGCCTCGCGCAGCGCATCGGCCGCTACGAGCAGGCCGGCGTCACCACCCTCGCCGTCGCCGTCGGCGGCGGGATGACCCGTGACCAGGCGGTCGCCACGCTCCACGTCGTCGCCGAGGTCGCCGGTCTTCCCAGCGGACACTCTGGATAGGGTGCGACATTGTGCCGCGCGGCCGCCGGACCCGTTGGGCGCGGCCCGACCTGTCCCTCTGCGCAGAAGGTTCTCCCTGACCCATGGCTGACCTCAGCTACCTCGACGCCGTCATCCTCGGCGTCGTCGAAGGCCTGACCGAGTACCTCCCCGTGTCCTCGACCGGACACCTGACCATCACCGAGCAGCTGCTCGGGCTCAAGGTCGACGACCTCGCCGTGACGGCCTACACCGCCGTCATCCAGCTCGGCGCCATCGCGGCCACGCTGCTCTACTTCTTCCGCGACATCATCCGTTTCGCGGTCGCGTGGTTCCGCGGTCTCGGCAGTGCCGAGGCCCGCAAGGACCCCGACTACGGGCTCGCCTGGGCGGTCGTCATCGGCTCGATCCCCGTCGGCGTCGTCGGCTTCGCGGCTCGCGACCTCATCTCCGGGGCCCTGCGGAGCCTGTGGGTCGTCGCTGCGGCGCTCGTCCTGTGGAGCGTCGTCATGGTGGTCGCCGAGCGCATCCACACCCGCTACGAGTCCCGGGGCGTCGTGCGCGGCGAGCACTCCGTGCGTCCCGTGGACGGTCTCGTCATCGGGCTCGTGCAGTGCTTCTCGCTGATCCCCGGCGTCTCGCGCTCCGGTGCCACCATCTCCGCCGGCCTGGCTCGCGGCATCGACCGCGTCACCGCGACCCGGCTCAGCTTCTTCCTCGCGATCCCCGCGCTCACGGCGGCCGGCCTCTTCCAGGCGGTCGAGGAGAAGGACGGCCTCAAGGCGCTCGGCACCGGACCGGTCCTCGTCGGGCTCGTCGTCGCCTTCATCGTCGCGTACGCCTCGATCGCCTGGCTGCTCAAGTTCGTCGCGAGCAACAGCCTGCTGCCGTTCGTCTGGTACCGCGTCGCGCTCGGCCTGCTGCTCGTCGTCGGTCTCGCGACGACGGTCATCTCGGCCACCTGACCTGCGGTCGCCGACACCCATCACCTCGTCGACGCCTCCACTCGGGCACTCGGGTGGGGGCGTCGACGTTAGAGCCAGCCCGAGCGCTTGAAGGCCCGGTAGAGGCCGACGCAGGCGGCGGCCATGACGGCCAGCACGAGGAAGTAGCCGTACTGGAACTCCGAGCTGCCGACGTGGATGCTCGCCGTGAGCTCGGGCATGTGCTCGAAGTTCATGCCGTAGATGCCGGCGATCATCGTGGGCACGGCCGCGATGGCGACCCACGCGGAGATGCGTCGCATGTCCTCGTTCTGCTTGACCGAGACGCTGGCCAGGTGGGCCGACAGCACGTCGGTGAGCAGGCGGTCGTAGGACTCGACGTGGTCGTTGACGAGGCGCAGGTGGTCGGCGACGTCGCGGAAGAACGGCATGATCTCGGCCGACAGCATGCCGCCACGCCCCCGCTCCATGAACTGCGAGAGGGTGTCGGCGAGCGGCTGGCTGGCGCGCCGGAACTCGAGCACCTCGCGCTTGAGCCGGTAGATCGTGTTGGCGTCGCCCCCCTCGTTGGAGGCGAAGACCTGCTCCTCGATGCGCTCGAGGTCCTTGCGCACCTCGCGGTCGACGACGAGGTAGTTGTCGACGACGGAGTCCATCACGGCGTGGAGCACCGTCAGCGACCCGTGGCCGAGACGTTCCGGCTCGGTCTCGAGCCGCTGCCGCACGCCGGCGAGCGGGTTGCCCTCGCCGTGCCGCACGGTGACGACGAACCGGTCGCCGATGAAGAGCATCACCTCGCCGGTCTCGATGTCGCTCGTCGCCTCGATGTAGCGCAGCGTCTTCAGCACGACGAAGACCGACGACTCGTACTTCTCGATCTTGGCCCGCTGGTGGCCGTTGACGGCGTCCTCGACGGCGAGCGGGTGCAGGTGCAGCTCCTCGTTGACGAGGGCGAACTCGTCGTCCGTAGGGTCCTTCAGACCGATCCAGAGGAAGCCGTCCTGGGTCAGGCGCAGCACGTCGAGCTCGTCGCTGAGGTCGCCGCAGCCCTGCCGCCGGCCGTTGCGGTAGATGGCTTTGTCCACGATCACAGCCCTATGTGACCACGGCTCGCTGGGAGCGTCGGTGAGGTGGACGTCGACGCGGCCGTATGCCGGTCGGCCGGGCTGTCCCGTCTAGGCTGGCGGTCGTGCCCACCGTCCTCTTCGTGCGCCACGGTCGCTCCAGCGCCAACACGTCCGGCGTGCTCGCCGGCTGGATGCCGGGAGTCTTCCTCGACGAGACCGGCGAGGCGCAGGCGGCTGCCGTCGGCCAGCGCCTCGCGTCCGCGGTGCTGCCCGTCGCGGAGGTGGTCAGCTCGCCGCTCGACCGGTGCGTGCAGACCGCCGACCTGCTCGCGGCGGCGCTGCCCCGCCACGTCGCGCGCAGCGTGCACGAGGGCTTCGGCGAGTGCCGCTACGGCGCCTGGACCGGGCGTCCGATCTCGGAGCTCGCGCGCGAGGAGCTCTGGAAGGTCGTGCAGGACCGGCCCAGCGAGGCGCGCTTCCCCGACTCGACGGCATACCCGGCCGAGTCGATGGTCGAGATGCAGGAGCGCGCCCTGCGCGCCGTGCGCGAGACCGACGCCCGCATCCTCGAGACCCACGGCAAGGACGCCGTCTGGGTCGCCGTCTCTCACGGCGACGTCATCAAGTCGATCCTCTCGCACGCCACCGGCGCGCACCTCGACGACTTCCAGCGCATCAACGTCGACCCGGCCTCGGTGAGCGTCGTCCGCTACACCAGCCGCAAGCCGTTCGTGCTGCGGCTCAACGACGTCGGGGGAGACCTCGCCGGCCTCCGTCCGCCCGAGAAGCCGGCGGCCGAGGAGGGCGACGCGGTCGTCGGCGGGGGCGCGGGCTCGCCCGGCGGCGTCGGATAGGGTCGAGTGCATGACGGTCCAGGACTTCGATCCCGCTGACCGGTTCGTGGCCGGGACGGTCGGCCCGGCCGGCCAGAGAGCCTTCTACCTGCAGGCGAGCGCAGGTCCGCTCGTCGTCACCGTCGGCGTCGAGAAGCAGCAGGTCTCGATCCTCGCCGACCGCATCAACGACGTGCTCGACCAGCTCGCCCCGGTGGCCGCCGTGGAGCCGGGCGAGCCGGGCGGTGCCCCCGAGGACACCGAGCCGCTCCAGACCCCGTTCGACGAGGACTGGCGCGTGCAGACGCTCTCGCTCGCGTGGGACGAGGACCGCCAGAAGGTCGTCATCGAGTGCCATGACCACGACCCCGACGAGGTCGACGACGACACGGACGACGAGGTCGGTCCGCTCACGCGCAACTCGATCCGGGTCAGCCTCGGCCCGGCCGAGGCCCGAGCCTTCGCCCGCCGCACGAACGCCCTCGTGGCGGCCGGTCGCCCGCCCTGTCCGTTCTGCGGCAACCCGCTCGACCCCACGGGCCACGTCTGCCCGCGGGCCAATGGCTACAAGCGCTGAGCAGACTCCGTCGCCGGTCGACCTGACCGGCGAGATCGAGGTCGTCGGTCGCATCACCGACTCCTCGAACCTCGCGGTGCTGGCCACGGTCTCGACGCTGCCCGGCGGCCACGTCATCTACAAGCCGGTGCGCGGCGAGCGCCCGCTCTGGGACTTTCCCGACGGCACGCTCGCCGGTCGCGAGGTGGCGGCCTGTGTCGTGTCCGAGCTCGGCGGCTGGGACGTCGTGCCCCCGACCGTCATGCGCGACGGGCCGCTCGGGCCCGGCTCGGTCCAGCTGTGGATCGGCAACCCCTTCGACCCGGTGGCCGACGACCGGGTCGTCGACCTCGTGCCCGAGGGACACACTCCCGACGGCTGGCGCGCCGTCCTCGACGGGGAGACGCCCGGCGGCGCCTCCGTCACGGTGGTCCACAGCGGGGACGACGACGTGCGCTCGCTCGCGGTCCTCGACGCGGCCCTCAACAACTCAGACCGCAAGGGCTCGCACTGCCTGCGCGACGCGGACGGGCGGCTCTGGGCCATCGACCACGGGGTGACGTTCTCGCCGACCCCCAAGCTGCGCACGGTGCTCTGGGGCTGGGCGGGTGAGCCGTTCACCGAGGCCGACACGCAGCGTCTGCGCCGGCTGCAGCAGGCGCTCGAGGACGACGTGACGAGGGCGCGCCTCGACGACCTGCTGCCCGAGGACGACCGCGAGGCGCTGGCACGCCGCGTCGGTCGGCTCCTGGAGCGCGGGGTGCACCCGTTCCCCAGCCGTGACTGGCCCTCGGTGCCCTGGCCGCCCCTCTGAGCCGGACGGTCTGTCCTCGCTGAAGCGACGAGGCTGCCGCGGCCCGCACGCGTGCCTTCCCGACCCACGAACCCCCAGCGGGCGGGACTCCCGCCGGGAGATACAGTCTCGGGGTGAGAAGCTGGCCGATGCCGTTCATCCCCCAGGTCCCCGGCAGAGCACCCGAGGTGCGGGTCCGCGACACGGCATCCGGCGAGCTCGTGCCCGCCGCCGGCGGTGACGACGTCACCATCTACGTCTGCGGCATCACGCCCTACGACGCGACGCACCTCGGCCACGCCGCCACGTACGTCACCTTCGACCTGCTCGGTCGTGTGCTGCGCGACAGCGGCCACACCGTCCGCTACGTCCAGAACATCACCGACATCGACGACCCGCTGCTCGAGCGGGCCGAGCGCGACGGCGTCGACTGGCGCGACCTCGCCACCCGTGAGATCGCCCTCTTCCGCGAGGACATGACCGCGCTCGCCGTGATCCCGCCCGACGAGTACCTCGGTGCCGTCGAGAGCATCCCGACCTTCGTCGGCCCGATCGAGAAGCTCGTGGCAGACGGGTGGGCGTATGCCGTGCCGGCGCCCGACGCGTCCCGTGACGGAGCGCTGGACTACTACTTCGACGTCGCCAAGGACCCGCGGTTCGGCTCGGTGAGCCACCTCGACGAGGCCGGCATGCTCGGGGTCTTCGAGGAGCGCGGGGGAGACCCCGACCGGCCCGGCAAGCGCAACCGCCTCGACGCGCTGCTCTGGCGCGCCCACCGCGAGGGCGAGCCGGAGTGGGACGGCGGCTCGCTCGGCTCCGGCCGGCCCGGCTGGCACATCGAGTGCGCCTGCATCGCCCTCGACCACCTCGGCGTGCCCGTCGACGTGCAGGGCGGCGGCACCGACCTGATCTTCCCGCACCACGAGATGAGCGCCGCGCACGGTCGCGCGCTGAGCGGGGCGGCGTCCTTCGCGGGCGCCTTCGTGCACCAGGGGATGGTCGGGCTCGACGGCGAGAAGATGAGCAAGAGCAAGGGCAACCTGGTCCTGGTCTCCACGCTGCGTCGCGAGGGCGTCGACCCCATGGCCATCCGCCTCGTCCTGCTGGCTCGGCACCACTCGCACGACTGGATCTACGAGGACGACCAGCTCGTCGAGGCGCAGCAGCGGCTCGAGACGTGGCGAAAGGCGTTGTCCGGCAACGGTGGTCCCGTCGCCGACCAGACGGTCGACGACATCCGTGCTGCACTGGCCGACGACCTCGACAGCCCGAAGGCCCTCGACGCGGTCGACCGCTGGGCCAGCCAGGCGCTCTCACGCGGCGGCGACGACCCGGGTGCTCCCGGCGTGCTCGGCCGCGCCCTCGACGCCCTCCTCGGCGTCCGCCTCTGACGATCGAGAGAACGCTCCGTCACCTCAGCTCGGTGACGGAGTGTTCTCTCGATTGGACGCCGGGCGTGAATGCCCGATCGAGAGAACGCTCCGTTCGCGCTCTGCGCGCGCCCTCGATCTCCTGACCCGATCGAAAGAACACTCCGTCACCAACCGATGGTGACGGAGTGTTCTTTCGATCGAGGGTGGGTCAGCGGCCGGTCTGGTCGTCGTCGCGGCCACGGAGGTAGCGCTCGAACTCGCGAGCGATCGCGTCGCCGCTGGCCTCGGGGAGCTCGGCGGTGTCCTGGGCCTCCTCGAGGCTCTGGACGTACTCGGCGACCTCCTCGTCGGACTGGGCCAGCTCGTCGACGCCGCGCTCCCAAGCCCGGGCGTTCTCCTCGAGCTCGCCGTGCGGCACGGTGATGCCGAGCAGGGACTCGATGCGACGCAGCAGGCTCAGGGTCGCCTTCGGCGACGGGGCGGCGCCGGCGTAGTGCGGCACGGCCGCCCAGGCCGACACGGCGGGGATGCCCGCCTCGCTCGCGGTGTTGCTGAGCACGCCGACGATGCCGGTCGGGCCCTCGTAGCGGGAGGCCTCGACGTCGAAGCGGTGGATGGCCGCCTCGTCGTCGGCCGTCGCGGTCACCGGGATCGGGCGCGTGTGGGGCACGTCGGCGAGCAGCGCACCCACCGTCACGATGGTCGTGACGCCGAGCTGCTCGGCGAGCTCGAGCAGCTCGCTGCAGCAGGCGCGCCAGCGCATCGACGGCTCGATGCCCTGCACGAGCACGACGTCGCGGTCGAGTCCGGTCTCGGTGGCGACGAGGATGCGCGTCGTCGGCCACGACAGCAGACGACGGCCGTCCTCGATGGAGACACGGGGACGGTTGACCTGGAAGTCGTAGTAGTCCTCGGGGTCGAAGGCCGCCACGATCTCGGCATCCCACACCTCGGCCAGGTGCCGGACGGCGCTCGTGGCCGCCTCGCCGGCGTCGTTCCAGCCCTCGAAGGCGGCGATGAGCACCGGGTTGGTCAGCTCCGGCACGTCCTCGAACTCCAGCACGTCATCTCCTTCACCGTGGTCGCGCTCGCGTCCACCCCTTCAGCCTAGGACCTGCCGCCCCCACGGCGCCGGAGTCGCCGGGCTCGCCGGGCGTGCCGCCAGCACTGCCCGCACTGCGGGCGGTGGCGCGGGGCGGGGCCCGAGGTCCGTAGACTCGGGGCGGTCCCGTCCGACGGCGCACATCCGCGCCCAGAGAGGAGCCATCGTGTCCTCGCCGCAGCAGCGACCTGATGCCACCGCGACCCTGAGCGAGATCCTCGGTCAGCGCATCATGATCCTCGACGGCGCCATGGGCACGGCCATCCAGCGCGACCGTCCCGACGAGGCCGGCTACCGCGGTGAGCGCTTCGCCGACTGGCCGAGCGACGTGCAGGGCAACAACGACCTGCTGACGCTGACGGCCCCCGAGATCATCGCCGGCATCCACCGCGAGTACCTCGAGGCCGGCGCCGACATCATCGAGACCAACACGTTCAACGCCAACGCGATCTCGCTGTCGGACTACGGCATGGAGGAGCTCGCCTACGAGCTGAACTTCGAGTCGGCTGCCCTGGCCCGCCGGGAGGCCGACGCGATGGCGCAGCGCACCCCCGGCCAGCCGCGCTTCGTCGCGGGGGCACTAGGGCCGACCACGCGTACGGCCTCGATCTCGCCCGACGTCAACGACCCGGGCGCCCGCAACGTCTCCTACGATCAGCTCGTCGCCGCCTACCTCGAGGCCGCGCGAGGGCTCGTCGACGGCGGCAGCGACCTCATCTTCATCGAGACGATCTTCGACACCCTCAACGCGAAGGCCGCGATCTTCGCCGTCGAGACCCTCTTCGAGGAGCAGGGCCGCCGGTGGCCCGTCGTCGTCTCCGGCACGATCACCGACGCGTCCGGCCGCACGCTCTCGGGGCAGGTGACCGAGGCCTTCTGGGACTCCATCCGGCACGTCTCGCCGCTCGCCGTCGGGCTCAACTGCGCGCTCGGTGCCAAGGAGATGCGGCCCTACATCGCCGAGATGGCGCGCATCGCCGACTCGTTCGTCTCCTGCTACCCGAACGCCGGCCTGCCCAACGCGTTCGGCGAGTACGACGAGGCACCCGAGGAGACGGCGGCGATCGTCGGCGAGTTCGCCGAGGCCGGGCTGGTCAACCTCGTCGGCGGCTGCTGCGGCACGACCCCCGAGCACATCGCGGCCATCGCCAAGGCGGTCGACGGCAAGCCGCGCCGCGAGTTCGGACCCCTCCCGCCGGCCATGCGCCTCTCAGGGCTCGAGCCGTTCACCATCACCGAGGACAGCCTCTTCGTCAACGTCGGCGAGCGCACCAACATCACCGGCTCGGCCCGCTTCCGCACGCTGATCAAGGACGGCGACTACGACACCGCGCTCTGCGTCGCGGCCCAGCAGGTCGAGAACGGCGCGCAGGTCATCGACGTCAACATGGACGAGGGCATGATCGACGGGGTCGCGGCCATGGACCGCTTCCTCAAGCTCGTCGCGAGCGAGCCCGACATCAGCCGCGTGCCGGTCATGGTCGACTCCTCGAAGTGGGAGGTCATCGAAGCCGGGCTCAAGTGCGTGCAGGGCAAGGCGATCGTCAACTCGATCTCGCTCAAGGAGGGCGAGGAGTCCTTCCTCGAGCACGCCCGCCTCGTGCGCAAGTACGGCGCCGCCGCGGTGGTCATGGCCTTCGACGAGGACGGCCAGGCCGACACCCTCGAGCGCCGCAAGCAGATCTGCCGGCGGGCCTACGACATCCTCACCGAGCGGGTCGGCTTCCCGGCCGAGGACATCATCTTCGACCCCAACGTCTTCGCCGTCGCGACCGGCATCGAGGAGCATGCGTCCTACGGCCTCGACTTCATCGAGGCCACGCGCTGGATCAAGGAGAACCTCCCGGGCGCCAAGGTGTCCGGCGGCATCTCCAACGTCTCGTTCAGCTTCCGCGGCAACAACCCCGTGCGCGAGGCCATCCACGCCGTCTTCCTCTACCACGCGATCGCCGCGGGCCTCGACATGGGAATCGTCAACGCCGGCGCGCTGGCCGTCTACGACGAGGTCGACCCCGAGCTGCGCGAGCGCATCGAGGACGTCATCCTCAACCGCCGACCCGACGCGGCCGAGCGGCTGCTCGAGATCGCCGAGAAGTACAACACGCAGGGCGCGGCCGCCGAGGTGAGCGAGGAGGAGTGGCGCGCGCTGCCGCTCGACGAGCGCATCACCCACGCGCTCGTCAAGGGCATCGACGCCCACGTCGCGGCCGACACCGAGCTGCTGCGCGCCGAGATCGCGGAGCGCGGCGGTCGGCCCATCGAGGTCATCGAGGGCCCGCTCATGGACGGCATGAACGTCGTCGGCGACCTCTTCGGCTCCGGCAAGATGTTCCTCCCGCAGGTGGTCAAGAGCGCCCGGGTCATGAAGAAGGCCGTCGCCTACCTCATCCCGTTCATCGAGGAGGAGAAGGCCAACGACCCCGAGCTGGCGAAGCAGAAGGACACCAACGGCACCATCGTCATGGCCACGGTCAAGGGCGACGTCCACGACATCGGCAAGAACATCGTCGGCGTCGTCCTGCAGTGCAACAACTACGAGGTCATCGACCTCGGCGTCATGGTGCCCGCGCAGAAGATCCTCGAAGCCGCCAAGGAGCACGACGCCGACATCATCGGCCTCTCGGGCCTGATCACCCCGTCGCTCGACGAGATGGTCGGCTTCGCCGCCGAGATGCAGCGCCAGGGCCTCACGATCCCGCTCCTCATCGGCGGGGCGACCACCTCACGCGCCCACACGGCCGTCAAGGTCGACCAGCGCTACGACGGCCCCGTCGTGTGGGTCAAGGACGCGTCGCGCTCCGTGCCGACGGCGGCAGCCCTGCTCAGCGACGAGCTGCGACCGAAGCTGCTCGCCAAGGTCAAGGACGACTACGACGCGCTGCGGGCCAGGCACGCGACGAAGCAGGACCGGCCGTTGGTGACGCTCGAGAAGGCCCGCGAGCGGCGCAGCGAGATCGACTGGACCGGCTACCACCCGCCGCACCCGCACCTGCTGCTGCAGCAGGACCACGACGTCTCGTCGATCACGCGGTCGCACCGGGCGTCCCAGCAGGTCAAGGTTTTCCACGACTACCCGCTGGGCGAGCTGCGCCGCTACATCGACTGGCAGCCGTTCTTCAACGCCTGGGAGCTCAAGGGCAGCTTCCCCGACATCCTCAACAACCCCGCCAGCGGGCAGGCGGCCCGCAAGCTCTACGACGACGCGCAGGCGATGCTCGACCGCATCGTCGAAGAGCGTTGGCTGCGCGCCAACGGCGTCATCGGCTTCTGGCCGGCGAACTCGACCGGCGACGACATCGAGGTCTACCTCGACGACGAGCGCACCCAGCCGCTGGCGGTGCTGCACCACCTGCGCCAGCAGGGCGACCACCGCGCCGGCGTGCCCAACCGGTCACTGGCCGACTACATCGCGCCCAAGGGCCGGCGCGACTGGATCGGCGGCTTCGCCGTGACGGCAGGCCTCGGGAGCCAGGAGAAGGTCGCCGAGTTCCGCGCGGCCCTCGACGACTACGACGCGATCCTCCTCGAGTCGCTCGCCGACCGGCTCGCCGAGGCGTTCGCCGAGCGCATGCACGAACGCGTACGCAAGGAGTTCTGGGGCTATGCGCCCGACGAGCACCTCGACAACGTCGCGCTCATCAAGGAGCAGTACTCGGGCATCCGCCCGGCTCCCGGCTACCCCGCCTGCCCGGAGCACACCGAGAAGCAGACGCTGTGGAGCCTGCTCGACGTCGAGGCCAACACGGGCATGACCCTCACCGAGAGCATGGCCATGGCACCCGGCGCGTCGGTGTCGGGCTGGTACTTCTCGCACCCGCAGTCGCAGTACTTCGTCGTCGGACGCCTGGGCCGCGACCAGGTGCAGGACTACGCCGACCGCAAGGGCTGGACGCTCGCCGAGGCCGAGCGCTGGCTCTCCGCCAACCTCGCCTACGACCCGGAGGACTGACCCGGTGACCCTCTCGCAGGCC
>CBHRRQ010000108.1:0-12804 GCA_966081555.1 uncultured Terrabacter sp.
AGGCTCGACCACCTCGTCTCCTGACGTGCCCGACGAGCCGGACGGTGACCACCGCGCGCCCGCCGATGCGCCGTGCCGGACAATGGCCGCATGACGATCCGGGTCGGCCTGTCGACCGCCTCGCTCTACCCCGACAACGCGGCGACCGCCTTCGCGACCGCCGCGCGGCTCGGCTACGACGCGATCGAGGTCATGGTCTGGACCGACCCGGTGACCCAGGAGGCCGGCGCGCTGCGCTCCCTGTCCGAGCTGCACGGGCTGCCCATCGTCTCGGTGCACGCGCCGACCCTGCTGCTGACCCAGCGCATCTGGGGCACCGACCCGTGGGGCAAGGTCGACCGCTCGATCGAGCTCGCCCTCGAGGTCGGGGCGAGCACGGTCGTGCTGCACCCGCCGTTCCGCTGGCAGAGGGAGTATGCCGCCGGGTTCGTCGACGGCATCGCGCTGCGCGAGCACGACCACGGCATCCGGCTCGCCGTCGAGAACATGTACCCGTGGCGCACCGCGCGCCGCGAGGTCATGGCCTACCTGCCGCACTGGGACCCCGTCGGCCAGGCCTACGACAACGTGACCCTCGACCTGTCGCACACGGCGACCGCGGGCTCCGACGCCCTCGAGATGACGCAGCAGCTCGGCTCCCGGCTTGCGCACCTGCACCTCGCCGACGGAGCCGGGTCGTTCCTCGACGAGCACCTCGTGCCGGGCCGCGGCACGCAGCCGTGCGCGGAGGTGCTGGAGCACCTCGCCGACAGCGACTGGACGGGCGACGTCGTCGTCGAGGTGTCGACGAGGAAGGGCGACCGTGAGCAGCGCGAGGTCGACCTCGCCGCCTCGCTGGCCTTCGCCCGGCTCGCGCTCATGCCCACGCGCGGCTCCAGCCGCATCTGACCCGCCTGTCCCGCCAACACACCGAGCGGGTCACGACACACCGGCATCGGATCCGGGTGCGTTGTGACCTGCTCGGTGTGTTGCGGGGTGGGGTCAGGCAGGGGTGCTCGGGCGCCAGCCGCGGGGGCGCACCGACACCATGTCGATGCTCGCGTCGTCGCCGGCGTCGATGGCGAGCCGGGCGGCCCGCACCACCGACTGCACGTCGAGATAGGCCGAGGGGTCGTACTCGCCGCCCTCGAACGCGACGAGCTCGTGCTGCATGTCGGTGTCGACGCGCCCGGGGTGCAGCGACGTGACGCGCACGCCGTGCTCCCGCTCCTCCTGGCGCAGCGAGTCGGTGAGGGCCCGCAGCGCGAACTTCGACGCGCAGTAGGCGCCGGAGGACGGCGTCGCGGTCAGCCCGGACCCGGAGTTCACGGTGACCACGAGGCCGTGCGCCCGCCGCAGCGCCGGCAGCAGCGCCTTGGTCACGGCGGCGACGGCGGTGACGTTGACCGTCAGCGACGCGGTCCAGTCGGCCACCGGCGCGTCGGCGACGGTGCCGTTGCGCAGCACCCCCGCCGAGTGCACGAGCACGTCGACCCTCGGCAGGCTCGGCACGAGCGCCTCCAGCGCGCTCTCGAGCGACCCGCCGGGGGAGCAGTCAGCGAGGTCGGCGACGAAGCCCTCGCCGGACGGCAGCCGGTCGACCACCGACGCGACCGACTCGGCGCTGCGTCCGCCGACCACGACGTGGTGCGTGTCGGCGAGGTCCTCGACGAGCGCGAGGCCGATGCCTCGCGTTCCTCCGGTCACCACGGCCACGGGTCGGGTGTCTCGGGAGTGGTGTTCGCTCATGCCGGCCACCCTACGAGCGGCCACGCGACGCGGTCGACGCACCCGGCGGCATACGCCCTCGGGGTGGACCGGACGGCCCGGGCGCTCAGGCGAGGCCGAGGCCCGCGGCCTCCTCCCACAGGTCCTCGCGCACCCTCGGGTGCGCGCACTCCTCGATGATGTCGCGGCACTGCTCGCGCTCGCTGCGCCCCCAGAGCGGCGCGCACCCGTGCTCGGTAACGATGGCGCTCTGCTGGAAGCTCGTCACCGGCTCGTCGAGCAGCGGCACGATCGTCGAGACGTCGGCCTTCGGGTGCCACGACCGCAGCGCGATGAACGACTGGCCGCCGGGCGAGTGCAGCGCGCCGACGATGAAGTCGGTCTGGCCGCCGAAGCCGGAGTGGATGCGCGCGTTGATGCGCGACGCGTTGGCCTGGCCGAAGAGGTCGACCTCGAGAGCCGTGTTGACCGACGTCATCTGCCGCTGCTGCGCGATGAGGCCGGGGTCGTTCGTCTTCTCGGTGCGCAGCATCCGCACGCGCTCGTTGCCGTCGAGCCACCCGTAGAGCTCGGGCGACCCGAACGCGAACGACGTGACGAGCGGATGGTCGGGGTCGAGTGCCCCCGCCGCGTCGAGCGCGAGCACGCCGTCGGAGAACATCTCGGTCCACACCCGGATGCCGCGTCGCGCGGTCAGGCCCGCCAGGGTCGCGTCGGGCACGGCGCCGATGCCGAGCTGCATCGTCGCGCCGTCGGCCACGCGGGCGGCCACGCGCTCGCCGATGAGCCGGCTCTCGGGGTCGGGCTCCACGGCGGCGTGCGAGGCCAGCTCGGCATCGACCTCGACGAGGAGGTCGATGTGCTCGAGCGGCACCTGCGCGTCGCCGAAGGTGAACGGCATCCGCGGGTTGACGACCGCCACGACGAGACCGCCCCGGGCCCGGCAGGCCTCGATCGCGGCCGGCAGCACGTTGACCTCCAGCCCGAGGCTCACCTGCCCGTCGCGCGGGGGAGAGCAGTGCAGCAGCACCGCGTCGGGCGGCAGGGCCCGGCCGTAGAGCAGGGGCACGAGCGAGAGGCGCGACGGCACGTAGCGCAGCCCGCGGTGGCGGCGCATGCCCGGACCGACGAAGCACGTCTCCACCGTCACGCCGTCGCGCTCGGGCAGCCCGGCGGGCGCGTTGAGCGCGTGGAGCACGTAGGACTCCTGGGCGGCGTCGAGGGCCTTCACCGCCCCCCAGGGCACCGCCATGTTGCCGCTGACGACGACCCGAGAGCCGCTGGGCAGGGTCTCGAGTCGCCGGGTGAGCTCGTCGATCGTCGCCGTTCGCACGTTCTCATCCTCGCGCAGCAGTGCCCAGCCTGCTCGCGTATGCCGTCGAGGTGACGAGGATCGCTCAGCTGGCCTTCTTCGTGGCCGCCTTCTTCGTCGTCGACTTCTTCGCGGCGGCCTTCTTCGTCGTCGTCTTCTTGGCCGCCGACTTCTTCGGCGTTGCCTTTTCCGCCGACTTCTTCGCCGGTTTCTTCTCGTCAACGGCTGCGGCATCGTCGGCGGCATCGTCGGCGGCGTCGTCGGCGGCATCGGAGGCGCCGGCAGCAGCACCTCCGGACTTCGCCGCCTTCGCCTTGTCGACGCTGCGCTGCAGGGCCGCCAGCAGGTCGACGACCTCGGTCTCCTCGCCCTTCGCCTCGGGCGTCTCGGTGATGTCGCCGCCCTCGATCTTCGTCGCCACGAGCTTCGTCACGGCCTCGGAGTAGTCGTCCTCGAACTCGTCGGGCTCGTAGTCGCCCGACAGCGAGTCGACGAGGGAGGCCGCCATCGCCAGCTCCTTGGACGTCGCGTGTGTGTCCTCCGACAGCGACTCGAACTCGGGCGTGCGCACCTCGTCGGCCCAGAGCAGCGTCTGCAGCACGATGACGCCGTCGCGCACACGGAGCACCGCCAGCGTCATGCGGGTGCGCACCGACACGGTGACGAGCGCCATCCTGTCGGCCTTCTCGAGGGCGTCGCGCAGCAGCACGTACGGCTTGAGGCCCGTCTTGTCGGGCTCGAGGTAGTAGCTCTTGTCGAAGAGGAGCGGGTCGATCTGCTCCGAGGGCACGAACTTCTCGATCGAGATCTCCTTGGACGAGCGCGACGGCAGGCTCTTGAGGTCCTCGTCGGTGAGCACGACCATCTGGCCGTCGGCCGCCTCATATCCCTTGGCGATGTCGGAGTAGGGCACCTCCTCGCCGTCGATCGAGCAGACCCGTTGGTACTTGATGCGGCCCCCGTCCTTCTCGTGGACCTGGCGGAACTGCACGTCGTGGTTCTCGGTGGCCGAAAAGAGTCGGACCGGCACATTCACCAGGCCGAACGACACGGCGCCTTTCCAGATGGCTCGCATGAGAACAAGAATGCACCCATGCGCCCCATGCTCGCGACGCCGACGTCGACCATTCCGGCCGGCGACCGCTGGCAGCACGAGGTCAAATGGGACGGGATGCGCGTGCTGGCCGACGTGCGCGACGGCGAGATGCGGCTCTTCTCCCGCACCGAGCGCGACGTCACGGTCGCGTTCCCCGAGCTGCGGGGGCTCGTCGACGAGTACGCCGACATGCTCCTCGACGGCGAGATCGTGTCGATGCGCGACGGCATTCCCTCCTTCGCCGCGATGGCCGAGCGCTTCCACGTGACCGACGTCCGCCGCGCCGCGCTGCTCGCCGAGCAGGCACCGGTGACGCTCATGACGTTCGACCTGCTGCGCCTCTACGGCGTCGAGCTGCTCGGGCGCACGTGGACCGACCGTCGGTCGACGCTCGAACGGCTGGAGCTCGCCGGGCCGCGCTGGCAGACGCCGCCGACCTTCTCCGACGGGCCGACCCTGCACGCCGCGACCAAGGAGCAGGGTCTCGAGGGCATCGTCTCCAAGCGCGTGGACTCGGTCTACGTGCCGGGTCTGCGCTCGCCGTACTGGCTCAAGTCGCCGCACCGCGGCACCGTCTCGGTCGTCATCGGCGGCTGGCGTCCCGAGTCCACCGGCACCGTGTCCCGGCGACTCGGGTCGGTGCTCGTCGGCGTGCCCGGACCTGGCGGCCTCCGCTTTCTCGGACGAGTCGGCTCCGGGCTGGCCGGCAAGACCGGGCAGGCGCTCATGCGTGACCTCGAGGCCTTGACAGCGGCCGAATCCCCTTTTGCCGCAGAGGTTCCCGCAGAGGACTCCAACGGTGCGACCTGGGTGCACCCCGTGCTCGTGGCCGACGTGCAGTCGCTGGGACTGAGCGGTCAGGGCCGGCTGCGCCAGCCGGCATACAAAGGCCTGCGCAGCGACCTCACCCCCGGTGACGTCGACGACCACGCGGACGGTGAGTGATGCCCTACGAGGCGCCGAAGGTGACCGTCGAGGTCGACGGGCGACGGATGAGGCTCTCGAGCCTCGAGAAGGTCATGTACCCCAGGGTCGGCACCACCAAGGCACAGGTCATCGACTACTACGCGCGCATCGCGCCGGTCATCCTGCCGCACCTGCGCGACCGCGCGGTCACGCGAATCCGCTTCCCGCACGGGGTCGGTGACATGCAGTTCTTCGAGAAGAACATCCCAGCCGGCACGCCGGCGTGGATCCGGCGCGCGGGCCGCGACCCCGTCTTCCCCTTCATCGACGACCTCGCGGGACTCACGTTCTTCGCCAACCTCAACTCGCTCGAGCTGCACGTGCCGCAGTGGCGCTACGAGGGGGAGGGGCGCGACGCGGTGCAGCTCGACCCCGACCGGCTCGTCATCGACCTCGACCCGGGGCCGGGCACGGGCCTGCACGAGTGCGCGCGCGTCGCTCTCATCGTGCGCGAGAGGCTCGGCGGCATCGGGCTCGACACGGTCCCGGTCACCAGTGGCAGCAAGGGACTCCAGCTGTATGCCGTCCTGCCCGGCACCCACACCAGCGACCAGATCCGCGACACCGTGCAGCAGCTCGCGCAGGAGCTGACGAAGCAGCACCCCGACCTCATCGTCTGGAAGATGGCGAAGGAGCTGAGGCCCGGAAAGATCTTCCTCGACTGGAGCCAGAACGTCGCGGCCAAGACGACGGTGTGTCCCTACTCGTTGCGCGGTCGCGACCGGCCGACGGTGGCCGCGCCGAGGTCGTGGGACGAGATCGAGGCCGGCGCCTCGGGCGACGAGGAGCTCGTGCAGCTGACGGCCGACGAGGTGCTCGACCGCGTCGCGCGCGACGGCGACCTCGCCGCGGACATCACCGCGTGATCGCCGGGCACGACGGAGGGCCCGGCATCCGCGTGGATGCCGGGCCCTGTGCTTCGGGACCGTCGGTCAGTGCGCCTTGTCGTAGGCGGACTGGATCTCTGCCGAGATGCGACCACGGTCGGAGACGGCGTGGCCGTTGGCGCGCGCCCACTCGCGGACCGCGGTGAGGTCGGTGCGCTTGGCGGAGCCAGCGGAACGGCGGCGCGAGGGAGCCTTGGCCGCCCCGGCGCGACGGGCGTGACCCGTCCAGTTCGCGAGGTCGTCACGCAGCTTCTTGGCATTCTTGTCGGACAGGTCGATCTCGTAGGTCACACCATCAAGGGCGAAGGTGACGGTCTCTTCGGCGTCTCCGCCGTCGATGTCGTCGATCAGCACCACTTCGACACGCTGAGCCATGTTTCTCCATCTGAAGTTGTCGGTCTGGGAGGGGAAAGCCGCGAATTCAGGTTCGGCGGCAGGATCAATTTACAGGTAGACGCGCTCGAATGCATTTCCTCCGAAAACATTCTTTGCGAGACCGTGATTATCGATCTCCACCCACGACCGAACTGCGGTGAATTGCGTCCTCGAGGGGTGCCAGGCCTTTACCAGACGACTTTCAGCGGCCGTCGGCGGATATGTCCGCAGCCGGGTCGGAGCCATTCGCCGCATTCGCACGGTCATGCGCCGCCTCCCAGCGGGCCTGTGCCAGCCGCTCCCGCCGGTCGCCCTCGAGGATGCTCTTGATCACGAAGTAGAAGAGCGTGCCCACCCCGATCGTCGGCACGATGGCGAGCACATAGGGCAGAACCGATTCCATGCGCGCCATTTTCTCACGTCGCGCGGCCGGCCCTCCCGGGCGCTGTCGGGGCCGGCCCGTACGGTCATGCCATGGCTACGAGGACGACGACCCGACGCGCTCCCGGATTCCGCTGCGGCGAGTGCGGCTGGACCACCGTCAAGTGGGTCGGCCGCTGCGGCGAGTGCCAGGCGTGGGGGTCCGTCGCCGAGACCGGCGCGGCCACCGCCACCCGCACCACGGCGGCCCCGGTGCTCACCCCGGCCCAGCGCATCGCCGACGTGGACGTGACACGCGCCGCCGCCCGCCCGACCGGGGTGGCCGAGTTCGACCGCGTCCTCGGCGGGGGCCTCGTGCCCGGCGGAGTCGTGCTCGTCGCCGGCGAGCCGGGCGTCGGCAAGTCGACCCTGCTGCTCGACGTCGCCGCCCGCACGGCTCGCTCCGGCGCCGACGTCCTCTACGTGAGTGGCGAGGAGTCCGCCGCGCAGGTGCGCACGCGGGCCGAGCGCATCTCGGCCATGGCCGACTCCCTCTACCTCGCCGCCGAGACCGACCTCGCCACGGTGCTCGGTCACATCGACTCCCGCTCGCCCGCTCTGCTCGTCGTCGACTCCGTCCAGACCATCGCCAGCGCCGACGTCGAGGGGCAGGCCGGCAACGTCTCGCAGGTGCGCGAGGTGGCCGGCAGCCTCATCCAGGCGGCGAAGGCGCGGGGAGTGGCGGTGCTGCTCGTGGGTCACGTCACCAAGGACGGCTCGATCGCCGGGCCGCGTGTGCTCGAGCACCTCGTCGACGTCGTCATCCAGTTCGAGGGCGACCGCCACTCGCGGCTGCGGCTCGTGCGCGCGGTGAAGAACCGCTTCGGCCCCACCGACGAGGTCGGCTGCTTCGACCTCTCCGACGTCGGCATCACCGGGCTGCCCGACCCGAGCGGCCTGTTCCTCTCGAGCCGCGACCACGCCGTCCCGGGCACCTGCGTGACCGTCACCCTCGAGGGGCGGCGCCCGCTCGTCGCGGAGGTGCAGGCGCTCGTGGCGCAGTCGACGCTGCCCTCCCCGCGGCGCACCTCGAGCGGTCTCGACGCCTCACGTCTCGCGATGGTCATCGCCGTCCTCGACAAGCGCGCCGGCGCCCCGGTCGGCGCCCGCGACATCTTCGCCGCCACCGTGGGCGGCGTGCGCATCACCGAGCCCGCGGCCGACCTCGCCATCGTCTGCGCGCTCGCGTCGTCGGTCGTCGACCAGCCGCTCGCCACCGACGTCGTCGCCTTCGGCGAGGTCGGGCTCGCGGGCGAGGTGCGCCGGGTCACCGGCCTCGACCGTCGTCTCGCCGAGGCTGCGCGACTGGGCTTCCGCCACGCCCTCGTGCCGGCCGGCAGCCTCGCCGACTCGTCGGTGCCCGAGGGCATCCGGGCCGTCGAGGTGTCCGACGTCCCGCAGGCCATCGCCGCGATGGGACGCCTCGCCGGTGGCCGGCCATCGACCGCGCCGGCCGTCGGCACCGTCTAGACTGCGACCGACCGGGGTGGACGCGCTCGGCGCCCCCATTGCGAACAGGGAAGTGATGGACCGGAACGACGAGCTGCTGCTGCGCGCGGCCCTCGCCGCGGTAGCCCCGGGAACGGAGCTGCGCGACAGTCTCGAACGCATCCTGCGTGGTCGCACCGGCGCACTCATCGTGCTGGGCTTCGACCGCGTCGTCGAGTCGCTGTGCACGGGCGGTTTCGCCCTCGACGTCGAGTTCTCCGCCACCCGCCTGCGCGAGCTGTGCAAGATGGACGGCGCCGTCGTGCTCGACCGCGAGGGCACCCGAATCCTTCGAGCGGCGACGCAGCTCGTCCCCGACTCGCGCATCGAGACCACTGAGTCCGGCACCCGGCACCGCACGGCCGAGCGCGTGGCCAAGCAGACCGGCTTCCCCGTCATCTCGGTGAGCCAGTCGATGGGCGTCGTCGCGCTCTACGTCGGCGACCTGCGCCACGTCATCGAGGGCTCCCCGACCACGCTGTCGCGTGCCGACCAGGCGCTGCAGACCCTCGAGCGCTACAAGGCCCGCCTCGACGAGGTCACCGGCACGCTCTCGGCCCTCGAGATCGAGGACCTCGTCACGATCCGCGACGTCACGGCCGTCCTGCAGCGCCTCGAGATGGTGCGCCGCATCTCGGCCGAGATCCAGGACTACGTCGTCGAGCTCGGCACCGACGGCCGCCTGCTGAGCCTCCAGCTCGAGGAGCTCGTCGGCGGGCTCGGCAACGACCGCGAGCTCGTCATCCGCGACTACCTGCCGGCCACGAAGTCCGGCCTCGACCTCGACGAGGCCCTCGACAACCTCCAGACGCTCAACGCGGTCGAGCTGCTCGACCTCGCGGCCGGCGCCCGGGCGGTGGGCTTCTCGGTCGTCGGCGACAGCCTCGACGCACCGGTGTCGCCGCTCGGCTACCGCCTGCTCACCAAGGTCCCGCGCCTGCCCACGGCGATCGTCGACCGGCTCGTCAACCACTTCGAGTCGCTGCAGCGCCTGCTGGCGGCCGGCATCGAGGACCTCATGCTCGTCGACGGTGTCGGTGAGGGCCGGGCCCGTGCCGTGCGCGAGGGCCTGTCGCGCCTCGCCGAGTCGAGCATCCTCGAACGCTACGTCTGACCGTTCGTCCTCCCTCGCGTATGCCGTCCGGTCCCGTCCCCGTGCCCCCGCTCGCGCTGCTGCACGAGCGGGTCAACGGCTGGTACGCCGAGGCCGGTCGCACGCACCTGCCGTGGCGCGAGCCCGACTGCAGCGCCTGGGGCGTCTTCCTCTCCGAGGTCATGTCGCAGCAGACGCCGCTGTCGCGCGTCGAACCGGCGTGGCGCGAGTGGATGCGGCGCTGGCCGACTCCGGCAGACCTCGCCGCCGCACCTCCCGGCGAGGCCGTGCGGGCGTGGGGCCGGCTCGGCTACCCCCGTCGCGCGTTGCGGCTCCACGAGGCGGCGACGGTGATGGTCGCCCGCCACGGCGGCGAGGTGCCCGGCACGCCCGAGGAGCTGCTCGCGCTGCCGGGCGTCGGGGCCTACACGGCGGCGGCGGTGTCGTGCTTCGCGTTCGGCATCCCCGAGGTGGTCGTCGACACCAACGTGCGGCGCGTGCTGGCCCGCACGCTCGAGGGCAAGGCGTTCCCGAACCCCACCCTCAACCGCGCCGAGATGCGGCTCGCCGCCGAGTCGATGCCGTCCGACCACGACACCGCGAACACGTGGAACGTCGCGGTCATGGAGCTGGGGGCGCTCGTCTGCGTGGCCCGCGGTCCTCGCTGCGACGAGTGCCCCGTCGCAGACCTCTGCGCCTGGAACGTGGCCGGCAGGCCGGCCTACGAAGGGCCGCCGCGCAGGGGCCAGGCGTGGCACGGCACGGACCGCCAGGTCCGCGGTGAGCTGCTGCGCCGGTTGCGCGAGGCGCACGACGCCGTGCCCCTCTCCGGGCTCGAGGACTCCGCGGACGACGCGCTGCAGGTCATGCGCTGCCTCGACTCGCTCGTCGCCGACGGTCTCGTCGAGCCCCTGTCGCGCAGCCGCTACCGCCTCCCGGCCTGATTCCAGCGACGGGAACTGCGCACTCGACCTACTCCTCGAGTCCAGTGCCCGCTGTGCGTCGCGCTCCGTCTCGTCGAGTGTCCACTTTCCGACGGGTCAGACGTTGCCGAGGACGGTCTTCACGTCGATGGCGATCACCACGCGCTCGGGGTTGGGACGCGGCTGGCGGTAGCGGGCGGCATACCGCTGCTCGGCGTCGGTGACGGAGGTCGCGTCGTCGAGCACGCGGGCCGTCCCCTCCAGCGAGAGCCAGTACCGGCCGTCGACCTGGCAGAGCACCGCCGGGCCGCCGGCGAGGGCGTTGCGGGCCTTGCGACTGCCGCGGCTCGTGATGACGCGCGCCGTCGCGGTGGCCGGGTCCCAGGTGAAGCCCACCGGGGTGACGTGAGGGCGACCGTCGGGGCGCAGCGTCGTCAGGGTCGCGAGGTGTCGGACGGTGAGGAAGTCGAGAGCCTCGGGCGAGAGGTCGTCTGGTCGGGTGGCCATGGCGCGAGTCTCTCAGTCGCCGCGGCCGTCGATCGCGACGGTCGTTGCCCACCGGACGCCGCGTGGGTAGTGTCGCCCTTTGTGCCTGCCGCCAGCCGACCGTCGTGAGGACCTTCTGGGTGCTCGTGCGGGCCGGGTTCCGCAGGCACTCGACCTACCGCCTGGCCCTGCTCGCGGGCATGACGACCAACTCCGTCTTCGGCTTCATCCGGGCCTCGATCCTGCTCGCGGCGCTCACGTCCGCGAACGCCGCCATCGGTGGCTACGACAAGCCGACGACGATCGCCTTCGTGTGGTGGGGCCAGGCCCTCCTCGGCACCGTCAACCTCTGGGGCTTCTCCGAGGTCAAGGACCGGGTGCGTTCGGGCGACATCGCAGTCGACTTCCTGCGCCCCGTCAACCCGCAGTTCGCCTATCTCGCAGGTGATCTCGGTCGTGCCGGCATCAACCTCCTCGGCCGTGGTCTGCCGGCGCTGCTGCTCGGTGCGCTGCTCTTCGAGATGGCGTGGCCGCCGTCGGCAGTGAGCTGGGTGGTGGGTGTCGTGTCGGTGGCCCTGGCTGTCGTCGTCGCCTTCTCGGGCAACTTCGTCATCAACCTGCTCGCCTTCTGGCTCGTCGAGATCCGGGGCATCACGCTGCTCTGGATGATCACCGGCGGTCTGCTGTGCGGGCTCTACCTCCCGGTGCCGTGGTTCCCCGACTGGCTGCGCACCATCGCGCAGTGGTCGCCGTTCCCGTCGATGCTGCAGAACCCGATCGACATCCTCGCCGGCCGCGTGGTCGGCGCGGACATCGTGTCGGCCGTTGCGGTGCAGGTTTTCTGGGCGACAGTGCTCATCGTTCTCGGCCAGGTCGTGCTGCGCGCCGGCCGACGACGTCTGGAGGTGCAGGGTGGCTGACTCGGGGGTCTCGCTGTCGCAACGGCTGCGCCCGTACCGCGTGCTGCTCGCCTCGCGCGCCCGCGCGCAGATGCAGTACCGCACCTCGTTCGTCACGGACATCCTCGGCACGGTCGGGGTGGGGCTGGCCGAGTTCGCGGAGGTGTGGGTCATCTTCCACAACGTCGAGTTCCTCGGCGGCCTGGACTTCACGGCGGCGCTGCTCGTCTTCGCCCTGTCGAACCTCGCCTTCTCGCTGGCCGACATGTTCGTCGGCCACCTCGACCAGCTGCCCGTCTACATCCGGGCCGGCCAGGTCGACGCCTTCTACGTGCGGCCGCTCCCGCTGCTGGCGCAGCTCATGACGAGCGAGCTGTCGATGCGCCGCATCGGGCGGCTGTCGGTCGCCGCCGTCGCGCTCGTCGTGGCCCTGACCACGGGCAGCATCGCCTGGTCGCCCGCCACGGTGGTGCTCATCGTGCTGACCGTCGTGAGCGGCACGGCGATCTTCGCCGCCCTGTTCACGGCTGCGGGCGGTCTGCAGTTCTTCCTCGTGGACGGCTCGGAGTTCACCAACTCCTTCACCTACGGCGGGCAGTACGCCGCCCAGCAGAGCCAGCAGGTCTTCCCCGGCCCGCTGCGCATCTTCTGGACGTTCGTCGTGCCGACGGCCTTCGTCGCCTACATCCCGGCCGTGGCCGTCCTCGGCCTGCCGGGTGACCACCTCGCGCCGCACTGGCTGGCATGGTGCAGCCCCCTCGCGGCGCTGCTCGCCTGGGGCATCGCCGGTCTCTGCTGGAGGCTCGGTTGGGGGTAGGTTGATCCGTTAACATGGGAACTGAATGCATTTTTCTCATGATGGTCCTTCGATTGGTCGGTTTCGATGATGAAGGAGTAAACTCAAACTCGGCGAGTTCTTGCGACTTGTTTCGTTGGACTGATTTTTGGCGACTCGAGGATCGTCTGTTAGTAGTGTTGGAATTGCTGCTGCTGCCAGTAGAGGGGAACATGCCTGGTCCCGAGACGCTGTGTGATCCACTAAGACGACGTCGAATGGAGTTGGGTGATCGACCATCTAGCCAGGATTGGAGATCCGCTCGGGTTACCCGGGACGCCTGGATGGCATTTGGTGGGCTGTCGAAAATAGGTGGT
>CBHRRQ010000109.1:0-12728 GCA_966081555.1 uncultured Terrabacter sp.
TGGCCAAGCACGCGGCATACATCGTCGAGAACCTCGAGGACATGCCCGAGGTGCGCGACTGGGTGATGACGACCGTCGTGGAGGACTGAGCCACAGGCGAACTCGCGGTATGCCGTCCGAGCCACCGAGGGCGTACGTGCGTCGGTCAGTCGCGCCTCGGCGCCACGACGACCTCGACACCGGTGTCGCGGAAGGCCTGCAGCTGTGCGGGATCGGCGGAGGCGTCGGTGACGAGAGTCCACGAGCGGGGCATGACGGCCCAGGCGTGGAAGGGCGACTGTCCGAGCTTGTCGGCGTGCGCGAGGACGTACGTGTGCTCTGCACGGCTCATCATGAGCTCCTTGAGCCGGGTCTGCTCGAGGTCGGCCTCGCAGATGCCTCTTTCGGCGTGCACGCTGTCGGCGCCCATGAACGCCCGGTCGAAGCTGAGTCGTTGGACGGCCGCCTCGGCGAGGGGCCCGACGAAGGCCTGGCTCAACGGGCGTAGTCGGCCGCCGAGGGCGATGACGTCGATGCCGACGCTGTCTGCGAGGGTGCCCATGGCGCTGATGCCGGCCGTGACGACGGTCAGCTCGGTCAGCTCGGGCATCTTCGTCATGGCGTCGGCGAGCGCGCCCATGGTGGAGCCGGCGTCGAGGAGAACGGTCTCGCCCGGCTCGATCTGGTCGGCTGCCCAGCGGGCGATGTCACGCTTGGCGGCGTGCGCCTCGCCGAGGCGCTGCCGGAGCGAGGCCTCGGGGTGGTGGGCGAGGCTCATGACGCCGCCATAGGTGCGGGCGAGCTTGCCCTGGGCGGTCAGCTTGGCGAGGTCACGCCGGATCGTCGACGCCGTCACCCCGAGCTGGTCCGAGAGCTCCTCGACGCTCGCCAGACCACTGGTCGTGGCGAGGCGCACGATCTCGCCTCGACGCGTCTGTGCCGTGTGCTTCGCCACGCTCGGCACCCTAGGCGTCCATGCCCCGCGGCGCCATCTCCGCGCCGAGGCGCAGCGCCTCGATCATGGAGCGGTGGTCTGCGATGCCCGTGCCGGCGATGTCGAAGGCGGTGCCGTGGTCGACCGACGTGCGGATCACGGGCAGGCCGATCGTCACGTTGACGCCGGCCTCGAGGCCGAGCACCTTGACCGGGCCGTGTCCCTGGTCGTGGTACATCGCTACGACGAGGTCGTAGTCACCTCGACCGGCGAGGAAGAAGAGCGTGTCGGCAGGCAGGGCGCCGTGCACGTCGATGCCGTCGGCGCGGCACGTCTCGACGGCGGGGTTGATCTTCGCCTCCTCCTCGCCGTAGCCGAAGAGGCCGTTCTCGCCCGCGTGTGGGTTGATGCCGCAGACACCGATCTTGGGGTTCGCGTTGCCGGCGTCGACCAGGGCTTTGTGGCCGCGACGGATGACGCGCTCGACGAGACCGGGTTCGATGCGGTTCACGGCGTCGATGAGCCCGATGTGCGTGGTCACGTGGATGACCTTGACCCGCTCGGTCGAGAGCATCATCGACACCTCGGGCGTGCCGGTGAGGTGCGCGAGCAGCTCCGTGTGACCGGGGAAGACGTGCCCCCCGGCGTGCAGCGCCTCCTTGTTCAGCGGGGCGGTGCAGATGGCCTGCACCTTGCCGGCCATCGCGAGCTCCGACGCGACGCGGATGTAGTGGTATGCCGCGTCGCCGGCCACCGCGGACAGCCGGCCGAACGGCAGGTCCTCGGGCAGCAGGCCCAGGTCGATGACGTTGATGCGGCCGGGGACCTCGGCCGCCTCGTCGACGTCGCTCACCGTGACGATGTCGACGGCGACGCCCGCGATGTCGGCGGCCTGCTTGAGGCGCAGGGCGTCGCCGACGACGACGACACGGGCCATCGTCGCGACGTGCGGGTCGGCGAGGGCCTTGACGATGATCTCGGGGCCGATGCCGGCACCGTCTCCCATGGTCACGGCGATGCGGGGAAGGGCGGCGCTCATCGGTTCTCCTCTGTGGTGGCGCTGGCGGTGACGCTGGTGGTCGCGCCGACGGGTGCGTGGTGAGTGGCGGGGGTGTGGGGTGCGGGGTCGAGCAGGTGGGCCGCGACGCGGACGAGGGAGTCGGCGTCGCCGAAGCTGCCGGGGCGCGTGACGACGGCACGGCCGCCGGGGCGGATGCTGACGACGGTCCCGGTCTCGACCTCGGCGACGACGTCGAGCACGTCGACGCCGAGCCGGTCCAGCACGGCACGTGCGGTCTCGCCGCCCGACAGGAAGAGGGCGTCGTACGCGTCGGCCGCGGGAGCGACGACGTCGGCGAGGGCCTCGGCGAACCGGCGCGCCCGTGACGGGTCGGCCGGGGCTGCGGGGTCCAGGGTCACCACGACGACACCGCCCGGCTGCGCGGCGACGAGCCGACGGCGTACGCCCTCGGGGTCGGTGAGCAGATGCTCGGGGCGGACGAGGACGGTGTGCGCGGAGCGCGCAGCGGAGAGACGGTCGAGCTGGTCGGCGAGCCCGGGCGCGCGTGTGCCGAGGACGAAGAGCGCCGACCTCACCGTGCCGCGCACGGACGGTGCGTCGTGGCGCGGTTGTGGTGCTGTGTCGGTCGGTTCTGCAGACGAAGGTGCCACGTGGCGCGGTTCGGGGGAGAGGGCTCGCGCGGCGACGGCGGCGAGCGCTCCGGAACCGACGAGCAGGGCGTGGGAGCTCACGCGGGTCGCCGCGGCGTGGACCACCTCGAGGTCGGCCTCGGTGACGGCGTCGCACACGGCCACGAGGCGGGCGTCGGCGGCGGCCACGAGGGCGTCAGCCACGGCATCGACCCCGAGCGCGACCACGGGGTGGGGGACGAGGACGGTGGGGAACGGGTGCAGCGCCTCGGCGACGCGTGTCGGGGCGGCGGTCGGCTCGACGGCCCAGAGGTCGGTGTCGTGCAGCGGTGTGCCGCCGACGTGGAGCACGCCGTCACGCACGACGCGGTCGAGGGCCGGGTTGGCCACGGCCACGACGGGCGTGCGCTGCAGCTCCTCCGCCAGCGCAGCCACCTCGGCGGCCACGTGCCCGCGCAGGAGCGAGTCGACCTTCTTGACCACGACGGGTGCGCCCGCGACAAGGACCGCGGCCGTGCGCACCGCGCGCACGGCGTCGTCCTCCGACCGGCGGCGCGAGTCCGCGTCGACTGTGAGGACGGCCGTGGGACGCAGGGACGGCGCGGTGGTGTCGGAGCCGGCGAGCACCACAGCGCTGCGCGAAACGCGCAACAGCGCGTGTGATGCGCACTCGGCGGCGCCACTCAGGTCGTCCGCGACGACACCCAAGGACGGGGTTCCCATGTCTCCTCCTCACCGTGCTGTCGAGAACAGTTCTGCTTGTGTGACAAGGAGATTGGCGACCTTGCCGATGCTGCCGAAGGTCTGCCGCGCTGCCCTCGTAGGCGGTGCCGGACGGCATACCCGCGGCTGTTCCTTCACAAAAAACGCTACAGGTATTGCGCGAATCACGCAATGGTGCAAAGGTTGGTGGACCCGAGGGGCGCAGCGTGCGCCACCGACGGAGAGGCCACCGCTCAACGAGGAGTTCCGATGCCCCAGCAGCCAGTCCTGCTCCCCACGTCTGACCAGCCGACGCGCGAGGTCTCGCGTCGCTCGATCCTCAAGCTCGCCTCGCTGGCCGGCGCCGGAGCTCTCTTCGCTCCCGCGCTCGCCGCCTGCGCCGGGCCCAAGTCCGCCAACTCGGCCAGCACTGCCGGAGCGGCCGCTGCCGGCGGCACGCTGAGCATCGTCCTCAATCGCAACCTGGTCAGCCTCGACAACAAGCTGAACCAGTACGACGCGGCCGTCACCGTCCAGCGCGCGGTGCGTGAGGCCCTGACGAAGATCGGCGACGACCTCAAGCCCCAGCTCGTCCTCGCCGAGTCCTTCGAGCAGACGAAGCCGACCGAGTGGACCGTCAAGCTGCGCAGCGACATCCACTACTCCGACAAGTCGCCGGTCACCGTCGAGGACGTCGAGACCGCTCTCAAGCTGTACTTCCAGGTCAAGGCCGGCTACGTCGCCTCGCAGTTCCCCGAGCAGCCCGGCTTCAAAAAGGTCGACGACAAGACGTTCGTTCTCACGACCAAGACCCCAGTCGTCACGCTCGACTCGCTGATGTCCAACATCCTGATCACGCCGGCGAAGGACAACAAGGCCGAGGAGCTGAGCAACGGACTCGGCACCGGCCCGTTCGTGATCACCACGGCCGACACCGGCACCGGCACCTACAAGCTGACGCGCAACGACAACTACTGGGGCGAGAAGGCGAAGCTCCAGGAGGTCAACGTCTCCTACCAGGAGGAGGAGGGTGCGCGCGTCATCGCGATCACCTCGGGTCAGGCCGACGTCATCGACACCATCACGCCCGAGTCCGCCGCATCGCTCAAGACGAATGCCGACGTCGACGTCATCGAGACGCCGGGCACCCGCCTGATCCACCTCTTCTACAACTTCCGCAAGCCGGCCGGGCACCCGCTCGCCAACCCCAAGGTGCGCGAGGCCCTCACCTACGCGATCGACCACGACTCGCTGATCAAGGCCTTGATGAACAACCAGGTCACCTCGGCCGAGGGCGTGGTGCCGAAGACGCTCGCGGGATTCGCCAAGACCGGCGACTACACGTACGACCCGGCCAAGGCCAAGCAGCTCCTCGCGGCGAACGGCGGAACCGGCCTCAAGCTCACCTTCATCTGGGAGGACTCCGAGTTCGCCGGTGCCTCGCGGGTGCTCGAGGCCGTGTCGCAGATGCTCGCCGCCGTCGGCGTCACCGCCACCCTCAAGATGATCCCCAAGGGCGGAGAGATCAACGCCTGGCGTCGCGGCGAGGCCGGCGACTGGGACGTGCTCGCCAACGGCTACGGCAACCAGACCGGCCTGGCGCTGACGAACCTGCAGGGCCAGTACGGCGGCACGGCCGAGAAGGAGAAGACGCGCGACACCTACCACGGCTTCGTCTTCCCGGAGATCACGGCGCTGCTCGACCAGGCCGGCGGCGAGGCCGACGAGGCCAAGCGCAACGACCTGCTCAAGCAGGCCCAGGAGAAGATCTGGGCGCAGTGGCCGGCCATGTGGGCCTGGACGCCGAACAACGTCCTCGCCAAGCGCAAGCGCGTCACGACGCTCAAGCTGCGCGCCATCAACTCCTACGACCTCGGCGCGGTCACGGTCTCGGCCTGACCGTGCCGCCGCCTCCAGACGGCACCAAGGTGATCCCATGTTGACCTACGTCCTCAAGCGCATCGGGCAGACCGTGCTCACCGCGTTCCTCGCGACCGCGACGGTCTTCGTGCTGCTGCGGATGGCCCCGGGCGACCCCGCGGCGAACTACGCGCCGCCGAACCCGACCTCGGCCCAGCTCGAGGCGATCCGCCAGCAGTTCGGGCTCAACCAGTCGATCCCCGTGCAGTTCGTGACCTTCCTGCAGCACCTGTTCCAAGGGGACGTGGGCACGTCGTTCTTCTTCAAGCGCCCCGCGCTCGAGGTCGTCATGGAGCGTCTGCCCTACACCATCACGCTGGCGGTCGCCGCCATCGCCGTCACGGCGGTGGTGGCGATCCCGCTGGGAGTGTGGATGGCTCGGCGGGCCAACACCGCCCGAGAGCTCGGTGCCAACATCGCGACGATCGCCGGCCAGTCGATGCCGGACTTCTGGATCGGCTTCGTGCTGCTCATCGTCTTCGCTGTCAACCTGGGCTGGTTCTCGCCCGCCGGGTTCGACTCGGCCAGCTCCATCGTGCTGCCGACCGTGACGATCGCGATCCTCCAGATCGCGCTCATCTCGCGGCTCGTGCGCCGCGAGATGGTCGGCAACCTCGCGGCGCCCTACCTGACCGTGGCCCGCTCGCGCGGCATCTCACAGCGAGCCCTCACCTGGCGGTACGCGTTCGGCAACTCGGCGATCCCCGTCGTCACCGCGCTCGGCACCCGTTTCGCCGCCATGCTCAACGGCGTGGTCATCGTCGAGGTCGTCTTCAAGTGGCCGGGCGTGGGTGAGCTCGTCGTCAACGCTCTCAAGCAGCGCGACTTCCCGCTCATCCAGGCCACGGTTCTCGTCACGGTGGTGCTGGCCCTCGTCGTCCAGCTCTTCGTCGACCTGCTCTACCCACTCATGGACCCGCGTGTCCGCCTCGGAGAGGCCAGCGCATGACCACCGCCAACCCGAACGTGCCGCCGCCGTCGGTCCCCGACCTCAGCCAGGTCCCCGGCTCGATCCTCGGCCGCGACTCGGCCGTCACCAAGGTGCTCCTGCGACGATCCGCGGCCGCGCGCCGCGCCCGCTACAGCACGATCAAGATCTGGCTCGGTGCGATCTGCGCAGCCGTCGTGGTGCTGCCCGTCGCGCTCGCCCAGCTGCTTCCCCTGCCCGACCCCATCGTCGGCGCGCTCGCCGAGTCGTCCCTCCCGCCCTTCAGCGCCGGTCACCTCTTCGGAACCGACCCCAACGGTCGAGACCTGCTGAGCCGTGTCCTCCACGGTGGCCAGACCTCGCTCGTCATCGGCGTCCTTGCGATCGTCGTCTCGGGCCTCGTGGGCATCGTCGCGGGCGCCGCGGCGGGCTACTTCGGCGGCTGGGTCGACACGATCGTCTCGCGCCTGCTCGAGGCACAGATGTCGCTGCCCCTGCTGCTCATGCTGCTGCTCGTCGTCGCGCTCTTCGGACCCTCCATCCCGGTCATCACGCTGGTCATCGCGTTCGCGCAGTGGCCCGAGCCGGCCCGCATCACCCGCGCCCTCGTCCTCGTCGAGCGGGAGAAGCCGTACGTCGCCGCGGCGCGGGTCCTCGGCCTGCACCGGGTGTCGATCATCGCCCGCCACGTGATCCCCAACGTGCTGCAGCAGGTGCTCGTCGTCGTGCTGCTGCTCCTGGCGCAGGCGGTGCTCCTCGAGAGCGCGCTCAGCTTCCTCGGGGCGGGCGTGCAGCGCCCCTACCCGACGTGGGGCGGCATCATCTCCGACGGCCGCGAGCTGTTCGTGACCGGCAAGTGGTGGCTCGTCACCATCCCCGGCATCGTCATCGCCCTGCTCGTCGTCGGCGTCAACCTGGTCGGAGACGGTCTGCGCGACCGCGTGCGCCGAGCGAAGGGAGACCAGTCGTGACCGTTCTCGAGGTCAAGGATCTCCGCGTCGAGCTGATGACCGGCGGTTCCGTCGTCCGGGCGGTCGACGGCGTCAGCTTCCACATCGACGAGGGCGAGACCGTCACCATCATCGGCGAGTCCGGCTCGGGCAAGTCGACCACGGCCATGGCGATCCTGCGCCTGCTGCCCGACGACCTCGCCGTCATCTCGGGCGAGGCCCGCATCGGCGGCCAGGACGTGACGGGCGACCGCAAGGTCATCAACGCACTGCGGGGCCGCACTGTCGCGCTCATCCCGCAGGACCCCATGACGGCCCTCAACCCGATCCGCACGGTCGGACGCCAGATGACCGAGGCCGTACGCGTGAAGTACCCCAGGTTGAGCAAGGCCGAGGCGAGGACGCGAGCGCTCTCGCTCATGGAGCAGGTGCACATCCGCAACCCCGCCAAGCAGTTCGACGCCTACCCGCACCAGCTCTCGGGCGGCATGCTCCAACGTGTCCTCATCGCCATGGCGGTCTCCACCGACGCCGACCTCATCGTCGCCGACGAGCCGACGAGCGCCCTCGACGTCACGGTGCAGGCTGGCATCCTCGACCTGCTGCTCGAGCTGCAGGAACAGACGGGCATCGCGCTGCTGCTCATCACCCACGACCTCGGCGTCGCCCGCCTCATGAGCGACCGCATCCACGTGATGAAGTCGGGCACCTTCGTCGAGGGGGGCCCGGTGACCGACGTCGTCGACCACCCCCAGCACGCCTACACGCAGAAGCTGCTGGGCGCGATCCCCGAGCTCGGTCCGTGGGACGACCCGGCAGCCGACGCCCACACGTTCGTCAAGGAGGCCAGCCATGGCTGACAACCTGCTGACCGTCAGCAACCTCGTGGTCGAGTACCGCACCGGCAAGGAGGTCTTCAGAGCCGTCGACGACGTGTCGTTCGCCGTGCCCAAGGGCGGCACGCTCGCGATCGTCGGCGAGTCCGGCTGCGGCAAGTCCACGATCGCCAAGGCGCTCGTGCGGCTGCTCCGGCCGACCTCGGGCACGATCGACCTCGACGGCACCGACCTCGCCCAACTCTCCGAGAAGCAGCTGCGGCCGCTGCGCCACCGGGTGCAGATGGTGTTCCAGGACCCCTACGGCTCCCTGGACCCGCACCTGACGGCCCAGGACATCGTCGCCGAGCCACTGCGGGTGCGTGGTGAGAAGTCGCGAAAGGTGCAGCGCGAGAAGGCCGCCGAGCTCATCGACCGGGTCGGGCTGCCCAAGACGGCGCTCGACCGCAAGCCGCCGGAGTTCTCCGGTGGCCAGCGGCAGCGCATCGGCATCGCCCGGGCGCTGGCATCCGGCCCCGAGCTGCTCGTCTGCGACGAGGCGACGAGCGCGCTCGACGTCTCCGTCCAGGCACAGGTGCTCGAGCTGCTGCGCGACCTGCAGGCCGACACCGGCCTGACCTACCTGTTCATCTCGCACAACCTCGGCGTCGTGCGTGCCATCTCGCAGGACACGATCGTCATGCGCGCCGGCCGCATCGTCGAGAGCGGGCGCACCGACGACCTGCTGTCCCGGCCACAGGAGGACTACACGCAACGCCTGCGCCGGTCGGCCCTCGAGCCCGGGCTCATGACCGGCATCAAGCCGCGACACCTCATCCGCCACATCGCTGCCTCCCGCGCGGCCGAGACCGAGAAGGCCTCATGACCACCTCCACCCTGCCCACCCTCGAGCTGCCGGGCCTCGACCAGCCCCTGCCGCGCCTCGTCCTCGGGACCATGACGTTCGGCGACACTGTCGACCTCGAGACGGCGCGCACCATGGTCGACACGGCGCTCGACGCCGGAATCACCTCCATCGACACCGCCAACGGGTATGCCGCCGGGCGTAGCGAGGAGATGCTCGCCGACATCCTCGATGGTCGCCGCGAGGCGTTCACCGTTGCGACGAAGGCCGGCATCTACCCCGGCGACGCGGACGGCGCTCCGCTGCTCTCGGCCGCTGGGCTTCGCTCGTCGCTCGAGGCGAGCCTGCGCCGGCTGCGCACCGACCACGTCGACGTCTACTACCTGCACCAGCCCGACCGGTCCGTGCCGATCGACGAGACGGTCTCGGCCCTGGGCGAGCTCGTCAAGGAGGGCAAGGTCCGCACCATCGGCGTCTCGAACTTCTCCGCCTGGCAGATCGGCGACGTCTTCGCCGCCTGCGACGCCGTCGGCACGCCGCGCCCGATCCTCGCCCAGCAGCTCTACAACCTCGTCGCGCGCCGCATCGAGGCCGAGTACTCCGAGTTCGCGACGACCAAGGGCTTGGCCACGATCGTCTACAACCCGCTCGGTGGGGGGCTGCTCACCGGACGCCATTCCTTCACCGAGTCCCCGGAAGAGGGGCGCTTCGGCTCGTCCGCTCTCGCGTCCATGTACAAGGACCGCTACTGGAACGCCGAGACGTTCGCGGTCATCGAGGCCCTCGGCGCCATCGCGTCCGAGGCCGGCATCACCCTCCCCGAGCTGTCGCTGCGTTGGCTGCTGAGCAAGCCCGTCGTGTCGTCGGTGCTGCTCGGGGGATCCAAACCACACCAGCTGGAGGCCAACATCACTGCTGCACAAGCCGGTCCGCTCCCCGACGACGTCGTCGCCGCGTGCGACGAGGCGGGCCTGGCGCTCGCCGGGTCGATGCCGGGGTACAACCGATGAGCGCGCAGGGAGGCGCCGGCCAGACGGCCGTGGAGCGCAGCCGCGCCCGCGTGCTCGACTACGCCCGACGCGTACGCGGTCGTGAGCAGATCCTCGGTTACTGGGTCATCATCGATTCGCCGGTCTCGACCGAGCGGCTCGCGCGGCTCGGCTGGGACTATGTCTGCTTCGACGCCCAGCACGGCTTGCTCGACTACAAAGGCATTCTCGCCGGCATGCAGGCCATCGACGCGGGCGGCGAGTCCGTGGGCATGGTGCGTGTCGGCGCCAACGACCCCTTCCTCATCGGGCAGGCGCTCGACGCCGGCGCGGCCGGCGTCATCGTGCCGCTGGTCAACACGGCCGAGGACGCCGCGCGGGCCGTTTCGTACGCGAAGTACGGCCCCGAAGGCATCCGGTCCTACGGGCCGATGCGCTCGCAGCTCCGCATCGGCCCGAACCCGGCCGACAGCAACGCGGCGACGGTGGTGCTCGCCATGATCGAGACGCCACAGGGCCTGGCCAACGTCGAGGAGATCGCGGCCACGCCGGGCATCGACGGGCTCTACATCGGCCCCTCGGACCTCCGCCTCGCTGTCGGCGGACGAACGTCCACCGACGCCGACGTCGACGACGTCTTCGAGGCCGCCGTCGAGCGGATCCTCAAGGCGGCGCAGGACGCCGGCATCGCAGCGGGCTTCCACACCCCCAGTGGCGAGGTCGCGGCGAAGCGTCTGGGTCAGGGCTTCACCCTGGCGACGGTGTCGTCCGACCTCATCCACCTCGAGCAGGCCTCCACGGCCCACCTCAAGGCGGCCCGGAGCGAGTCGTGAGCGTCACCGGCCCCTCGTCCGCAGCCCTCCCGACCGACGGCGTGCTGCGCCCGCGTGAGGGAGGCGGCCGGACGGCATACCTTCCCACGCCGACGGTGCAGTGCCACGCCGCCAACCTCGCGTGGCTGCCTAACGGCGACCTAGCCTGCGTGTGGTTCGGTGGCACGCAGGAGGGCGTCAGCGACATCACCGCCTACCTCTCGCGGATGCCGTCGGGCACCGACACGTGGCTCGATCCGGTGCCGCTCAGCGACGACCCGACGCGGTCGGAGCAGAACCCGATCCTCTTCACGGCCCCCGACGGTGCCGTGTGGCTGCTCTACACGGCCCAGCTCGCCGGCAACCAGGACACCTCCGAGGTGCGGCGACGGGTGTCGCGCGACGGCGGCGAGACATGGGAGGCGCCGACCGTGCTGCTCCCGGCCACGGACCGGGGCGGCGTCTTCGTGCGCCAACCTCCCGTGCTGCTGTCGAGCGGGCGCATCCTGCTGCCCGTCTTCAACTGCGTCACGGTGGCCGGCGAGAAGTGGGTTGGTAACGAGGACACCTCGAGCGTGTGGTGGAGCGACGACGCCGGTGCCACGTGGAGCGAGGCGCCCGTGCCGGGTTCGCTCGGCTGCGTCCACATGAACATCGTCGTGCGACAGGACGGCTCGCTCTGGGCGTGCTTCCGCAGCCGCTGGGCCGACCACATCTGGGAGACGACGTCCACGGACGACGGCCTCACTTGGCAAGAGCCCACCGCGACGCCGCTGCCCAACAACAACTCGTCGATCCAGGCCGTCGCGACCGGTGGTGGAGAGGTCGCCCTCGTCTTCAACAACAGCTCGGCGCTCGACGCCACCGAGCGGCGGGTCTCTCTGTACGACGAGATCGACGACGAAGGTGTCGTCGACGGTCTCGAGGGCCCGGTCGTCGCCGAGCCGTCACACCAGGCGGCCGAGGCCGAAGGACGCCGCACCGCCTGCTGGGGCGCTCCGCGCGCGCCGATGACACTCGGCCTCAGCCCGGACGATGGCCGCTCGTGGCCCGTGCTCGTCGATCTCGAGACCGGCGACGGCTACTGCATGTCGAACAACTCCCGCGACGGCCTCAACCGCGAGCTGTCCTATCCCTCGGTGCTCCCCGCTCCTGACGGTGGTCTCCACGTCGCGTACACCTACCACCGGCGCGCCATCAAGCACCTCCACCTGCCCGCCGACCTCGTCGACCGCCTGCGCGGCACGCACCAGAGCCGCTCCCGG
This sequence comes from uncultured Terrabacter sp., assembly GCA_966081555.1. Classification (GTDB taxonomy): domain Bacteria; phylum Actinomycetota; class Actinomycetes; order Actinomycetales; family Dermatophilaceae; genus Terrabacter. The sequence goes on from CBHRRQ010000109.1 coordinate 11,810, forward strand.
TGACCGGGGCGACGGCGTCCGAGCCGGCCCCTGCAACGCCTGACGAGTGCGCGACGCGCAGCGCAGTCGTCACCGGGGCCAGCTCGGGCATCGGACTCGCGATCGCCCGCGACCTCGTCCGCGCCGGGTGGCACGTGCTCGGCCTCAGCCGCTCGCGCGGTGGACTGCCGGACACCGCCACGTGGGTGCCGTGCGACCTGGCGGACGCGATCTCCGCCGACGAGGCCGTGCGAGCGGTCCGCAACGCCACGGCCGGTGGGGTGGACGCGATCGTCCACGCCGCCGGCCTGCAGTTCTCCGCGGGCGTGGCTGACCTGAAGCCCGAACACGGTGAACGGATGTGGGCCGTGCACGTGCGGGGCGCCGAGCTGCTCGTCAGCGGACTCGTCGGCTCGCTCGTCGAGGGCGGCCGCATCGTGCTCGTGGGCAGCCGCACCATGTCGGGCGTGCCCGGCAAGAGCCAGTACGCCGCCACCAAAGCAGCGATGGTCGCGATGGCCCGCTCGTGGGCGGCCGAGCTGGCCCCTCGCCGAGTCACGGTCAACGTGGTCGCGCCGGGCCCCACGCGTACGGCGATGCTCGAGGACCCCAACCGCGCGTCGGTGCCCCCCGTCGTGCCGCCACTGGGGCGACTGGTCGAGCCGTCCGAGGTCGCGGCCCTCACGCGCTTCCTGCTCGAGCCGACGGGCGCCATGGTGACGGGCCAGACGATCGTGATCTGTGGGGGCGCATCCCTCTCCTGAGTGAGCCGACGTGCTTGGGTGGTGCTTCGTCGAGGCCGGTGACACTGGGGTCACCGGTGACACAGGGGCAAGGAGCACGACATGAGCGAACCCACGCGCACGCTGCCGGCACGGACGCCCTGGTGGGCCTCCCTCACCGAGGACAGCGAGGCGAGCCGGGAGCAGTGGGCCTTCGT
>CBHRRQ010000110.1:0-12699 GCA_966081555.1 uncultured Terrabacter sp.
CCAGAGCTACCGCCGGGCCCTGCGCGCCTACGCCGACGAGCTCGCCCCCGCCGCCGACTGACGCCGCTCCAGCGCTCCCCGCAGCGCCGCGCGTCCATGACTCCGCCCGGGCGGAGTTGTAGCGCGGAGGTGGGGTGTATCGACCCCGATGAGTGCGCCGGGGCAGAGTTGCCGCGTCACCGACGGTTCGGGAGCCGCGGCGCCTGAGCGTGCGGGGTAGCGTACGCGTACGCCTGAGCGCCCGAAAGTGCGCCACGGCGCGGTTTCGGGTCGAATCTGACGCCGAAGCGCGCTGGAACTGCGCCGTGGCGCAGTTTTAGCGGTGGTCACGGGCTGGCCCGTGGCGCAGTTTTAGCGGTGGCCACGGGCTGCGCCAAGGCGCAGTTCCAGCCGCTCGGTGACCTCGTGCGGCGTCAGATGGCGGTGTCGTCGGCCATCTCGGGCTGGGTCTCGCCCGGGGCCGCACCGAGCGCCTCACCCTCGGCCTCGTCGCCCTCGGCCTCGGCCGTCTCGGTGAGGGTGGTCGGGTCGAGGTCGGGGTCGCTCGTCGCCGCAGCGGGCGTGCCGATGCGGGCACCGGCCTGGGCCGACTTGGTGCGCTCCTCGAGCTCGGCGACGACCATCGAGTGCTGGTCGACGCACATGACGACGAGGTCGCCGGGGTTGGTGCGGGCGAGCACGTGGCGGGTCGCCTCGAGCTCGTCGAGCACGATCTCGACCTGGCGGCAGCGCGCGCCCTCGACCATCGCCTGACGCGCACCCTCGGCGACGAGCGCGGCGCTCACACCGGCCTTGCGTCCACGCAGGCGGGCGTCCTCGCGCACGACGAGCACGTCGAAGTGCTGCGCGGCCACGGCACCGAGCTCGCGGATGTCGTCGTCGCGCCGGTCACCAGCGGCACCGATCATGCCGATGCGCGAGGTGCGGCCGAGGTCGGCCTGGCCCTGCTTCTGCGCGGCGTAGCGGTCGACGAACGCGCCGAGCTCCTTCATGCCGGCGGCGTTGTGGCAGTAGTCGACGAAGACGTCGGCGTTGGCGACCTGGACGAGGTTGAGACGGCCGGGGGAGAGGTAGTACGTCGTCGCGAAGGTGCGCAGACCCTGCCGGATGTCGTGCAGGGGAGCGTCCGCGGCGAACGCGGCGCCGGCCGCGGCCAGCGCGTTCGCGACGTTGAACCGCGCCGCACCGCCGAACGTCGACGGCAGCAGGTGCGTCCACGCGAGCTGCATGCTGCGGCGACCGTGCTTGATGACGATCATCTCGCCGCGGTCGCTGGGCTCGAGCACGACGGCGCGGCCGCCGCGGCGGCAGTAGTCGTCGACGAACTCGCGCACCTCGCTGCCCGGCTCGGACATCGTGAACCAGACGATGCCGCCCGAGCACTTGCGGCGCATGTTGCGCACGTGCGGGTCGTCGGCGTTGAGCACCGCGAAGCCGTCGCGCGGGACGGCCTCGACGATGACGGCCTTGACGTCGGCGAGCTGGCGAAGGGTGTCGATTCCCTTCATGCCCAGATGATCCGGGGCGATGTTGGTGACGACGGCGATGTCGTTGCGGTCGTAGCCGAGGCCCTCACGCAGGATGCCGCCACGCGCGACCTCCATGACGGCGAAGTCGACGCGCGGGTTCTGCAGCACCATCCGGGCCGACCGGGGACCCGACGCGTCGGCCTTGATGACGAGCCGCTCGTCGATGACGACGCCATCGGTCGAGGTCATGCCGACCTTGCGGCCGAGGCCCTTGAAGATGTGGGCGATCATGCGCGACGTCGTCGTCTTGCCGTTGGTGCCGGTGACGGCGACGATCGGCACGCGCGACTGCGCGCCCGGCGGGAAGAGCAGGTCGACGACCGGCTTCGCGATGAACTGCGGCTCGCCGACGGTCGGGTGCGTGTGCATGCGGAAGCCTGGCGCTGCGTTGACCTCGCAGATCGCGCCACCGGTCTCACGCACGGGGTAGGTGATGTCGGGGCAGATGAAGTCGATGCCGGCGACGTCGAGGCCCACGATGCGCGCGGCCTCCTCGGCGATCTCGACGTTGTCGGGGTGCGCGTCGAAGGTGCGGTCGATGGAGATGCCGCCGGTCGACATGTTGCCGGTGAGAGCCAGCTTGACCATCTCGCCCTCGGGCGGCACCGAGTCGAGCGTGTGGCCCTGGCCGGCGAGGATCTCGAGCGCGTTGGCGTCGACCTTGATCTTCGTCAGCACCTTCTCGTGCCCGACGCCGCGCCGGGGGTCGGCGTTCGTGATCTCCACGAGCTCGGCCACGGTGTGCGTGCCGTCGCCGACGACGTGGGCCGGCACCCGCTCGGCGATGGCCTGCATGCGGCCGCCGACGATGAGGCAGCGGTAGTCGCGCCCGGTGACGAACGACTCGACGATGATCGTGCCGCGCCGCGACTCGGCCTTGGCGATGTCGTACGCCTTCTCGACCTCCTCCTCGCTCTGGAGGTTGAGGCAGACCCCGCGACCGTGGTTGCCGTCGAGCGGCTTGACGACGACGGGGAACCCGATGCGGCGGGCGGCGTCGAGCGTGCCGCGCAGGGTGCGTACGGCCTCCTGCTTGGGCACGGGCAGGCCCGCGGAGCCGAGCAGCTTGGTCGTCATGTCCTTGTCGCTCGCGATGTCGACGGCGAGGGCGCCGGTCTTCGACGTCATCGTGGCCCGGATGCGCTGGGCGTGCACGCCCTGCCCCAGCTGGACGAGCGAGGCGGAGTTGAGGCGGATGAACGGGATGTCGCGGGCGGCGGCCTCCTCGAGGATCGCCGCCGTCGACGGCCCGAAGGCGACACGCTCGGCCTGCTTGAGGAAGGCGTTGAACTCGGTCTCGAAGTCGAAGCCGTCCTCGCTGTCGACGAGGTGGTTGATGAGGCGCACGGCCAGCTTCCCCGCCGCGACGCCGACGGTCTCGTCGGTGTAGCTGTAGATGACGTTGTAGTGCCCCGGCTCGCCCTTGACGGCGCGGGTCTTGCCGCGCCGCGAGTCGTGGCCGGCGAGGGTCTGCAGCTGGAGCGCGACGTGCTCGGCGACGTGGCCGAGCCAGGTGCCCTCGCGCAGCCTCTCGATGAAGCCGCCGCGCCGGCCGAGCGAGCACGTGTGCCGCTCGAGGCCGGGCACCAGCTCGATGAGCCGGTCGGTGAAGCCGTCGAGCGAGACGGTCGGGTACTCCTCGAGGCTGCCGAGGTCGACGACGAGGTGGATGGCCTGCTGGTAGGACCAGACGTTGGGGCCGCGGTAGATCCGGGTCTCGAGGATCTTCAGGTCCGGACGGGCCGGGCCTGTGGGGGTGGGGACCTCGACGGCCATGGATCTCCTCCTACGTGGTCGTGCGTATGCCGCAGGGGCACCTCGCGCTCGACCGTACTCTGCGGGACGGGCGGGACTGGTGGACTAGCGAGCGGCGCTGCTCGTCGAGGAGCGCGCCGCCCGGACCTTCGCCGGGACGACCGCACCCTCGATGTCGGGGTGACGTTCGACGAACGCGGTCAGCTCGACGTGGTCCAGGTCGAACGTACTGCCCGTGGGCAGCGAGTGCACGACCGCGCCGGAGACGAGCAGCGGCGCACCGCGCCGGGCGTCGGGAGCGTCGGTGATGGCGTTGCGGGCGTTGACCACGAAGATCGAGCCGGCGCCGATGACCGACATGACGGTGCCGCCGCGGATCTCGGCCGCGGTGTTCTCGTCGATGCCCATGCCGAGCAGGTTGGGGGAGGCCGCGACCATCGACATGAGCCGGCCGTAGCGGCCGCGCTGGTCGAAGTGCTGGTCGATGATGATGTCCTCCACGAGGCCGAGGCCCGCGGAGATCTGGCTGGCGCGCTGGCGCGGGGTGAGCCCCTCCTCGCCGAGCGAGATCATGTAGCGGCTCATGATCGAGGCACCGGCGGAGGTGCCGGCGACGACGGCGCCGCGCTCGTACGCCCGCACGATCGCGTCGCCGACGGGGGTGCCGACGATGTTCTGGGAGAGCTTGACCTGGCTGCCGCCGGTGAGGAAGACGCCGGTGGCGCTGTCGAGCAGCTCGACCATCGCCGGGTCGTTCGAGTCGCGTCGGGTCGCCGGGTTGACGACGGAGACGTCGCCCCCGCGCAGGCGGGTGAAGACGTCGCGGTACGCCTCGGACACCTCGTCGGCGAACGACGACGCCGTGGGGATGACGACGATGTGCGACCGGCGGCCGCCGGCGAGCTTGACGAAGCGCTTGAGCACGACCGACCGGCCGATGCGGTCCTCGGCGCCACCGATGACGAGCAGCGTGCGCCTCACGCCGTCAGGGTTCGGTGCTGCTGACGAGGTGGCCACGGTCTGCATCGCGCCAGCCTAGTGACCGTGGTGCGGGACCGGCGGAGCCTGGGTCGGCGTGCCGTCGTCGATGTCGGCCTCCTCGATCTCCTCGCGGGAGATTCCGAGCAGGTAGAGCACCGAGTCGAGGTAGGGCACGTTGACGGAGGTCTGGGCCTGCTCCTGCACGATCGGCTTGGCGTTGAAGGCGACCCCGAGGCCGGCGGCGTCGAGCATGTCGAGGTCGTTCGCGCCGTCGCCGATGGCGACGGTGCGGCTGAGGGGCAGGCCCTCCTGTTCGGCGAACTCGCGGAGGGCACGGGCCTTGCCGGCCCGGTCGACGACGTCGCCGACGACGCCTCCGGTGAGGTGCCCGTCGACGATCTCGAGCCGGTTGGCGCGGGCGTGGTCGATGCCGAGCTCGGCTGCGAGGTCGCCGACGATCTCGATGAAGCCACCACTGACGAGGCCGACGGTGAAGCCGAGACGCTTGAGCGTGCGCACGAGGGTGCGGGCCCCGGGGGTGAGCTCCACGGCCGCGCGCACCTCGTCGAGGACGCTCGCCGGCAGGCCCGCCAGCGTCGCGACGCGTGCCCGGAGCGACTCCTCGAAGTCGAGCTCACCGGCCATGGCCCGTTGCGTCACCTCGGCGACCTCCGCCTCACGTCCGCAGTGAGCGGCGAGCAGCTCGATGACCTCCTGCTGGATCAGGGTCGAGTCGACGTCCAGGACGACGAGGCGGCGCCCGCGCCGGGCGAGGCCGCCGGGGGCGACGGCGATGTCGATGGCCTCCGAGGCCGCGACGAGCGCCATGTCCCGGCGCAGCGACGGCACGTCGGCTCCCGACACGTCGAACTCGACGGTCGTGACGGGGTAGCGCGAGAGGCGCCGGATGCGGTCGATGTTGGCGCCGTGCTCGGCGATCTGGGTGGTCACGAGCGACACGGCGTCGGTGCTCAACGGCGCGCCGAGCACCACGACGGCGGCCCGGCCCTGACGGGGACGCGCGTTGTCACCCGTGCCCTCGACGACGGTGAGCGTGAGCCCGAGCCGATGGGCGGCCACGGCCGCGGCGTCGCGCAGCTGGTCGACGTGCGCGCCGGGACGCAGCAGCACCGTCAGGGTGAGGTGGCCGTGGACGACCACCTGCTGGATGTCGAGCACCTCGGCGTCCACGCCCGACAGCGCTCCGAGCAGGGTGCCGGTGACACCGGGCCGGTCGTCACCGGTCACCGTGACGCTGAGCGTCTGGATGTCCGTCGCTGAGGTCCCGTGCGTGTGGCTCTCTTCGGTCACCCGCGTCAGCGTAGTGAGGGCACGGGTGGGCGCCACCTCGCCATCCGGCATACGGCGGCTCGGGAGTGGTGAGCGTCGTCTCAGCCGAGCGCGCTGAGCAGGAAGGCGAGGGCGAAGCGATCATCGTCACGAGGCCCACGAGCCGGCCGGCGTGCTCGGTCGCCTCGGGGATCATCGTGTCGGCCAGCATCGTGATGATCGCCCCGGCGGCGAAGGTCTGGATGCCTGCGACGACCGCCGGCGAGGCTCCCTGCAGCAGCACGTAGCCGGCCCCGGCGGCGAGCCCCGAGGCGACGGTCACCGTGAGCCACAGCCGGAGCACCTGGCCGGTGGAGCGGCCGGCGCGCTTGAGCCCGGCGCTGGCCGACATCGACTCGGGCACGTTGGAGAGGAAGACGGCCGCCACCATGGCGATGCCCACCTCGCCGCCGCTGAGGATGCTGACGCCGATCGCCGCCGACTCCGGTATGCCGTCGAGCAGCGCCCCGAGGACGAGCGCCATCGCGCCCGCGCCCTGCTGCGGCGTGCCCGTCGGGCTCTTGCGCCGGTGGCCGCCGCGGCGGTCGATGAGCCAGTCGCCGACGAAGAAGACGAGCGACCCGCCCACGAGGCCGAGCACCACGGGCAGCGTGCCGCCGGAGCGGAACGCCTCCTCGGTCAGCTCGAAGGCGACCGCGCTGATGAGCACGCCGGAGCCGAAGGCCATGACGATGCCGATGACGCGGTTGGAGGCGTGCGCGTACAGGCCGAGCAGGGCCCCGACGAGCAGGGCGGCGCCGCCGACGAGGCCCCAGAAGGTCGCGGTCAACATGACCGGTGCGTACCCTCAGGCGGTTCCGGTGGTCGCCCCCGCCCGTGTGGCGTTGACCTCATCACGCCACTGGAGCAGGTCGCGTACGCGCGCCAGGTCCGGGTGGGCGGCCGACACGCTCGCGGTGAACAGCCGGGTGCCGATGTCGTGCAGCTGCTGCGCGTTGCCGGCGTAGTCGCCGGACTGGTCGGGGTTGCGTCCCGGCACGAAGGCGACCCCGGCCGACCGCTCGATCTCGAGCGGGTCGCGGCCGCGACGGGCGCACCACTCGTCGAGCACCCGATGCTTGTGCGCGACCTCCGAGGGGCCGCCGAAGCCGTGCCAGATCGAGGCGTGCTCGGCCACGATGCGCAGCGTCTTCTTCTCGCCGCCGCCGCCGATGAGGATCGGGATGTCCCGCGTGGGAGGCGGGTTGAGCCTCGCCCAGCGGTCGCGGATGATCGGCAGGTCACGGGCCAGGTTGTCGAGCCGCCCACCTGCCGTGCCGAACTCGTAGCCGTACTCGTCGTAGTCGAGCTGCTTCCAGCCCGAGCCGATGCCGAGGATCAGCCGTCCCTCGCTCATGTGGTCGACCGTGCGGGCCATGTCGGCGAGCAGGCTCGGGTTGCGGTAGCTGTTGCACGTCACGAGGGCGCCGATCTCGACGCTCTCGGTCGACTCGGCCCATGCCCCGAGCATCGTCCAGCACTCGAAGTGCAGGCCCCCGGGGTCGCCGCTGAGCGGGAAGAAGTGGTCCCAGTTGAGCAGCACGTCGACGCCCATCTCCTCGAGCGTCGCGGCCGTGCTGCGGATCTGCGCCCACGTCGCGTGCTGCGGCGGGATCTGGATGCCGACCCGCGCGGGCCGTGGGTCGGCTGCACTCGCCGGGGGCGTGAGGGGGGCGTTCGCTTCGGGCTGGGCGCTCATGGGTCCTCCGCAGACGATGACGTATGCCGTTCGGCCCGCACGTTACGGCGGGCCCGGGCCGTGCCGGGTGACCATCCTCGCACCGCGTGGCGACACGGCCGGTGGGGGCTCAGGGCACGTGGTTGAGCAGCTCGTGGTCGTGGACGAAACCGACGCGCTCGTAGAGCGTCACCGCGCGCCGGCTCGAGTGGACGGTCACGTGCTCGACGCCGAGCTCGTGGGCCAGGTCGACGAGGGCCGAGACGAGCCGGTGGCCGACGCCGACCTGACGGTGGGCCGGGTCGACCCAACGTCAGGTCGCGCGCGGACCGGCGTCGCCGACCGAGTCCGCGCGGTCGTCGGGACGGCTCATCGAGTTACGGTCTGGCCCTTGCCGACGACGACGATCCCGGTGTCGGTGACGTGGAAGCCGCGCGCCCGGTCGTACTCGTGGTCGATGCCGATCTGGCAGCCCTCGGGGATGACGACGTTCTTGTCGATGATCGCGCGGCGGATCTGTGCGTGCCGCTGCACCTGCACACCGTCGAGCAGCACCGAACCCTGGATGCTCGCGTAGGAGTGGACGTGCACGAGCGGTGACAGCACCGACGCGTAGATGTGGGCGCCGGAGACGACGACGCCGGGGGAGACCGCGGAGTTGAGCGCCTCGCCGATGCGGTCGCCGCTGCCGTGCACGAACTTCGCCGGCGGGTAGGGGCTGTGCTGGGTGTAGATCGGCCACTCGTAGTTGTAGAGGTTGAAGACCGGGTGGATCGAGATGAGGTCCATGTGGGCGTCGTAGTAGGACTCGATCGTCCCGACGTCGCGCCAGTAGCCGCGGTCGCGGTCGGTCGCGCCGGGCACCTCGTTGTCCTTGAAGTCGTAGACGCCGGCCTCACCCCGACCGACGAAGTAGGGCACGATGTCGCCGCCCATGTCGTGGTTGGAGCCCGCGTCGTCGTGGTCGGCCGTCACCGCGGCCTCGAGCGCGTCGGCGGTGAAGACGTAGTTGCCCATCGAGGCCAGCACCTCGGCGGGGTTGTCGGGCAGGCCCTTCGGGTCGCTCGGCTTCTCGAGGAACGCAGCGATCTTCGACGGATCGGCATCGTCGACCTCGATGACGCCGAACTGGTTGGCGAGCGAGATCGGCTGCCGGATGGCGGCGACCGTGCAGGCCGCCCCCGACTCGATGTGCTGCTCGACCATGGCGCTGAAGTCCATGCGGTAGACGTGGTCGGCGCCCACCACGACGACGATGTCGGGCCGCTCGTCGTGCATGAGGTTGAGGCTCTGGTAGATCGCGTCGGCGCTGCCGAGGTACCAGTTCTTGTCGACCCGCTGCTGCGCGGGCACCGTCGTCACGTAGTTGCCGAGGAGCGTCGACATGCGCCACGTCTTGGTGACGTGGGCGTCGAGGCTGTGCGACTTGTACTGCGTCAGCACCACGACCTGGAGGTAGCCGGAGTTGACGACGTTCGACAGGGCGAGGTCGATCAGGCGGTAGATGCCCGCGAACGGCACCGCTGGTTTGGCCCGGTCGGCGGTGAGCGGCATCAACCGCTTGCCCTCACCCCCGGCGAGCACGATCGCAAGAACCTTCGGACCAGCGGCTGGGCTTCGTCGGGCCATGCTCGCCACCCTAGGGCAGGCTCCGGCGGCTCGACAGGTTCAGCACGCAAGATCGCCAGAGCTTTTCGCTCTCTGGGACGGCGACGGCACTAGGGTCGAGGTGTGCGCGTCGACATCCTCAGCAAGGAGTACCCGCCCGCCATCTACGGAGGCGCCGGTGTCCACGTGGCCGAGCTCGTCCGTGCCCTGCGGGCGCGCGGCGACATCGACGTGCAGGTGCGCTGCTTCGGCGCGCCGCGCGACGAGGCCGGCACGACGGCCTACGCCGACCTCGCCGAGCTGGCGAGCAGCAACGCCGCCATACAGACCCTCGGTGTCGACGTCGCCATGGCCGGCGACTGCGTCGGCGCCGACCTCGTGCACTCCCACACCTGGTACGCCAACATGGCCGGGCACCTCGCGTCGCTCCTCGGTGGTATGCCGCACGTCGTGACCGCGCACTCGCTCGAGCCGATGCGGCCGTGGAAGGCCGAGCAGCTCGGTGGCGGCTACCGCGTGTCGTCGTGGGCCGAGCGCACCGCCTACGAGTCGGCTGCCGGCGTCGTGGCGGTCAGCGCGGGCATGCGCGACGACATCCTGCGCAGCTACCCGTCGCTCGACCCGTCGCGAGTCCACGTGGTGCACAACGGCATCGACGCGCAGCTGTGGCAGGCCGACCGTTCACCCGAGGCCGCCGACACCGTGCGCAAGCACGGCGTCGACCCGGACAAGCGGTCGGTCGTCTTCGTCGGGCGCATCACCCGGCAGAAGGGCCTGCCCTACCTGCTCCGGGCCTGCGCCCAGCTGCCGCCCGACGTCCAGCTCGTGCTCTGCGCGGGCGCGCCCGACACCCCCGAGATCCTCGCCGAGGTGGAGGGACTCATGAACGAGCTGCGGGCGCAGCGCGAGGGCGTGGTGTGGATCCCCGACATGCTGCCGCGCAACGAGGTCGTCGCCCTGCTGAGCCACGGCACCGTCTTCGCGTGCCCGTCGGTCTACGAGCCGCTCGGCATCGTCAACCTCGAGGCCATGGCGTGCGAGCTCGCGGTGGTGGCCACGGCGACCGGCGGCATCCCCGAGGTCGTCGTGGACGGTGAGACCGGTTGGCTCGTGCCCATCGAGCAGGTGACCGACGGCACCGGCACCCCCGTCGACCCCGACCGCTTCGTCTCGGACCTCGCCGCGGCCCTCACCGCCGCCGTGTCGGACGTCGACCGGGCGCGCGCCTTCGGGCAGGCCGGCCGCGCACGAGCGGTCGACTCCTTCTCGTGGGCCTCCATCGGTGACCGCACTCTCGAGGTCTACCGGGCAGTCCTCGGCGGCTGATGCCGGCAGGCTTCACCGCACGATCCGACTGGGCCGACGCCCCACGACCGCTGGTCCGCGCCGTCGAGCGCGTCCTGGACGCGCCGGTCGTCGGGGTCGAGGCGGTCCACGGCGGCATGGCGCCCGGACCGGCGGCGGTCCTCGCGCTCGGTGACGGGCGCCAGGTCTTCGCGAAAGCCGTTGCAGCACAACAGAGTGAAAAGGCGCACGCGCTCTACGCGCGCGAGGTCGAGGTGCTCGCGAGGGTTCCCGACGACGTGTCGCACGCCCGGCTCGTGGCGCACGTGGTGCACGGCGACTGGGTCGTCATCGTGACCGAGGCTGCGTCGGGAACCGCCGTCGGGCCGCCCTGGCGGTCGCAGCACCTCGCGGCTGCCACCGAGGCGGTGGCGGCCCTCTCCGCGCACACCGACGTCGACGGACTCTCGCCGGCGCTCGAGCGCCTCCCCACCCTCGACGGCTGGGAGCTCCTCGCCGAGCGACCCGACGTCGGAGAGGTGCTCGACCCCTGGGAGCGGGAGCACCTGGGCGCGCTCATCGCCATGAGCCGCGGCTGGCGCACCTGGACTGCCGGCTACCACGCGGTGCACCTGGACGTCCGCTGCGACAACGTCGTGGAGCACCACGATGGCGTCTGGCTCGTCGACTGGGCGCACGCGGCGACAGGGGCGTCGTGGCTCGACACCGCCTGCCTGGCCGCGGACGTCGTGGCCTGCGGGCACATCGGGGGAGAGGCGGTGGCCCTCCGCACCGCCAAGGGCATCCTCGCCGGACTGCCTTACGAGGCAACGCGATTCGTCGTGGCGATGAGCGGCATGTTCATGCACAACTCACTGCGCGACCCGGTGCCGTCTGCTCCGACCATGCGCACCTGGCAGGCTCATCGCGCCAGTGCCCTGCGCCCGCTGGTCGAGGCGCTCGTCACCCGATGAGACGTCCCGCGAGGGAGTAGGTGGCGCCGGTCACCTCGGCCGGACCGCCGAGGATCGTCTGCAGCAGGTCGCGGGGCTTGGGGTAGTCCGGTCCGAGCGCGGCGAGGTACGCGTCGTGGGCCTCGAGCGAGGCGACCGCGGCCTCGAAGTGGTCGGACGTGTCGACGAAGTGGGTCGGCTCGGGGTCCGCGGTGACGAAGAGCTGCTTGGCCTGCCACGGCTCGTGCCCCTCCTCGAGCAGGTCCGGGAAGATCCACCGGTTGCCGGCGTCGGCCTTCGCGTCGACGGTGGCGAGCCCGACCGCGCGGTGGTCGGCCTGGTTGACGAACCCGCCCGGGAAGTGGTCGGCATACGTCGTCGAGATGACGAGGTCGGGGCGCCTGATGCGGATCTCGCGGGCGATGGCGCGCCGGAGCGGCAGCCCGTACTCGACGACGCCGTCGACGAAGCCGTCGAGGAACTCGACCACGTCGACCCCGACCCGGGCCGCCCCCTCGCGCTCCTCGCCCTCGCGCAGCGGGCCCGCCTCCGCCGGCGCCATCGTGTCGATGCCGGCCTCTCCGCGCGTGACGAGCAGGTAGGTCACCGTCTTGCCGGCGCGCACCCACTTGTCGACCGCGGCGGCCGTGCCGTACTCCAGGTCGTCGGGGTGCGCGACGACGCAGAGCACGGTGTCGAAGGTCGTCTCGTCGAGGGGCGTCAGGCGGGGGCGGTCGGTCTTCTCGCTCTGGTCGGTCACGGGACAAATCTAGGGTTTCTTGGCCCGTGACCGGCCGGATGTGACGATGGAGCATGCTGACCATCGAACTCGCCCGACGGCTCACCGACGCCGGCCTCGTCTGGCAGCCCAGCTCGGGAGACCGCTTCGTCGTCCCGGTCAACGGCATGGAGGAGGACGTCTTCGTCATCAGCGAGATCACCGTCGACGTGCACCACTTCAAGACCGGCGACGTCATCGGCTTCAACGGCACGACTGAGTGGGCGCTCGACAGCGTCGAGCAGGACAAGGTCGTCTGGCTGCCCCGCGAGGACCAGCTGCGTGACCTGCTCGGCGACGCCTTCGTCTCGCTGGAGCGCCTCGAGGGCGGGTATGCCGTCACGATCCGTGGGGAGCACGACGACCTCGAGCGCCACGTCGACATCGACGCCGAGCGCGCCTACGCGCGTGCCGTCACGGCCGTCCTCGGCTCGTCGGCGCCCGACGAGGAGGAGTCGGCCTAGGCCGGCCGCCAGCCGGCGATCGACATGACCGCGACGTTGGTCGCGTCGGCGAGCGCGGTGTCGGCGTCGGCTGCGAGGTTGCGCAGCAGCATGCCGCGGCCCGCGGCCGTGCCGGCGTCGAGGCCGCCGGAGCCGAGCGAGGTGAGCCCGGATGTCCGGTGCGCCAGCCGGGAGAGGTTCGCCGCGAGCGACATGATGCGCAGCGCCCGACCCGACGTCGCGGACGGGATGCCCCAGAGCGCCGTGTCGAGATCGGCCTGCGCCGCGGCCCGGGCCGCGGCGCCCCAGGGGGGCCCGCCCCCCACCGCGCACCGGGCCCTGGGCTCGCGCAGCCGGGGCC
>CBHRRQ010000111.1:0-12645 GCA_966081555.1 uncultured Terrabacter sp.
TTGCAAACAGTGGGGCGCGGGTTGGTGGCCGCCGGCGCGCGACGGGTCGGGCGAGCCGGCTCAGCCGACCGGGGGCGGCGGCGCGTCGTCGGGCCGCGGCGGGGCGCCCGGGGTCGCGGACGGGTCGCCGGCGGTGCCCGGCGCCGGCGTCACCGGTGCGATGCCGATGCTCGACTGGCCGCCCGGGGAGATGCCCGCCTTGGCGAGGATCTCGCGGCCGCGCTGGGCGACCTTGTGCTCCGCGAAGACCTCGTAGCGGGTGGCCACGACCTGGCTGACCGACGAGAAGTCGCGGGCGCCGCGCGTGAACGCGTAGCCGACGAGCGACCAGATGAGACCGAACACGGCGCCGTACAGGGCCGTCGACAGCAGCAGCGTGACCGCGCTGGTCGGCCGTGAGAACAGCGACAGGATGAGCCCGACGAAGAGCCCCAGCCAGATGCCGGACAGCAGCCCCCCGAGCGCCACGCGGCCCCACGTCAGCCGGGCGGTCACGCGCTCGAGCTGCTTGAGGTCGGTGCCGACGATGAGGCAGTTCTCGACCGGGAACTGGTTGTCGGACAGCGTGTCGACAGCCTTCTGGGCGTCCTCGTACTTGTCGAAGACACCGAGCGACATGGGGTACTCCAAGGACAGCGTCGCGAATCCCTGGCGTCCCCCCGGACCCTTCGGTTGCAGGCTCATGCCACCATCCTCGCACCCGCCCGGCCGAGCATCGCGGTTCGTCAGGCCTTGAGCTTGTAGTCCTCCACGAGCCGGCGGCCGATGATCATGCGCTGGATGTCCGCGGTGCCCTCGCCGATGAGCAGCATCGGGGCCTCGCGGTAGAGGCGCTCGATCTCGTACTCCTTCGAGTAGCCGTAGCCGCCGTGGATGCGGAAGGAGTCCTCGACGACCTGCGAGCAGTACTCGGACGCAAGGTACTTCGCCATGCCGGCCTCGAGGTCGTTGCGCTGGCCGGAGTCCTTCTTGCGCGCGGCCTTGACCATCATCTCGTGGGCGGCCTCCACCTTGACGGCCATGTCGGCGAGCCGGAAGAGGACGGCCTGGTGGTCGACGATCTTCTTGCCGAACGTCTCGCGCTGCTGGGCGTACGACACGCCCAGCTCGAAAGCCCTTCTCGCGACACCGCATCCGCGCGCGGCGACGTTGACGCGGCCCACCTCGACGCCGTCCATCATCTGGTAGAAGCCCTTGCCCGGCTCGCCGCCGAGGATCTGCGCGTCGGTCGTGCGGTGGCCCTCGAAGACGAGCTCGGTCGTGTCGACGCCCTTGTAGCCCATCTTGTCGATCTTGCCGGGCACGGTGACCCCCTGCGCGGTCTCGCCGAAGCCCGACTCCTTCTCGACGAGGAAGGTCGTCATGTTCCTGTAGACCGAGTCGGCGCCCGTGTCCGTCTTGACGAGGACGGCGACGAGGTTCGCCGATCCGCCGTTCGTGAGCCACATCTTCTGGCCGTTGATCGTCCACTCGCCGTCGTCGCCCTTGACCGCCTTGGTCTTGATCGCCGACACGTCACTGCCGCAGCCGGGCTCGCTCATCGAGAAGGCGCCGCGGATCTCGCCGGTCGCCATCTTCGGCAGGTAGCGCTGCTTCTGCTCGTCGGTGCCGTGCTGGAGCACCATGTACGCGACGATGAAGTGCGTGTTGATGATGCCGCTGACGCTCATCCAGCCGCGTGCGATCTCCTCCACGCAGAGGGCGTAGGTCAGGAGCGACTCGCCGAGGCCGCCGTACTCCTCGGGGATCATCAGGCCGAAGATCCCCATCTCCTTCATGCCGTCGACGATGGCCTGGGGGTACTCGTCCTTGTGCTCGAGCTCGGTGGCCACCGGGATGATCTGCTCGTCGACGAACTCGCGCACGAGCTTGACGAGCTCGTGCTGCTCCTCGGTGAGGCCTTCGGTCTGCTGGAGTCGGGACATGCGCGGATCGCCACCTTGCGAGTGCTCGGGCTGGGTGCTCTGGGCTGGGACAGCTCCGACCGAGTATGCCGCCGCGTCGGCTGCCGGGTCAGCGCCCTCGCGTGTGAGTACCGACACCTGTGTCGTGGCTCACCGGCGGTCGTGCTACCAGAGCTGGCCGAAGCCGACCTTCTTCGACTTGGCCGGCCCCTCCAGCGTCGAACGCTGGCTGAAGTCGCCCGCCTTGAGGCCGGCCGTGACCGTGCGCAGCAGCTCGGTGCGCGTCGCCGCGGGAGTGTCCTTCATGGCCTTGAGGAACAGGTAGGTGAAGGCACCGTTGGAGCGACCGTCGAACGTCGCGTCGGAGGCCGTCTGGTCGGGCTCGCAGGCCGCGAACAGCACCGGCTTGGAGGCGGTCCCGCGGCTGCGGGTCAGCTCGACGAGCGCCTTGCGGTCGACCGTGCGCACCGGGGCGACGGCCCGGATGGCGCGCGTCTGCTCGAGACCGCGCCGGGTGGGTGCCGGGAGGAACCGCGGCTTCCGGCCGAGCAGCTGGGCCTGCAGGATCTCCTCGAGGTCCTTCAGGCCCGTGCCGCTGTGGCACGTGTCGAGGAGCACCTCGAGCAGCACCCCGGACGGCACCCGGGCGAAGAGGTCGCGCAGCTCGTCGTCGACGATGACGGTGTCGCGGTCCCACTGGTCCCCCTTCTGGCGGATGTCGTGGCAGGCGAAGGCCTCGTCGAGGTCGTCGGGCTCGACGTCCCCGCCGGGCTCGTTGGGCACCTGGGTGCCGTGGCTCGAGAGCGTGAAGACGAGGTGGTCGCCGGGCTTGGCGCTCGTGACGAGCTGCGTCAGCGCCGCCATGACGTTCTTCTTCGTCGCGTCGGCGTCGGTGAGCACCGTCGTCGCGCTGCCGGTTACCCCGAGCGGCCGCAGGGCCTTGGCGATGTCGTTGGCGTCGTTGACGCAGCCGGCGAGCCAGCTCGTCTGCGGCAGCGACTCGAACTCGTTGATCCCCACGCACAGAGCCCTGCGTGCCATGGTCGTTCCCTTCTGGTCGGAACCCCTCGGGCGAGTGGGTTCGGCTGTGGCGTATGCCGTCTCAGACCTTCTCGAGGACCGCGTCGGGTCTCGCGTAGACGACGTACGCGAGCCAGGTCGGGTCGCCCGCGGCGCGTGCCGCCTCGCGGGCGAGCGCACTGGCCCGCGACATCGGCGTGCCGTCGAGCAGCTCGTCGTAGAGCGTCTCGACGAAGACCCTCGCCGGCTCCTCCTGCACCGACCAGAGGCACGAGACGAAGGCCGAGGCACCGGCGTCGAGGAAGGCCTTGGCGAAGCCGCCGACAGTGGTCAGCAGCTCGCCCGAGCGCCCGGTCTGGCAGGCGTTGAAGACGACGAGCGGCCCGGTGACGCCGGGATCGGTCCAGTCGAGGTTCTGGGAGACGTCAGTGGCGCTCAGGTACTGCTCGAGGACCGTGGAGCCCCGCTTCCGGCCGCGCAGCAGCACCTTCGCCTCGGAGATGTCGTCGGCGTCGGCCGCACCGTGGCCGGAGAAGTGCAGCAGGTCGAAACCGCCTCCGCGCAGCAGCCGTTCGACGCCGACCGGGGTCGCGGTGACCGGCTTGGCCCCGAAGCGCTCACGCAGGTAGCCGGCCTCGGCGACCCCGACGTCGTTCTTGAACATGGGGTTCGCGTAGACGGGGCAGATCGACCGCGCCCGGCCACGCCGCACCCGCATCCGCTGGGGCGGGAAGCTGCCGAGCTGCCACCGCACCATCCCCCCGGAGGCGAGGAACCGGGGTTGCGTGCCCCGCTTGCCGCGCGGCGGCTTGAGGTGCACGAGCTCCCACGGCACGAGCGGCTCGTCGGTGTAGACGATGAGATCGTGCACCAGGTCGCGGTGCTCCCAGAGGTAGGCCTGCAGGTCCTCGGGGAAGAACTGGTCGAAGAGCATCGTGCCGATGTTCTGCAGCTGCGACATCCGCTGGCGTGCCGAGAGATCAGGGTCCTTGATGACCCGCTCCACCTCGGAGAGGCGTTGCTGCACGAAGTCGTCGCGCCGCATGAGAGGGGCCGACGTGAACACCCGAGCGGGCTCGCCCGGCACGAGGCGCAGCGCATAGCTGTAGACGTGCTCCCCCGTCGCCAACCGGCCTTCGACGATGTCGAGGCAGGGCAGTCCCGCGAGCTCCGGAGCGGCGGTTCCCGGATGCACGACGGCGGTCACCGTCTGCGGGCCGAGCAGCGTCGCGCCCTCGGCCGCGGCCTCGAGGAAGAGCGTCGCGACGATGACGCTCCCCTGCCGGAGCACGATCATGACGCGCACCGGTCCCGCGGCCAGCGCCCGCACCCGGAACGTCAGCTCGGCGGCAACGCCGTCGACCGACGAGAGCGCGAAGGGCTTCGGCTCCGCCTCCTGCACCTGCGCGTTGTCCTTGGCGTAGACCTGAACGCTCACCGCCTCGGAGGCGTCGACCGTGATCGTCTCGTCGACGTGCACGGTGCCGGGGCTCGCCGTCATCGCGGCCCGCGACAGGCGTACGCGCACGGTGAAGTCCGTGCCCGGCGTCACCACCGACGGCATCTCGGCCGCCACCTCGGCGCTCGTCTCCTGCCTGGAGGCGGCTGGGTGCGGCGGTGCGAGCGGAGGCGGGGGTGCGGGCGACGGCGAGAGCGGGGGCGGCGGCGCGGCAGGTGGGAGGGCCATGGAGGGCGGCGGCGCGGCAGGTGGGAGGGCCATGGAGGGCGGCGGCTCGGCCCCTGACCCGACCGGCTCCGGTTCGTCGGGCACGGCTGCGAGACCACGGTCGTCCGGTGGCAGCGCTGCCGTCATCCAGGCCGGGAGGTGCGACTCGTCGTCGGAGGCGCCGAGGCCCAGCGGCAGCCACTGCGAGATCTGGCCGATCACCCGCAGCTGGGCGAAGTAGTTGACGTGGTGGACGACGTCGTTCGTGCCGAGCGCGCACGTCTCGGTCACCCGGAGCCGGGAGCCCCCGACCGCCGACATCGAGTCGGTGTCGACGACGAGGTCGTTGCGTCCCTCGAAGAGCCCGTCGACGAAGCCCTCGGCGAGCCGGACCGCGAGCTCCCGCGGGAACTCCGGCGGGTTGTGGTGGTCGTCGAAGAGCGAGACGTGGAAGTCGGAGGTCACGACGTACCAGCTCGGCTCGTGGTCGCGCCGCAGCGGTCGCACGGCATCCAGCGCGGTGACGAAGGCGCCGCCGGGGCGCATCGCCGCGAGTCCCGGCACGCCGTCGTCGCCCGCGGCGCACGACGCCAGGTACTTCACCAGCGTGCCGACGCCACCCACGACGCCACCGACGATGGCGCGGAAGGGCGCGCCTCCGGGGACGAGGGAGAGGCCGCTCGCGGTCGCCATGACGAGGTTCGTGTAGAGGTCGACGAGGTCGTGCCAGCGCTCGGGGTCGGCGAGGTGGGTGCCGGCGTT
This sequence comes from uncultured Terrabacter sp., assembly GCA_966081555.1. Lineage (GTDB taxonomy): Bacteria > Actinomycetota > Actinomycetes > Actinomycetales > Dermatophilaceae > Terrabacter. Next base: position 5,353 of record CBHRRQ010000111.1, read on the forward strand.
CGTCGCCGCGACGAGCACGACCGACCCGACCGTGGCCCGCAGCCCCGAGGCGGGCAGCACGGCCTCGACGAACGACCGGGTGACGAGGCCGCCGCGACTGTGCGTGACGACGTCGATGACGAGCTCTCCCTCGAACGGCTCGAGGAGGGCGACCAGTTCGTGGGCGTTGCGTTCCGGGTCGACGCTGAGGGTGCGGTGGTCGAAGCCGAGTACGGCGTCGTAGGCCGTCACGAGCGTGTCGACGAAGCCCTCCGCCCCGGGCGCGACCGCGAGCGCCCCGAACGCACCGGTGGTCGAGGAGAACGTGCCGTGCACGAGGAGCAGGATGCGGGCCGGCCGGTCGGTGGGGAGCGCCGCGATCTCGCCGATGCCGTCGACGGGACGCCACTCGTCGGGGCCGGTGACGTGCACGAGCCCGGTGCGCACGCCTGACTCGAGGTGCTCGACGAGGCGGTCGACGACCGCCGGCACGGCGAAGCGCAGGACGGTGGCCTGCATCGCGTGGTGCACGAGGTCGCCGAGCAGCCCGCGGTCGGCCCGGCCGCGTGTCGCGCCGCCAGGGCCGGACGGCTGGGTCGTCGGCGCCGGCTGGACCGAGAGCGCGAACGACACGGTGCGCGGCCCGGGCTCGAGCGAGCGCGACTCGCGTTCCGGCAGGTGCCACGAGTAGACGCCGCCGCGTTCGAGGCGCACCACGGCGTCGGCGCCGTCGGGCCCGTCGACGGCGACGTGCACGGTGCCGGGCCGGCTCGGCGGAGGTGAGTCGAGGCCGCGGCCCCGTCGTGGCGCCAGGTCGATGCGGTCCACGACGACGAAGTCGCTCTCACCGAGCAGGTCGGCCAGTGCGGCCCGCTCCGCCGCCCGTGCGTCCGGCGGCAGGTCCGGCGGCAGGTCACGGTCCGCGCGGCCGGGCGCCCCGGCTGCGGACACGTCGTAGCCGCGGGGGGCGCGCACGCGCACCGCTCCCCCACCGAAGGACGCGGACGGCATACCTGGGCTCCCTCCCTGACGCTCCTCCTGCTCACACCGTAGAGGTGGACGACGCGCCCGGTGATACAACGCGACAACCTGCCGGCACGGATATTCGGTTGCGACCGGGCGACGGCTCCGCCAGTCTCTACGCGAGCGCTGCGGCACACGGCTGCAGACCTGGACCCAAGGAGGGTGACATGTCCATCACGGCCTCGGGCACGCCTGCCCACACCACTTCTTCCTTGGAGTTCAATTGTCTTTCAATGCTTTTCACGAAGATGCGTACGAGGTCTTCGACCCCCGCCTGACCGACGGGCGGTTCTCCGACCTCGACCTCGAGTCGTTCGCGGTCGACACCCAGCCGGACGCACCCCCGGAGGGCGAGCGCTGGTCCAGCTGGGACGGCGCGACGCACGGCCCGAAGCCTCGGCCCGACTGGGTCATCACCGACCTCGGCGCGGTCGAGTCCGACCTGGGCGTGCTGAAGACGGGCAAGGAGGCCGACGTCCACCTCGTGCGCAGGTGGGTGCCCGGCTCACCGGAGCGCGACGTCATCATGGCCGGCAAGCGCTACCGGTCGAGCAAGAACCGCCTCTTCCACCGCGACTCGGGCTACCTCGAGGGGCGGCGGGTGCGGAAGTCGCGCGAGACGCGGGCCATGCGGACCCGCACCTCGTTCGGCAAGGAGCTGATCAGCGGCCTCTGGGCCTTCGCCGAGTTCGAGACCCTGGTCAGGCTGTGGCACGAGGGGCTACCGGTGCCCTACCCGGTGCAGATGTCCGACGACGAGATGCTGATGGAGTTCATCGGCTCTCCGGACGGGCAGGCCGCACCGCGCCTCGCGCAGACCCGTCCCGACCCGGAGCTGCTGCCGGTGCTCTTCGAGCAGCTGCGCGAGGCGATGCTCCGGCTCGCCGAGCTCGGCTGGGCGCACGGTGACCTGTCGCCGTACAACGTGCTGCTCGACGGTGAGGGTGACGACGCGAGGCTGGTGATCATCGACTGGCCCCAGGTCGTCGACGTCATCGGCAACCCGCACGGGCCCGAGTTCCTCGAACGCGACACACGCAACATGTGTGACTGGTTCACTCGACGTGGGTATGCGGTCGACGAGGGCCTGCTCTTCGGTGACCTCATCGCCGCGGCGACGTCCCGCTGGTGACCACCGCGAGGGCGAGGACGCGATGGAGACCACCCGTTCGTGGGGTGGTCTCCATCCACGTCCGGTCCGCGGCGAGGCAGCAGGGCGGCGCGTCGGCGCCGCGCCGTCAGTCCGCGAGGAAGTCGGCGGTGTGGCCGAACTTGCCCGAGTGCACGAAGGCCTCGAGCGGCAGGCGCGAGCGGGGCAGGCGCGCGCGTGTGCGCACCCAGTCGGGCATCTCGGCGTCGCCGTCGGGCCCGGCGGGCAGCCCGAGCGCGATGCCCGTCGTGACGGCCCAGTGCGGCGGCACCGCGAACACCTCGGTGGCCGCCCGGTGGTCGAACCCGCCGAACTGACGCACCTGCAGGCCCATCGAGCGCGCCTGCACGGTGATGTGGGCGACCGCCTGGCCGAGGTCGAACATCGCGTAGTCGCTGTAGGCGATCTCGTGGTCCTCGTCGGTCGCGACCTGGTGCAGCGTCAGGATGATGGCCGAGGCCGACGGGGCCCAGACCTGGTTGGCCGACGACAGCAGCTCCACCATGGCGGCGTGGGTGTCGTCGCCGCGCAGACCCACGATGAAGCCCCACGGCTGCGAGTTGCCCGCCGACGGTGACCAGCGCGCGGCCTCGAGGATGGCGCGCAGCGCCTCGGGCGACAGGGTGTGGGAGCGGTCGTAGACCAGCACGCTCTCGCGGTCGCGCAGCAACGGCGTCAGCGTCTCCGGCTGCGCCGTCGAGGCCGCGGGGGTATGCCGTCCGCCCGGCACCGACTGGTCACTCACGTCGCTCCCTCCTCACGTCTCCGACAACGATGCCCGAGCCGGGACTCTTCCCGGCGCGCCCTGTGGCAACCCCCACGTACCCCCGGCCACCTTCTTCCCGCCCGCCGACCGGGAGAACGCTCCATCACGCGCGGGGGCGCGGTGCGGCAGCCGGCGGACCGCGGCGGACCGGCGGACCGGCCGACCCGGCATACGGGGCCGTGCGGGTGCGTGGAGGCCGCGGCCGTGGCGGCCCGTCGAGCCGCTCGTCAGTAGGCGCGGCCCACGACGGCGAGCACGCCCTCGTCGTCCTCGGACTCGGGCACCGACCCGTCGGGCATCGTCAGGCACCGGACCGTGACGGCCGACTCGGCGAGAGTGGCCTCGCCGGCGGGGCCCAGCGTCGACCACGGGATCGTGGCCCACCCGGTGCGCGCCGCCTCACGGGCTTCGTCGAGGGTGCTGACGGCGCTCGTGGTGCCAGTCTGGTGGGCCAGGGCGTCGGCGTACAGCGCCTCGTGGTCATCGTCGAGCGCGGCGCTCACGGTGTCGACGACGCCGCCCAGCGGGACGGCCGACTTGCCGCCGGCGATGCGGCGCACCACCGTGACGCTGCCCTCCGCGAGGTCGCGGGGTCCGACCTCGACGCGCACCGGGATGCCCTTGAGCTCGGCGTCGACGGCGCGGCGGCCGAAAGGCGTGTCGACCCGGGCGTCGAGCTCGGCCCGGACTCCGCAAGCGAGCAGATCGGCGACGACCTGCTCCGCCGCCGCGGACACACCCTCGCCGTCCTTGACGACCATGACGAGAGCCTGGACCGGGGCCAGCCGCGGCGGCACCCGCAGCCCGGCGTCGTCTCCGTGGCACATGATGAGGCCGCCGAGCATGCGCGTCGACGTGCCCCACGACGTGGTCCAGCACGTCTCCTGTTGCGACTGCTCGGACAGGTAGGTGATGTCGAAAGCCTTGGCGAAGTTCTGGCCGAGCTCGTGGCTCGTGCCCATCTGCAGGGCCTTGCCGTCGCGCATCATCGCTTCCAGCGCGAGCGTGTTGGTCGCGCCGGCGAAGCGCTCACGCGCGGTCTTTCGCCCCAGCACCACTGGCATCGCGAGCATCTCGCGCATGAACGCGGCGTAGACGTCGGCGTGGATGCGCCTCGCGTAGGCGCGGGCGTCGGCTTCGGTGGCGTGCGCCGTGTGGCCCTCCTGCCACAGGAACTCACTGGTGCGCAGGAAGACTCGCGGCCGCAGCTCCCAGCGCACGACGTTGGCCCACTGGTTGAGCAGGAGCGGCAGGTCGCGGTAGCTCTGGGTCCACTTCGCCATGTACTCGCCGATGACGGTCTCGGAGGTCGGCCGCACGACGACCTTCTCCTCGAGCTCCTTGCCACCGGCATGCGTCACGACAGCGAGCTCGGGGCTGAAACCCTCGACGTGCTCGGCCTCACGGGTGAGGTAGGACTCGGGGATGAACAGCGGGAAGTACGCGTTCTTCGCGCCCGCCTCCTTGATGCGCCGGTCCATGTCGGCCTGCATCCGCTCCCAGATCGCGTAGCCGTACGGTCGGATGACCATGGTGCCGCGCACCGGCCCGTTGTCGGCCAGCTCCGCCTTGGCGATGACGTCCTGGTACCAGCGGGGGAAGTCCTCGGACTGAGGAGTCAGCACGGTCTTGGGCATGGGGCCGATCCTACGGACGGCACCAAATCAGACGGCCGCCTCGCAGAGGCGTGGGTTCGCGCGAGCCCGCTCAGGCGTGCCGCATCGTTGCAACCAGGAAGGCCTGCCACGCCTCGCGCGAGTCGGTGAGCTCTCCCGGCCCGCCGACCTGCTCGAGGATGCGGCTGGTGGCCTCGCGCGTGACGTCGTCGAAGTCGCCGGTGATCTCGACGTCGGCGCGGCCCCACACGTGGCGGCACATGGCCTGCACCGCCTGCACCTGGGCGTTGGAACGCCGGATCAGCCGAGGCTGCTCGGGCCCGAAGCGGCCGATGTCGACGTGGATGTGGTTCGCGTGCGCATCGTCGAACAGGTAGGTGAGCACGTCGGCGAACTCGTGGTGCAGTCCCGCCGCCGTGCGCCAGTAGAGCGACAGGCGCCGACGCAGCTCCGTCGCCGGCGCGTCCCGCCACTGGTCGTAGCGCAGCGAGGTGAGGTCGCGACCACCCGACCGGAGCCGTGCGATGTCGATCGCCTCGCCGGAGCTGTGCCACGACGTCGACGACCCGCGCACCCAGGCGCCGTAGGAGCGGATCTCGTCGGGTGCCTGGCCGACGTGCTTGCGGTGCAGGGCGAGCCAGCGGTCGAGCCGGGCACCGAAGGGCGCGGTGACGTAGTACGTCGCGGGGCGGCCGGTGACCTCGTACGCGTACGCCGCCGTCCCGACGCGACGGCGGGCGTCGAGAGCCCGGAAGTCCACCGGCTGCGGGTCGACCCTCAGCTCCGGCGGGCTGGGCTCGCCGAGACCGGGGAGCTGCGGGAGGCGGGGGAGTCCGGGACCGCGCGAGACGGCATACGCCCCACCGGCGGCAACCACCCCGAGCGCACCGAGCGTGAGGAGGCGGCGACGGGTCAGGGCCGCCCCGTTCGGCGCGTCGGCGGGCTCGGGCGGGCTCACCTGCCCGCGCTCGGTCGTCTCGGGCGCCATGACTGCTCCAACGCGCGAGGGCGCCCGTCCGATCCCGCCGGGAACCGGTTGCGGCCGCGGCGCCTCCGACGGGCACGAACGAGCCGCCCCCCAGGGCGGCCGACAGGGACGGAGAACCATGGCCAGGTGTGCGCAGTGCGGCAAGCAGGTGGGCGGGCTGGGTGGCGTGAAGGGCGGCCTGGTGACGACTGCGACGGGGCGGCGGGTGTGCCGCCCCTGCAACGAACGGCTGCTCGGCACGGCAGCCGGCGTCATCACCGCAGGGGCCGATGCATCGACGAGCGAGCAGCTCGGGTCGGGCATCCTCGTCACCGGCTGGCTCGAGCGAGTGCGCGCGGCACGACGACGAGGCCGCGACTGAGCGGGCCGCATGCCGAGACCCACTTCGAACCCGGCGGGCACGACGACGCGTGGTGGAGCGGGCACGCCGGCGCCGAGATGGCCTGGCTCGCGAAGCACCGTTGACCTGGACGGGCGGACTCCTTTCGGTCAGCTCAGGGCGGCGATCGCCTCGGCGGTGGCGAGCACCTTCTGGGCCGTGTCGACGTGGAGGTTCTCGATGAGCCGACCGTTGAGGGTCGCGACACCGCGCCCCTCCGCCTGAGCCTCCTCGAACGCCGCGATGACGGCGCGGGCGTCCTCGACCTGGGCCTCGCTCGGGGCGAAGACCTGGTTGGCCGGCTCGACCTGTCCTGGGTGGATGAGCGTCTTGCCGTCGAAGCCGAGCTCGCGTCCCTGGCGCGCCTCGGTGAGGAAGCCCTCGGTGTCCTTGACGTCGTTGAAGACCCCGTCGACGATCGCGACGCCGGCTGCCCGGGCCGCGAGCAGGGCGAGCTGCAGGCTCGCCGAGATCGCCGCACGGCCGGGCGCGAACGTCGCGCCGAGCTCCTTGTAGAGGTCGTTGGTGCCGAGCACGAGGCAGGCGAGCCGCCTTGAGGCGCGGGCGATCTCCTCGGCGTGCAGCACCGCGACGGGTGTCTCGACCATGGCCCAGAGGCGCGTGTGCTCAGGGGCACCTGCGGCCTCCATCGCGGCCACGAGGCTGCGCACCTCGTCGGCGGAGTTCACCTTCGGCACGACGATGGCGTCGGGGCCGGCGGCAGCGGCCGCGGCGAGGTCGGCATCGTGCCACTGCGACCCGAGGCCGTTGACGCGGATCGTCAGCTCGCGGCGGCCGTACTCCCCCGAACGTGCTGCGGCACAGGCGTTCTCGCGCGCCGCCTCCTTGGCGTCCGGTGCGACCGCATCCTCGAGGTCGAGGATGAGCGCGTCGACCGGGAGCGTCTTGGCCTTCTCGAGCGCCCGCTCGTTGGAGCTCGGCATGTAGAGGACGGAGCGGCGGGGACGGTACGCGCTGGCACCGTCGGCGTATGCCGTCTGGTCGGGCACGGGGTCAGCCTTCCTGCGTGGCGGGCTCGGCGGCATACAGCTCGGCGAGCGCCGGGTCGGTCTTCGAGAGGCGCTCGGCGAGCTCGACGATGACGAGGCACTGCTTGAGGCTCGCGTCGTCCTCCATCTTGCCGTCGAGCATGACGGCGCCGGTGCCGTCGCCCATCGCGGCGACGACGCGTCGGGCATGGGCGACGTCCTCGGCCGACGGGCTGAAGACCCGCTTGGCGATCTCGATCTGGACGGGGTGCAGCGACCACGTGCCGACGCAGCCGAGCAGGAACGCGTTGCGGAACTGGTCCTCGCAGGCCAGGACGTCCTGGATGTCGCCGAACGGGCCGTAGTAGGGGTAGATGCCGTGCATCGCGCAGGCGTCGACCAT
>CBHRRQ010000112.1:0-12602 GCA_966081555.1 uncultured Terrabacter sp.
CTGGGACTTCAAGGACCGGATCTACCACGTCGACTGCAAGGACACCCGCAAGCGGATCGGCAACGGCCGCAACGGTCGTCTCGGGTCGCACCTGCCGTGGGGCGACCCCCGACGGGGGTGGGACTTCGTCTCGACCGGTCACGGCGACGTGCCGTGGGAGGACTGCTTCCGCACGCTCAACGCGATCGGCTACGACGGCCCGATCAGCATCGAGTGGGAGGACGCCGGCATGGACCGTCTCGTCGGGGCCCCGGGCGCACTGGAGTTCGTGCGCGCGCTCAACTTCGACAAGCCGGACGCGGCCTTCGACGCGGCGTTCAGCAGCTCCAGGGACTGAGGCCCCCTCCGGCGCTACCGTCGGAGCATGGCACTCGTCCAGATCGCCCAGCGCGCTGAGGACCTCGCACGCGCGTCCGCCTTCTACTCCGGCCTGCTCGGCGCCGAGCCGTTGGCGACCTACGACCCGCCGGGACTCGTCTTCTTCGACGTCGGCGGGGTCCGGCTGCTGCTCGACGCCGGCGCGCCGAGCGCCCTGCTCTACCTCGGCGTCGACGACCTCGACGCGACCGTCGAGCGGCTCCGCGCCGCCGGGGTGGAGGTGCGCAGCGAGCCGCACGTCATCTTCGGCCACGAGGACGACACGCTGGGACCGGCCGGCACCGACGAGTGGATGGCGTTCGTCGTCGACTCCGAGGGCAACCTCGTCGGCCTCGTCGAGCAGCGTCCCCGCAGCTGAAGCGAGGCCGCCGCGGCCGGCCGTGGTGACGGTGTCGATCGGGGCCGACCGCGTTCGTGTAGTCGGTGGAGGGTGCGCACCAGGCGCACGCTCGACCACCACGACCGGCCGGCGCGCCCGGCAGGAGGAGACCACCATGAAGACCTACCTGATCAGCCTGTTCTCGCCCGACGGCCCGCCGCCCGAGGATCTGGACCTCAGCCGCGTCATGGCCGACCTCGAGGTCGTCAACGCCGACATCCGCGCCGCGGGTGCCTGGGTCTTCGCCGGCGGCCTCGGTGACCAGGCGAGCGCCACGACGATCCGCAAGCCCGACGCCGTCGCCGACGCGGTGCTCACCGACGGTCCCTTCGTCGAGGCCAAGGAGCACCTGGGCGGTTTCACCATCGTGCGGTGCGACGACTACGACGCGGTGCTCGGCTGGGCCGAGCGCATCGCCGGCGCGACCGGGCTGCCCGTCGAGGTGCGCCCGTTCGTCGACCAGGACGACCCCGGCCAGAAGCCGACCGACCGCTGACGTGGTGGACGACCCGTCCGGCGCAGACATCGCGCGCGTCTTCCGTGCCGAGCACGGCCGCGCGGTGTCCGTCCTCATCCGCACGCTGGGCGACATCGACCTGGCTGAGGACGCCGTGCAGGACGCCTTCACCGTGGCGGTCGAGCGGTGGCCCCGAGAAGGTATGCCGCCCAGCCCGGCCGGGTGGATCATCACCACCGCGCGCAACCGGGCCATCGACCGCCTGCGGCGCGAGTCGACGCGCGAGGCCCGGCACGAGGAGGCCCTTGTCGTGCACGCGCCGCCGGAACCCCGGGAGGAGGGGCCCGTGAAGGACGAACGGCTGCGGCTCGTCTTCACCTGCTGCCACCCGGCCCTCGCGCCGGAGGCTCGCGTGGCCCTCACGTTGCGCCTCCTCGGCGGACTGACCACCCCTGAGATCGCGCACGCGTTCCTGGTGCCCGAGGCGACGATGGCGCAGCGGATCGTGCGGGCCAAGAAGAAGATCCGCGACGCCGGAATCCCTTACCGGGTGCCGCGCGACGCGGACCTGCCGGGTCGGCTGGCGGGGGTGCTCGCGGTCATCTACCTCGTCTTCAACGAGGGTCACACGGCGAGCTCGGGTGACGAGCTCGGTCGCCCCGACCTGGCGTCCGAGGCGATCCGGCTCGGGCGGGTGCTGGTCGAGCTGATGCCCGACGAGCCCGAGGCGATGGGCCTGCTCGCCCTGATGCTGCTCACCGAGGCGCGTCGTCCGGCGCGCACCGACGCCGCCGGGGAGCTCGTGCTCCTCCCCGACCAGGACCGTTCGCGGTGGGACGCCGCGCTGGTGGCGGAGGGCCACGACCTCGTGCGCCGGTGCCTGCGCCGCGGCGCGCCCGGGCCCTACCAGCTGCAGGCCGCTGTCAACGCCGTCCACGCCGACGCGGCCGACGCGGCCGACACGGACTGGGCGCAGATCGTGCAGCTCTACGACCACCTGCTGCGCCTGGCGCCCACCGACGTCGTGCGCCTCAACCGGGTCGTGGCGGTCGCCGAGCTCGACGGCCCCGAGGTGGCGCTGACGGACCTCGGGCGTCTGGGCCTCGACGGCTACACGCCCTTCCACGTCGTGCGGGCCGAGCTGCTCGGGCGGGTGGGGCGCTGGGCCGACGCCGCGGCCGAGTGGTCCCGGGCCGCAGACCTCAGCAGCAACGCGCCGGAGGCCAGGCACCTGAGGGCGCGGGCCGACGACGCGTCGGAGCGGGCAGCGGCGCGGCAGTGACCACGGGCACAGGCGCGAGGGGCCAGCGGCGCCCAGCCGGACGGGTTACCGTGCGGTCATGACGACGTTGCCGGCCACGGCACCCCTCGGTCTCGCCGCCCCCTGGGGTGGTCGCAGCCACACGCTCGACCTCGACGGGCCCGTCCACTGGGTCGACTTCGGCGGCCCTGAGGAGGCCCACGACGTGGCGGGTGCGGCCTCCGCCGACAACCCTCCCGTCGTGCTCGTCCACGGGCTCGGCGGGTCGCACCTCAACTGGGTCGGCATCGCGCCGGCGCTCGCCCGCAGCCGCCGCGTCGTGGCACTCGACCTTCCGGGCTTCGGCCTGAGCCCGGCGGAGGGCCGGTCGACGACGGTGCACCACAACGCCGCGGTGCTCAGCCGTTTCGTCCACGAGGTGCTCGGGGGCCCGGTCGTGCTCGTCGGCAACTCGATGGGCGGCATGGTCTCGCTCCTGCTCGCCGACCGACGCCCCGAGCAGGTCGCCGGCCTCGCACTCGTCGACCCGTCCCTGCCGACACCGGGCCTGCGCCCGGACCCGCAGGTGGCGCTCACCTTCGGGCTGTACGCCGTGCCGCGGGTCGGCGAGCGCTTCGTGCGGAGCCTCAACACCCGCTACAGCGACCGGGAGCGGGTGCTCGGCACCGTCAACCTCTGCTTCGCCGACCCGACCCGGGCCGATCCCGACGTCGTCGACGCAGGCGTGCGGCTCGTGGCCTGGCGCCGTGAGCACGGCATCTCGGAGGCGGAGTTCCTCGGCGCGGCGCGCTCGATCCTCGCGATGCTGCGCCGGCCCCGGCGCTACGACGCCCTCATCGCCGGCATCCGCCAACCGGTGCTGCTCGTGCACGGGACCCGAGACCGGCTGGTGCCGGTCGGGGCCGCCCAGCGCACCGCGCGGCTCAACCCGGGGTGGCGGACGGCATACCTCGACGGGATCGGGCACACGCCGCAGCTCGAGGCGCCCGAGGAGGTCCTCGGCCACCTCGAGCCGTGGCTCGGGTCGCTCTAGCGGGTCAGCGCCAGGCGGCTCACGAGACGCCGTGCGAGACGCGCGCGGCGAGCTCGGCGCCCCAGCGTTCGGCCCGCTCGACCTCTCCGGGCACGACGGGTCCGGGCGTGCCCTCGACCCAGAACGTCTCGCCCTGCTCGGCGCGCTCGAACCCCTTGCGGCGCAAGGCCTTGGCCGCCGAACGGGCGGCGGACCCGGGCAGCATGCGGACGTGGACCCTCGTGTCGAACGTGACGACGGGGAGGTCGGTCCGTGGCGTCAGCGAGTCGATCCACTCGCGCAGGCCCTCGCGGGACGGGGTGGCGCCCTTCGTCGTGGCGTCCCGGCGCGTGTCCGGCCGCGTCATGCCGAAGGCGTGCGTCGGACCGCCGACGAGCAGCAGGTCGATGTCGTCGCCGATGGTGGCGGGCGCGTCGTCGACGTGGACGAGCCTGACGCTCCGGTCGCGCTCCGGTCTGCCGCGTCTCAGTCCTGCGGCGACGGCCGCCGCGATCTCCCTGGTGTTGCCGAACATGGACTCGTGGACGATGAGGACGTTCATCATGCGCACCCCTTCCACGATCAACGCTACGCCGGTGGACGGCTGTTGTTCTCCGATCGTGACGAACGAGACGGGCCGCGTCACAATGGGATTCGCGGCTGCCACCGGGTGGTCGACAAGCAGGAGGAGAGCTCGTGGACGCCAAGGCCTGGGACGAGCGGTATGCCGCCCACGACCTCGTGTGGTCGGTGGAGCCGAACCGGTTCGTCGCCGAGATCATCGGACCGATGACGCCGGGGCGTGCCCTCGACCTCGCGGCGGGGGAGGGGCGCAACGCGATCTGGATGGTCGAGCAGGGCTGGTCCGTCGTCGCGCTCGACTACTCCGCGGTGGCGGTGGAGCGGATGTGCTCGCTCGCCGCCGACCGGCTCGGTGACGACGCGGGGCGGCTCACCCCGGTCGTCGGCGACGCCACCCAGGCGGCGCCCGGAGACCCCGACTCGTACGACCTCGCCCTGCTCAGCTACCTGCAGCTGCCCGCCGACGAGTGGCGCCGGGCGCTCCGGGCCGCCGTCACCGCCGTGCGCCCGGGCGGGCGCGTGGTCGTCGTCGGGCACGCCGGCCGCAACCTCGCCGCCGGCTGGGGCGGTCCGAGCGACCCGGCGGTGCTGTACGACCCCGACGAGGTGCTGGAGGCCTCGGAGGGGCTGCCCGTCAGGGTGGAGCAGTCCGGCATCCGGGAGCGCCCCGTCGACACCGACGACGGTGAGCGGGTCGCGCTCGACACCGTCGTCGTGCTGCGCCGCGAGAGCTAGGCCGGTCAGCGGCGACCGTACTTCTTGTGCACCGCCTGGCGGCTCACGCCGAGAGCCTCCGCGATCTCGGCGAACGACAGGCCCTGCAGCCGCGCCCGGCGCACGACCGTCGCCTCGGTGCGGTCGGCCTCCCGGCGCAGCTCGCGCGCGGCCGCGAGCGCCGCACGCGGGTCGTCGTCACCGGTCGCCCGTGCCAGCTTTAGCATCCCTTCGACCTCCATCGTCGGCTCCGGTCCTCGCAGCTGCATCTCGTGTCAACGTGTGTTGACAACGGTAGGTGTCCGGCCCGCAATCCGTCAACCAGGGTTGACGCCGTAGGCGGCCGAATCGGTGGTCCCGCGGCCCGTGGCAGCGGCAGGATGTGCGGCATGGCACTCGCCCTCTCGCACACTCCGATCAACGCCCTCGACCCGCACGCCGAGCGCCGCGCCCCCGGAGATCTCCCGTGACCGTCGCGCGCTCCATCGCCCTCTTCGTGCTCGCGGCCCTCGCCGAGATCGGCGGCGCCTGGCTCGTCTGGCAGGGCGTGCGCGAGCACCGGGGCTGGCTCTGGGCAGGGGCGGGCGTCATCGCCCTCGGCGCCTACGGCTTCGTGGCCACGTTGCAGCCCGACGCGAGCTTCGGGCGGATCCTCGCGGCCTACGGCGGCGTGTTCGTCGCAGGCTCGCTGGCCTGGGGCATGGTGGCCGACGGTTTCCGACCCGACCGGTGGGACGTCACCGGGGCGCTCGTCTGCCTCGTCGGCGTCGCCCTCATCATGTACGCGCCCCGCTCGGGCTGACCCGTCGTGCCCCTTCCGAGGTCTGGACGAAACGGGCACCCGGGGGGACCATGGAGGGCACGGAGGTGGCGCCATGAACCTGCAGCCGAACGCGCCCAGCCCGACCGTCCTCGACGACCAGCCGGCCGTCGTCACGTCGGAGGACCTCGCGCGTCACCTCGAGCGCGTGCGTCTGCACCGCGCGGAGCTTCGCGAGTCCGTGGCCGCGGTCGACCTCGCTCTCGAGGCGCCGATCGTGCGGGGCGGCATGTTCCGCGAACGCGTGCGCGCGGCGCTCGCCGAGCTGGCCCACGACTTCGACGACCACATCGCGCTCACCGAGAGTCCCGGCGGCATCTACGACCGGGCCCTGCGCATGGCTCCGCGCCTCACGGGCCGCGTCAACCGGCTGCTCGCCGAGCACCAGGACCTGCGCGAGGCGATCCACGGCTACCTCGCCGTCCTCGAGCACGGCGGCACGATGGCCGACCTGCCCGTGTTCCGCGAGGAGCTCACGGTGCTCCTCGGGCGTCTCGTGCGTCACCGGCAGAAGGGCGGCGACCTCGTCTACGAGGCCTACGACGTCGACCTGGGCGGCTCCGGCTGACGGGTCGGCTCCACCTGCGGCCGCAGCGGAAAGCCCGAGACGCCCTCCGCGCTCGTGCGTGACGCGAGCACCTGGTGCAGCTGGATCCCGTTGTTCTCGAAGCCGAGTCGCGACCCCGCCAGGTAGAGGCCCCACACGCGCGCGGTGCCGATGCCAGCCAGCTCGACGCACTCGTCCCAGTGCTTGCGCAGGTTCGCGTTCCACGCCGCGCACGTGCGGGCGTAGTGCTCGCGGAGGTTCTCGTGGTGGCGCACCTCGAAGCCCTCGTCCTCCATGACGCGCACGATGTGGCCGCTGCCCGTGAGCTCGCCGTCGGGGAACACGTAGCGGTTGATGAAGCCGCGCGACGGCAGCCCGTCGTGCCGGTTGTCGGGCCGCGTGATGCAGTGGTTGAGCAGTCGGCCCTCGTCGCGCAGGCGGTCGCGCAGGAACCGGAAGTACGCCGGATAGTTCCTGACCCCGATGTGCTCGGTGAGCCCGATCGAGCTGATCGCGTCGAAGCCGCGCTCCGTCACGTCGCGGTAGTCGGCGTGCCGCACCTCGGCCCGGCCGGCGATGCCGTCGGCCTCGATCGCGGCCCGCGCCCAGCTCGCCTGCTCGCGCGAGAGCGTGACACCGAGCGCGGTGACGCCGTAGTGCTTCACCGCGTGCCGCACCATCCCACCCCAGCCGCAGCCGACGTCGAGCAGCCGCATGCCCGGCTGCAGACCGAGCTTCTGCGCGACGAGGTCGTACTTGTACGCCTGGGCCTCCTCGAGCGAGGCGTCCTCGGTCGGGAAGCAGGCGCACGTGTAGGTCATCGACGGGCCGAGCACCCGCTCGTAGAAGGCGTTCGAGACGTCGTAGTGGTGGCTGATGGCGGCGGCGTCGCGACCCTTCGCGTGCCGCAGCCCCTGCGCCATCCGGTGCAGCTGGCTGGGTGTCTCCTCACGCGGCAGCCGGGGCGTGTGCGGGCGGTGGCGCGCCACGAAGCGGGCGAGCTCCGCCGCCTCCTTCGCGCTGGGCCGGCGCGCGGTGAGGCCGTCGCCGATGAGCCGCAGCACCTCGTACGGGTCTGCCTCGTCGATGCCCTCGATGACGAGGTCGCCGAGCAGGTACGCGCGCGCGAGGCCCAGCTCCGAGCCCCCGGTGAGCAGGTGGTTGAGCCCGTCGGGGTTCGTCATCCGCATGACGAGCCCGTCGAGGCTGCCACCGGCCGAGCCGTCCCAGGCGACGAGCCGCACGGGTGCGTCGGCGCCGAACACGAGGTCGAAGGCCTGTCCCACCGTCATGGTCATCGAGCCTGCACCGCCTTCTCGTAGAGGGTGGGGAGCCGTCCCCGGGGGTCGTAGCGGTGCTTGACGGGCGCGTACCCGTCACCGCCGTAGAGACGCGCGAACGTCGTCTCGTCGTAGTACGCGTCGGAGTAGAGCGACTTGTGGCCGCCGAGACGGGTCACCTCGGCCTCGATGCGCCGGTTGACGTCGCCGTCGGCGGCCCCCGGCTCGATCGGCACCGACGACCAGAAGCCGACGTTGACGTAGCGCTCGTCGCGGGCCATCGGGTAGAGGGGCCAGGGCGTCCCGGTTCCCCTGTCGCGCAGTTGGATCGGGCACAGCCAGATCGGCTCGATGGGGATCTCGCGCAGGAACCAGTCGACGAACTCAGCCGTGCGCTCGAGCGGGATCTCGACGTCCTGCACGACCCGCTCGCGCTCGGGCAGCCCTCGCAGCCGGTCGAGGCGCGACATGACGTGGTGGCGGTTCTCGAAGGCGACGATCTTCCAGTAGACGTCGCTGCGCAGCAGGTGCTTCGGCCACAGGCGCCGGATCGTCGGCTGCTGCGCACCGAACGCGCGGCTGCACCAGAACCAGTCGGTGTCCCAGCGCCAGAGGTAGTCGTGCGTCGTCAGCACGTCGGTGCGGCGCTGCTGGATGGAGCGGTAGAAGACGTGCTCGCCCGTGTAGTCGCTCGGCCGGCCCTGGCCCTCCAGGTGGTCGGTCCAGCGCCCGAGCGTCAGGTACGCCTCGGTCGGGCCGAACACGACGCCGTCGACGAAGTCGACGCGCTCGCCGTCCCACGTGTGCGACTCCATGACGGGGCCGACCGCGTCGGTGAGCGCACCGACGGAGTCGAAGCGCTCGTGCCGCAGGGCGACGTACGGCCGGGCCGGCTCGAGCTCGATGACGAGGTCGAGGGCGTAGCCGAGCGAGCCGTAGGAGTTGGGGAAGGTGCGGAACAGGTCGGCATGCTCGCCGTCAGGGGTCGCGGTGACGACCTCGCCCGAGCCCGTGAGCACCCGCATCTCGAGCACCGACTCGTGCGGGAGCCCGTTGCGGAACGAGGCCGCCTCGATGCCGAGACCGGTGACGGCGCCGCCGATCGTGATGGTGCGCAGCTGCGGCACGACGAGCGGCACGTAGCCGTGCGGCAGCAGCTCGTCGACGAGCTGCTCGTAGGTCGTGACACCGCCCACGCGTGCCGTGGCGGGCGAGCCGTCGACGCCCGGCCGCACCTCCACGACGCCGCTGAGGGCCGACAGGTCCAGGCCCGGAGCGCCCGTGTCGCTGCGCACCCGGAAGAGGTTGGAGGTGCGCTTCGCGAGCCGCACCGGCCGGTCGGGCGGCAGGGCGGCATACGCCCTCTCGACGTCCGCGACGGCGCGCTCGTGGTCCCGGACCCGCGCAGACGGGTCCTGGCTCGTTGCGGTGACCTGGGGGGTCGTCACCGTTGCAGTCAAACAGAGAAGTCTGGGAACGGCGCGTCTTTGGGGCTGCTACTCGCGGGCGAGCATGACGGCGCCGAGCCCGACCATCATGGCGCCGCCTGTGGCGCCGAGCTTGTCGAGGCGAGCAGGCTTGCGCGCGAACCACTCCCGCGCCCGGGCCGCGAGGAGCGCCCAGACGCTGTCACTGCAGACGGCGAGCGCCCCGAAGACCAGCCCGAGCACCGCCATCTGGACGGCGACGTGCCCAGCCGCCGCGTTGGTGAACTGGGGGAGGAAGGCGACGAAGAAGAGGATCGTCTTGGGGTTGGTGAGCCCCACGACCATGCCGATGCGCAGCGCGTGCCCCCGCTTGCCCGAGACCTGCTTCTCGAGCGCCTCGCGTGCCTCGTGCCGGTTGCGGATCGCCTGCACGCCGAGCCAGATGACGTAGGCGGCACCGGCCACCTTGACGACCGTGTAGGCGGTGACGCTCGCCGCCACGACCGCGCCGAGGCCCACCGCGACGAGTACCGCCTGCGTGGTGACCCCGATGGCGTTGCCGACGACCGAGAGCAGCGCCTCGCGCCGCCCGACGGTGAGCGCACGGCCGATGGTGAAGAGCAGGCTGGGGCCCGGGACCTGGATGAAGAGGATCGACGCGACGAGGAAGGCGACCCACTGGCTCGACGTTGGCACCCGCCCAGTGTGCGCCCACCCGGCCGTAATGGGCAGGCGTTTTCCAGCCGTCGGACACTAGCGTCGGCCGGTATGACGACGCCTTCGAGCACCCGACGCACCGACCCGCCGCTCGCCGCCGACGAGGCGACGACGCTGGTCGCGTTCCTCGACTACCACCGCGACACGCTGCGCCTCAAGACCGAGGACCTGACCGCTGACCAGCTGCGTACGCGGCTGGCGCCCTCGACGCTGACCCTCGGCGCGCTGCTCAAGCACGTCGCGCTCAACGAGGCGAGCTGGTTCGGTGAGGTGCTGCACGGCCGGCCGATGCCCGAGCCGTGGGCGAGCGCCGACTGGGACGCCGACCGCGACTGGGAGATGACCTCGGCCGCGGACGACAGCCCCGAGGAGCTGCGCCGGATCATGGACGAGTCGGTGGACCAGGCCCGTCGGGACATCGACGCGGCGCTCGCGGAGGGCGGACTGGACTTCCGCTCCGCGAAGCTCGACCGCAAGGAGAACCAGCAGTTCACGCTGCGCTGGATCCTGCTCCACATGATCGAGGAGTACGCACGCCACAACGGTCACGCCGACTTCCTGCGTGAGAACGTCGACGGCGTCACGGGGGAGTGAGTCCGGCTCTCCTCAGGCAGAACCGGCGCAGCGGCTCCACCGCGACGACCTCGGCGAGGTCGCGGTAGCGCGCGGCCGCCTGCTCCCGCCGTCCCGTGCGCCACTCGAGGTCGGCGAGGGCGAGGGAGGCGTCCCTGCTCGCGTACGCCGGAGCGTGCGCCTCGAGCGTCGTGAGCTCACGCTCCACCTCCGTCAGGAGCGCGATCGTGTGGTCCGCGGCCCCGTTGTCGTCCCGGGCGGCGAGCAGCGACTGGGCGGTCGCGACCAGCCGCGCCACCCGGACGGACGGTGACGGCCAGCGCTCTTCGAGGGCGCCGTAGAGCTGGACGATGCGGGGCCAGTCGGTGCTGCCGAAGGTCGGCGCGCTCGAGTGCAGGCCGGCGATGGCCGCCTCGATGGCGAACCGGCCGTCGCCGGCGGCCGCGAGGGTGGCGTCGTCGAGGCCGCCCCGCAGGAGTGTCCGGTCCCATCGGCGCCGGTCGACCTCGTCGAGGGCGAGCCCGGTGCCGTCGGCCGCGACCCGACCGGGACGGCGGGCGAGCCCGAGCCGGATGACCGCTCGTAGCCCCCGCACCTCGGTGTCGTCGGGGTGGGCGGCCACGAGGGCATCGGCGATCGAGAGGGCCTGGCGTCCGGTGTCGGCCAGCGCGTCGGCCGGGTCGAGCACGGTGCGGTGCGCCACCGTGAACATCCCTGACACGCAGGCGGTCACGACGGGCAGGCGCCGGGCGCGTTCGGCGGCGTCGGGCACGTGAAAGGCGCCGCGCGCTTCCGAGAGCGCGCGCTTGGCGCGCGTCAACCGCGCGGCCGCGGCCGTCTCCTGCACCCCGAGATGACCGGCGATCTCCGGGACGGTGAGGCCGCAGACCACCCGGAGGGCCAGCACCATCCGCGAGGCGGGCGAGATGGCCTCGTCGCAGGCCACGAAGAGCAGGGCGAGGCGGTCGTCCAGCTCGTCGAGGGTGTGGGCGGACAGGTCGTCGGCATCCATGGCCATGCGCTCGGTGGTCGGGTCGGCGGCGGGATCGGTGTCGGGACGGGCGAGCTCCGGCGCGAGCCGCCGCTCCACCGAGCGACGGCGGGCGTCGTCGAGCCACGCGCGCTTCGCGACGGACGTGCACCATGCGGCATACGACTCGATGGCGGCCCCGCCGGCCCGCTCGTGGGCGGCGGCCCGGGCGACGGCCTCGGCAGCGTACTCCTCGGCGTCGTCGAGGCGTCCGGTGAAGGAGGCGAGGGCGCGCACGATGCGCGGCCACGCCTCCTCGAACTCACCCGGACCGAGGGGCACTCACGCTCCTGTCCTCGGAAAGACCTTGCGCCACTCGATGTGGCCGCCCGTCGGGACGAGCGCCGCGATGCGGCGTGCGGTGTCCTCGTCGTCGGCCTCGACGACGTAGAGCCCCGAGATCACCTCGGACGTGTCGGCGAAGGGCCCGTCGGTGTAGACGGCGTCCTCGACCTTGCGGTCACCGACGCCCGGAACCACCCGGCCGCCGTGCTTCGAGTCCTGCAGCGCCTCGCCGGTCACGATGCGGGCTCCCATCTCGGCGACGGCCTTGGCGAAGGCTGCGTGGGCGGGAAACCCACCGTTCATCGAGTCGGCGCCGTCGTCCGGTGCCGAAGCCCCGGGGAGGTAGGCGTCGGAGTTCCAGTCGCCCTCGTGGATCAGGTAGACGTACGTGTCGGTCATGGCCGGCTCCTTCTCTTGCTCGGGTGCGCGGTGTGCGATCTGCTGCGCGCGGTGCGGCGACCCTCGCCACACCATCCTGACGAAGTCGGCCCGCAGGAATCGACACGTGCGTGAGGTCTTTTTCTCAGCCCTTGGCGAGGCGCTCGAGGCGGCCCTCGAGAGAGGGCCTGCGGTGGGCGTTGCCCTCGAGGTCGAGGTAGCGCTCGCCGAACGTGGCGAGGAGGGCGTCGTCGAGCCGCCGCACCGCGCCGGGCGGGTACTTGTAGCCCATCCGTGCGATGAGGTCGACGTCGTCGATCGGCTCGATGACCTCGGCGAGGCGGTCGATCGAGGTGATGCCGAGCTCGAGGAGCAGACCGGAGACCCAGGCGTAGTGGTCGGTGCGCGACCAGCCGGCGTCGGCGTACCTCGTGGCGAGGAACTTAGCGAGGTCCTGCGAGCTGATCCGCGGGTCCTGGACGGCGGCGTCGGGCGGCGTGGCGGGCAGCGCCATCTGCAGCCGGTCGCGGATGGCCGAGAACTCCCGGTCGGCGAGCTCGATGAGTCCGGCGGCGAGGGTGAAGCGGCGGTCGAGGTCGTGGGCGTGCTCCTCGGGGACCGTGCCCTTGTAGCGGATGTCGTGCTCGAACTCGGCCCACGCGTGCTGGAGCACCGTGCGCACCTGCACCTGCGCGACGCCGCCCTCGCGGGCCAGCAGCAGGTGGCGGCTGGCGTAGCCGAACCGGCCCTCGCTCGCGGTCT
>CBHRRQ010000113.1:0-12536 GCA_966081555.1 uncultured Terrabacter sp.
GGCAGCAGCGCGGCCAGCTCCAGCCGGCCGAGCCCCGCCCCGACCCGCACCGCCCGGGGGGTGCCGCTTCGTGCCGCTTCGTCCGTGTGCCTGGCGCGGTGCGTCGTCAGGCCCGCACGTCGGCCACGCCTGCGGGGAGGAACCGCGACCCCGTGACGGCCTCCGCGACGCCGGTGCGGTCGAGCAGGGGAGTGATGCCGCCGTTCCAGAACTGGAAACCTGCACCCGTGATCATCGCGAGGTCGATGTCCATCGGTGCCTGCGCGACACCCTCGTCGAGCATCCGGCGCGCCTCGTCGGCGAGCACCGTCAGCACGCGCTGGCGCACCTGCGCCAGGTCGAGCACGACCGGCTCGGACGGCTTCTCGATGAGCTCGGCGACCTCGGGGTCGAGCACGGGACGACCCGTGCTGAGGTCGTAGAAGCCGGGCTTGCCGGCCGCCACGATGCGCTGGAGCGTCGACGAGGCGTAGAAGCGGTCGGGGAACGCCTTCACAAGGGTCTCGCCGTTGTGCAGGGCGATGGCTGGGCCGACGAGCCCGATGAGGACGAACGGCGGCATCGGCGCGAGACCGGCGAAGGCGCGGTCGACGACCTCGATCGGGGTGCCCTCGTCGAGGATCTTCGCGGCCTCGCCCATGAAGCGGCCGAGGAGGCGGTTGACGATGAACGACGGCCGGTCCGCGGCGCGGATGCACGTCTTCTTCAGCGCCTTGCCCACGGCGAAGGCCGTGGCGAGGGTGGCGTCGTCCGTGCGCTCGCCCGGGATGACCTCGAGCAGGGGCATGACGGCGACCGGGTTGAAGAAGTGGAAACCGACGACGCGGTCGGGGTGCTCGAGCTTCGAGGCCATCTCGGCGATCGACAGGCTCGAGGTGTTCGTCGCGAGGACGCACTCGGGTGACACGACGGCCTCGACCTCGGCGAAGACCTGCTGCTT
Source organism: uncultured Terrabacter sp. (assembly GCA_966081555.1). Taxonomy (GTDB): domain Bacteria; phylum Actinomycetota; class Actinomycetes; order Actinomycetales; family Dermatophilaceae; genus Terrabacter. Next base: position 941 of record CBHRRQ010000113.1, read on the forward strand.
CACCGACATCTCCTCGAAGACGGCCTCGATGACGAAGTCGGCGTCGGCGAAGCCGTCCTTGCTCGTCGACCCGCTGACGAGGGCCTTGTAGCGGTTGAGCCTGTCGGGGTTGAGACGCCCCTTGCCCGCCAGCTTGTCGAGCTCGGCGTGGACGTAGCCGACGCCCTTGGCGACGCGCTCGTCGTCGATGTCGGTGAGCACGACCGGCACCTGCAGGCGCTGGATGAAGAGCAGTGCGAGCTGGCTCGCCATGAGGCCGGCGCCGACGATGCCGACCTTGGTCACCTGGCGGGCGAGGCTCTTGTCGGGCGCCCCGGCCGGGCGCTTGGCGCGCTTCTGCACGAGGTCGAAGGCATAGAGCCCGGCCCGCAGCTCGTCGCTCATGAGCAGGTCGGCGAGCACCTCGTCCTCGGCGGCGAAGCCCTCGTCGCGGGTCGCGGTGCGGGCGGCGGCGAGGAGGTCGAGGGCGGCATACGGGCTCTTGGCCTGGCGGCCGGTCTTGACGTCGGCGAGGCCCTTCGCCTTGGCGATCGCAGCCGACCACGCCGCCTCGTCGCGATCGACCTCGGGTCGCTCGACGGTGACCTCGCCCGTGAGCACGCGGGCGGCCCAGGCGACCGACTCCTCGAGGAAGTCGGCGGGCTCGAGCAGCGCGTCGGCCATCCCGAGCTTGTACGCGTCGACGCCCTTGAGCATGCGGTTCTGGCTCAGCGGGTTGTCGACGACCACCGTGAGGGCCTTCTCGATGCCGACGAGGTTGGGCAGCAGCCAGCAGCCGCCCCAGCCGGGCACGAGCCCGAGGAACACCTCGGGCAGGGCGACCGCGGGGACGCCGGCGCTCATCGTGCGGTAGGTGGCCGAGAGCGCGAGCTCGACGCCGCCGCCCATGGCGGCGCCGTTGACGAACGCGAAGGTCGGCACGGGCAGGTCGGCGAAGGCGGCGTATGCCGCGTGGCCGGCCCGGGCGATCTCGAGCGCCTGCTCGCGCGACTGGATGAAGGGCACACCGGTCAGGTCGGCGCCCACCGCGAAGATGAACGGCTTGCCGGTGACGGCCACGGCGGCGATCTCGCCGCGCTCGGCCCGCTCGCGCAGGCGGGCGACCGTCTCGGAGAGGCCGGCGATCGACTGGGGGCCGAAGGTGTTCGGCTTGGTGTGGTCGAAGCCGTTGTCGAGCGTGATGAGCGCCAGCGTGCCGGCGCCACCGGGCAGCGCGATGTCGCGCACCGGGGTGCGCGTCACGACCTCGGTCGCGAAGTCTGCTGCAGCCGTGGGCTTCTCGGTCGTGGCGGTCACGCGACGTCCTCCTTCTCGATCGAGGCGACGTAGTCCTCGTGGTGCGGGTTCTCCCAGATGACGGCGCCACCCATGCCGATGCCGATGCACATGGCGGTGAGGCCGTAGCGCACCTCGGGGTGCTCCTCGAACTGACGCGCGAGCTGGGTCATGAGGCGCACGCCCGAGCTCGCGAGCGGGTGTCCGGTGGCGATGGCGCCGCCGTACTCGTTGACCCGAGGGTCGTCATCGGCGATGCCGAAGTGGTCGAGGAAGGCGAGCACCTGGACGGCGAACGCCTCGTTGAGCTCGAAGAGACCGATGTCCTCGATCGTGAGACCGGCCTTGGCGAGGGCCTTCTCGGTGGCGGGGACCGGACCGACACCCATGACCTCGGGCTCCACGCCGACGAAGGAGTAGGACACGAGGCGCATCCGGACCGGCAGTCCGAGGTCGGTGGCCGCCTGCTCGGAGGCGAGCAGGCACGCGGTCGCGCCGTCGTTGAGGCCGGCGGCGTTGCCTGCGGTGACGTTGCCGTGCGCGCGGAAGGGCGTCTTGAGCTGGCCCAGGTCGTCGACGGTGGTGCCCGGACGCGGCGGCTCGTCGGCCGTGGCGACGCCCCAGCCCTGCTCAGCGTGTCGGGTCGCGACGGTGACGAGGTCGCGCTGGATCTTGCCGTCGGCGTACGCCTTGGCGAGCTTGTCCTGGCTGCCGACGGCGAAGGCGTCGGAGCGCTGCTTCGTCAGCTGCGGGAAGCGGTCGTGGAGGTTCTCGGCGGTCTTGCCCATGACGAGCGCGTCGGGGTCGACGATCTTCTCGGCGGCGATGCGTGGGTTGGGGTCGACGCCCTCACCCATGGGGTGGCGGCCCATGTGCTCGACACCGCCGGCGATGGCGATGTCGTAGGCGCCGAAGGCGATGGAGCTCGCGGTGTTGGTGACGGCGGTCATGGCGCCGGCGCACATGCGGTCGACCGAGTAGCCGGGGGTCGTGTTGGGCAGGCCCGAGAGCAGCGCGGCGGTGCGTCCGAGCGTGAGGCCCTGGTCGCCGATCTGGGTGGTCGCGGCGATGGCGACCTCCTCGACCTTGTCCTTGGGCAGGTTCGGGTTGCGGTGCAGCAGCTCGCGGATGCACCGGATGACGAGGTCGTCGGCGCGGGTCTGGGCGTACATGCCCTTGTCGCCCGCCTTGCCGAACGGCGTGCGGACGCCGTCGACGAAGACGACCTCATTGAGTGCGCGGGGCACGGTGCCTCCAGGGGATCGAGGGTCGGTGGGAGGGCGCTCGGAAGCGCGACGCCTCGATACTACTTCCGGGTAACTTCGGGGCCAACGGGCGCTCGGGTGACCATCCTCACGACCGTGCTCACGACCGTGCTCACGACCGTCCTCACCGCCGACGTCGAGCGCGGGGGCTCGCTCAGGCGGGCGGGTGCTCGCTGCAGGCCAGCGAGATGAGCGGCGCGGTGATCGTCGTCTGCCACCGGCGGGCGCCGAGAGCGGACAACGCCTCGGCCACCTCTGCGGTCGTGGGAGCGGGCGGGCCCTCCCAGAGGAACCGGCGCAGCAGGTCGGGGGTCAGCAGGTTCTCGACCGGCACCGACAGCTCCTGCGACACGGCTCCCAACAGCTCGCGCGCCCGGGCTAGACGTCCGGCCGCGACGGGGTCACGGTCGGCCCACGCCTTCGGCGGCGGGGGACCGGTGGGAGGCAGGGAGACGACCGGCAGCTCGTCGTCGGGCAGGGCCAGGGCCCGGGCGACGACCTCGATGATCGCCTCCTGGTGGCGACGCACCGACCGTGCCAGGCGTGGCTCGGCAGAGCCCACGGAGCGCGGCGGCTTCGTCGCCCGCTGGTTGGCAAGGGCGATCTCGCTGATCGCGGCGTCCGGCAGCACCCGGCCGGGGGAGGTGTCACGCTGCTGCGCCAGCGCGTCGCGCCACAGCCACAGCTCACGCACGATGGCGAGCCCGCGCCGACCACGCACCTTGTGCATGCCCGACGTGCGACGCCACGGCTCGACCCGGGGCTCGGGCCCGGTGAAGTCGAGCAGGTGCTCGAACTCCTCGGCCGCCCACGCGGCCTTGCCCTGCGCGGCGAGCTCGGCGGCCACCGCGTCACGGAGGTCGACGAGCACCTCGACGTCGAGAGCGGCATACAGCAGCCAGGGCTCGGGCAGTGGACGGGCAGACCAGTCGACGGCCGAGTGCTCCTTGGCCAGCTGGAGGCCCAGGTAGTGCTCGACCATGGCGCCCAGCCCGACCCGTGGCAGGCCGGCGAGGCGACCGCCGAGCTCGGTGTCGAAGAGGGCCTCGGGGCGCAGCCCGACCTCGGCCAGGCACGGCAGGTCCTGCGTGGCGGCGTGGAGGATCCACTCCGCGTCGCCGATGGCTTCGCCGACGGGCGAGAGGTCGGGGCACGCGATGGGGTCGATGAGCCAGGTGCCGGACCCCTCCCGCCGGATCTGCACCAGGTAGGCCTTCTGGCCGTAGCGGTAGCCCGAGGCCCGCTCGGCGTCGATGCCGACGGGACCGGTGCCGCGGGCGATGGCCTCGGCCGCCCTCATCAGGTCGCGCTCCTCGACGACGACGTCGGGCACCCCCTCGCGCGGGTGGGTCAACGGGACCAGAGCGGTGGCGGAACCGGTGTCGGCGCCGGTGTCGGCGCCGGTGTCGGGACCTGCGACGGACCCGGTGTCGGCGTCGAGATCGGCCTCGAGGTCGGCGGCGGGCGCGCTCGGCTCAGCCGTCACCGGCGCTGCCCCGGGAGGGGGACGACCCCGTCGGGCAGGGGCGGGATGCCGGCGATGGTGCAGAGCATGTCGGCCCAGGCCCGCAGGTGGTCGACGACGTCGCCGGCGACCGGAGTCCACGAGGCGCGGATCTCCATCTCGACGCTCGCCTCGCGGTCGGCCAGACCGGCGAAGCTCTCGCTCACCACCCGGGTCACCGTGCCGGCCTCGGCCGTCCACGTGAGGCCCCGCTCGGCGAGCGAGTCGGTGAGCCACGACCACCCGACCGCGCCGAGCATGGGGTCGCCGGCGAGCTCGGCCTCGAGCTCGGCGCGGGCGAAGGTGACGACGCGCCACTGTCCGTCCCACGTGTCGGGGGCGGCCGGGTCGTGCAGCAGCACGAAACGGCCCGTCGCGAGGTCGGCCTCGGGGTCGGCCACGTCGATGACGTCGGCGGTCAGCGCAGCGGCATACGGCGCGATGCGGGTCGGGGCCGGCACCTCGGTGAGGCGCACCTCCGAGCGCAGCCGGACGTCTCGCAGGGCGCTGAGCGTCCTCGCGAAGACCGCGCCGTGACTGCCCGGCAACGTTCTCGTGTGCACCAGACGAGGGTATGCCGGAGTCGGGCGATCTGTCCTCAGGGCGCGCCGAGCGCGCGTGGCGCGGACGCCCTGCCGCGCCGTGGCAGGATTGTCCGGTGCCGACCACTGCCCCACCTGCCACCCGCCAGAGCGACCTCGTGCGGGCCGCCCGCCGTGAGTCGGTCACGCGGACGCCCGTGTGGTTCATGCGCCAGGCCGGCCGGTCGCTGCCCGAGTACCGCGCCGTCCGCAAGGGCATCCCGATGCTCGAGTCGTGCATGCGGCCCGAGCTCGTCACCGAGATCACGCTGCAGCCGGTGCGTCGCCACGGCGTCGACGCGGCGATCTTCTTCAGCGACATCGTCGTGCCGCTCAAGGCCATCGGGGTCGACCTCGACATCGTGCCCGGCGTGGGCCCGGTCGTGGCGCGCCCGATCCGCTCGCGCGCCGACCTCGACCAGCTCGTGCCGCTCACCCCCGACCACGTCCCCTTCATCACCGAGGCCGTGCGGCTGCTCGTAGCCGAGCTCGGCGAGACACCGCTCATCGGTTTCGCCGGGGCTCCGTTCACCCTCGCGTCCTACCTCGTCGAGGGTGGCCCCTCGAAGAACCACGAGAAGACCAAGGCCCTCATGCACGGCGACCCCGAGCTGTGGGACGCCCTGTGCGCACGCCTCGCGCAGATCTCGGGCGAGTTCCTGCGCGTGCAGGCCGAGGCGGGCGCCAGCGCGGTGCAGCTCTTCGACTCCTGGGCGGGCGCCCTGTCCCGCGCCGACTACAAGGCCCGGGCCCTGCCGCACTCGACCGTCGCGCTCGGCGCCGTCGCCGACCTCGACGTGCCGCGCATCCACTTCGGGGTCGGCACGGGCGAGCTGCTCGCCCTCATGGGGGAGGCCGGCGCCGACGTCGTCGGGGTCGACTACAGGGTGTCGCTCACCGACGCCGTCGAGCGCCTCGGGCCGAGGTATGCCGTCCAGGGCAACCTCGACCCCGCCCTGCTCTTCGCGCCGTGGGACGCTCTCGAGCGTCGCGTCCGCGAGATCGTCGAGGAGGGTCGCCGCGCGCCCGGCCACATCTTCAACCTCGGTCACGGGGTGCTCCCCGAGGTCGACCCCGACGTGCTCACCCGGGTCACCGCGCTCGTGCACGAGTGCTCGAGCCGCCGATGACGGCAGCCCCCACCGTGTCCGCGGCACCGTCGGTCGCCCGCTCGAGCCTCACCATGCTCGGCGGGTCGGTGGCGTCCCGCATCCTCGGGGTCGTGCGCAATGCGCTCATCACGGCGATCATCGGGGCCCAGCTGGCGGGTGACGCCTTCTCGCTGGCGAACACGCTGCCCAACGTCCTCTACGTGCTCGCGGCCGGCGGCATCCTCAACGCGGTGCTCATCCCGTCGCTCGCACGGGCGATGAAGCTCGAGGACGGCGGTCAGGAGTTCACCGACCGCGTCATCACGATCGCCCTCGTCGGTATGGGCGTCATCACCGTCGTCGTGACGGCCGGGGCGGGCGCGTTCGTCTGGCTTCTCGCCCGCAACAGCACGCCCGACTTCAAGCAGCTGGCGCTCGCGTTCTCGCTCATCTGCCTACCGCAGATCTTCTTCTACGGCCTGTTCGCCCTGCTCGGCCAGATCCTCAACGCGCGCGGTCGGTTCGGGGCCTTCGCCTGGGCGCCCTTCATCGCCAACGTCGTCGCGGTCGCCGGGCTCCTGCTCTTCATCGTGGTCTTCCCGCAGCACCGCCCGGCGGGTTCGGGACGCGCCGGTCCGCGCGACCCAGCGGAATGGACCGGCCCGATGATCTGGCTGTTCGCCGGGTCGGCGACGTTGTCGGTCGTCGTCCAGGCGCTCTCCCTCGTGCCGGCGCTGCGCCGCACCGGCTTCCGCTACCGCCCCCGCTGGGGGCTGCGGGGGGTGGGTCTCGGCGGCGTGAGCCGCCTGGCACTCTGGGCCTTCGGCGGTCTCGCCGTCTCGCAGGTCGGCTTCTTCATCAGCCAGGGCGTGCTCAACAACGCGACGGCCCACGCCAAGGAGCTGGGGCTGGCCGGCGCCGCCCGCGGGCCGATGGCCTACAGCATCGCCTTCACGCTCTTCATGCTGCCCCACGCCTTCATCACGGTGTCGGTGATCACGTCACTGTTCCCACGCTTCTCGGCAGCTGCCGCGGCCGGTGACCGGGCGGGCCTGCGCCGCTACTTCCGCACCGGCCTGACGGTGCCCCTCGTCGCCAACGTGCCGATCATGGTCGCGGTCATCGTGCTGGCCAACCCCATCGTGGCCCTGCTGAACCCCGGCGTCGCCGTCAACGACCCGCGGTCGATCGACGTCTCCGCCAGCGTCTTGATCATCATGATCCTCGGGCTCATCCCCTTCGGGCTCGACCTGCTCTGCTACCGCATGTTCTTCGCTCTCGAGGACGGCAAGCCGACCGTCGTCATGCAGGTGCTGCTGACCGGCATCAGCGCGGTCGCCGGCGTCATCACGCTCTTCATCAACCCGGTGTGGGCGATCGGCGTCATGGCGATGGGCCAGACGGTCGGTAACGTCGTGAGCTCGGGCGTCGGTCTCTACCTGCTGCGGCGCCGCACCGGGTCGCTCGGCCTCATGAGCGCGGTGGTGACGGCATCGCGCGTCGGCATCGCCGCCACCGTGGCCGGGATCGTGGCGTGGGGCGCCACCCAGGTGCTCGAGCCGATCACCAGCAGCGTGGTCGACTCCTCGTCGTCGACCGCGAAGCGCATGTTCGCCAGCTCGCTGGAGATCGGGCTCGTGGGCCTCGTCTTCCTCGTCATCTACCTGGGCATCGCCCACGCGATGCACGTCAAGGAGATCCGGCAGGCGGCTGACCTGGTGCGCGGGCGGCTCGGCCGCTAGCCCGAACCGTCCCGCCGCGCACCGTCACGTCTCCGCGTCACCGCTGGCACCACTCTTCGCCGTCACTCCTGGGGGTCGCTCCCGGCCTTCGCCGGGGCGCCCACCGGCTCCGGCTCGGGATCCTTCGTCTGCTGCGAAGGAGGCGCCGTGGGCGCTGCGGGTGAGGCGGGCGTCGCAGCTGCCGCGCCCACGCCGTGACGGCGCCGGTACCGGAGCGCCAGCAGCACGATCGGGACGAGGACGACGAGCCACGGCAGCACCGCCGCGAGCCCGGTCAGGATGACGGTCACCGAGCCCAGCAGGCTGTCCCAGGCGGTGCGCAGACCACCGGTGATCCCGTCGTCCGAGCCGGCGGCCGGAGTCGTGGCGTCGGTCCACAGCGTCAGCGTGACGTCGCTCGTCGTCGTCATCTGGTCGAGCTGTGCCAGCCGCTGGGTCAGTGAGTCGAGGTCCGCCTGGCGCCGGGTCAGCTCGCTCTCGAGCGTGATCACCTGTTGCAGGTCCGTCGTCTTGGCCAGCAGGGCCCGCACGCGGTCGATGCCGTCGCGCATCGGCTCGATGCGGGCCTTGGTGTCGACGTAGGTGTCGGTCACGTCCTCCGACTGCGACGAGCGATAGCTGACCGACCCGATCTTGGACAGGTCGGTGAGCACCTGGTCCAGCGCCTTCGCCGGCACGCTGAGCACCATCCGCGCCTCGTCCACGCCGACGTCCGGCACCGAGGCGCCTGACTCGGTGCGCTGCTCGGCCGAGCGCCGGCCACCCGTCGGGTCGATGCTCGTGACGACGTTCTCCGAGGTGACCTGCCCGCCTGCGCCCGTGGCGATGACGCGGGCCCTCGCCGCGGACCCTGTCAAGTCGCTCACCTTGATGCCGAGCCAGGCGGTGCGGGCGATCTTGGCCGTCACGACCCCGGCGAGGCTGCCGGCCGCGGGAGGAGCGGCGTCAGCCGGCGCCTTGGCCGTGCCGGAACCCGAGGGTGGGCTCACCGATGGCGCTCCCAGACCGACGGCAGCACCGTCGCGGGAGGACTGGGCGGGGCCGGCCCCCTCGCTCGATCCGGTGGCGAACCCGGCCGCGGGTCCGGCCGTGGTCCCCGCGAGATGGAGTGCCCGCGACCCGAGCGCGAAGGCCAGCGCGAGCACCACGACCGTCACGGCGATCACGCCCAGCATGCGTCGACGTGCGGAAGGAAGGGACGAGAGCCGGGGGAGGTGCGAGGTGGCGGTCATGGCGAGCCCTTTCGACGGGTCGCCCTCCCGTGCGGTGCCGGCTGGCGGGCGCGGGTGCCGTGGCGACGTGTCCTTGCCTCCAGAGACACGTGCGCGCAGCGGATCGTTGCGCAGGCCCGGTCAGACGCCGGCGCCGACGTCAAGGGTGCCGAGGTCAGTGGGTTCGGCGGACGCGACGCACCACGAGCCAGACGACGAGACCGGCGACCACGAGTCCCACGACCCAGTCGAGCACCGAGGAGTAGCGGTCGACGAGCTCGTAGCGCGACCCGAGCACCCATCCGAGCCCGATGAGCAGCCCGTTCCAGATGGCGCTGCCGGCAACGGTGAAGACGGTGAACCGGGTCAGCGGCATGTGCACCGCACCCGCCGGCAGCGAGACGAGGCTCCGCACCCCGGGCACGAGCCGGCCGAAGAAGATCGACCGGCGGCCGTGCTGCTCGAACCAGGTGGTCGCCCGTTCGAAGTCGTGACGGTCGACGAGGGGCAGCCTCGCCATGACGTCGATGGCTCGTTCCTGGCCGAGCCTCGCGGCGAGCAGGTAGAGCGCGAGCGCCCCCAAGTACGAGCCGAGCGTGCTCGTCACGAGCAGCAGACCGAGCCCGAGCTGCCCCTGCCGCGAGATGAAGCCCGCCATGGGCAACACCACCTCGCTCGGGATCGGCGGCAGCACCGTCTCGACGAAGGTGAGGGCTGCGACCCCCCACTCACCCAGCGCCTGGATGACGCGGTAGGCGACGCCGACCAGGCCAGAGAGGTCCGCGGCAGGGGTCACGGCGTGGAAGGCGGCCGGAGTCATGCACCCACCATGCCCCGAGCGGCCACCGAGCGGTCACGCGGCCCGATGCGGCCCACGCCCCCGGGGGCCGTGCGTTCGGGTCCGGGTGGGAGAGTGGGCCTCATGGCAAGGTCGGTCGCGGTCATCGGTGGAGGCATCAGCGGGCTGGCCGCAGCCTGGGAGCTCGCGCGGCCCGGTTCGGACGTGCACGTCACGCTGCTCGAAGGGAGCGACCGCGTCGGCGGCAAGCTGCGACTCGCGGACGTGGGGGGAGTCCGCATCGACGTGGGCGCCGAGTCCGTGCTGGCCCGGCGGCCCGAGGCGCTGACCCTCTTCGAGGAGCTCGGCGTCGCCGACCTGACCACCCACCCGGCGGCGGTCGGCGCATCGATCGTCTCGCGCGGCACCCGGTGGCCGATGCCCAAGGGCACCGTCATGGGCGTGCCCTCGGACCCCGAGTCGGTGCGTGGCCTGCTCGACGACGACGAGGTGCAGCGACTCGCCCACGAGGTCGTGGAGGGGCCGCGGGACGGTGACCTCTCGGTCGGCGACCTCGTCGACGCCCGGCTGGGGCCTGCGGTGACCGACCGCCTCGTCGAGCCCCTGCTCGCAGGTGTCTACGCCGGTCACGCCCGCGAGATCTCGGTCCAGCAGGCCGTGCCGGCACTCGCTGCCGCTGCCCGCGACGGGAGGTCGTTGACCGACGTCGCGCGCGAAGCCGTCGCCGCCGCGGCGAGCGGACCGATGGCGACGTTGCCGGTCTTCGCGTCGCTCGTCGGAGGGCTGGGCACGCTGCCCGAGGTGCTGAGCGCCCGGCTGGCCGAGGCGGGGGTCGACGTCCGCACCGGCGCGGTGGTGCGGGAGCTCGAGACGGACGGCACCGGCTGGCTGGTCTCCACCGGACCGACCACTGCGGTACGCCGCGAGCGCTTCGACGGCGTGGTGCTGGCCACCCCCGCCGCGCCGACGTCACGCCTGCTGCGCCAGGTCGCCCCCGCGGCGGCCGGAGCACTCGCCGCCGTCGAGTACGCCTCGATGGCCATCATCACCTTCGCGCTGGACGGCCCCGTGCCGCCCGAGCTGGACGGGAGCGGTTTCCTCGTCCCCCCGACCGAGCCGCTCACCATCAAGGCGTCGACCTTCAGCTCGGTGAAGTGGCCGTGGCTGGCGCGTGCGCACCCCGACCGCACCTACCTCCGCGCCTCGGTCGGACGCCACCGCGAGGAGGCGTCGCTGCAGCGCAGCGACGCCGAGCTCGTCGAGGTGGCGCTCGCCGACCTGCGCAGTGTCCTGGGGGGCGGCTTCCCCGACCCGGTCGCCACCCACGTCCAGCGCTGGGGCGGTGGCCTGCCGCAGTACGCCGTCGGGCACCGTACGCGTCTGGCGCCCACGCGGGACCTCCCGCCGGGGCTCGCCCTGTGCGGAGCGGCATACGACGGCGTCGGGATCCCGGCGTGCATCGCGTCCGGGAGGGCGGCCAGCCGTGCCGTCCTGACCCGCGTGGGAAGTGCCCGGACGGTCTTGGGATGATGGGGTCATGAGCGAGCGCATGACCCCGGCCCGGATGCGAGAGATCAACGACACGATCCGCTACTGCATGTGGTCGGTCTTCAGCACGGTGACGCCGCTCGGCGACGACCGCGACAAGCTGCTGGGCGAGCTGGAGGCCTTCCTCTCCGAGATCGACGACGAGGGCGTCGTGGTCCGCGGCATCTACGACGTGGCGGGCCTGCGTGGCGACGCCGACTTCATGATCTGGTGGCACGCCGAGACGATCGAGCAGCTGCAGTCGGCCTACCACCGGCTGCTGCGCACCGAGCTCGGCCAGCACCTCGAGCCCGTCTGGAGCAACGCGGCGCTGCACCGCCCGGCCGAGTTCAACAAGAGCCACATCCCGGCCTTCATGGCCGACGAGGTCGCGCGCAAGTACGTCTGCGTCTACCCGTTCGTCCGCTCCTACGAGTGGTACCTGCTCGAGGACGACGAGCGACGCGACCTGCTGCGCGAGCACGGCCAGATGGCTCGCGACTTCCCCGACGTCCGCGCCAACACCATCGCCTCGTTCGCGCTCGGCGACTACGAGTGGCTGCTCGCCTTCGAGGCCGACGAGCTGCACCGCATCGTCGAC
>CBHRRQ010000114.1:0-12379 GCA_966081555.1 uncultured Terrabacter sp.
CGACCACCGACCGCGTCACCGGCGCCAAGACCGGCACCCACACGCCGGCGAAGACCTCGGCGGCGCCGTCCGCGGTGCTCGGCGCTTTCCCCGCGCCGACCCCGACGATCTCGGGCACCCGAAAGGTGGCGTACACGCTGACGGCGGTTCCCGGCACGTGGAGCCCCGCGCCGACGACGTTCACCTACCAGTGGTACCGCTCGGGCGTCGCCATCTCGGGGGCGACCGCCAAGTCGTACAAGCTGACGAGCCTCGACAAGGGCAAGTACGTCAAGGTCAGGGTCACCGGCGCCAAGTCCGGCTACCTCACCAAGGCCGTCTACTCGGCCCAGACTGCGGCGATCGCCTGACGCGCGACGCAGCAGCAGCGCACGACGGACGGCGTCGCCCCCCGACCGGGGTGGCGCCGTCCGTCGTTCCCGGCTCGCAGCCGGCCCCTACGATGACGGCATGTCGACGCCCCTCCCCGACGCTGCTGCTCCCGTCCCCCTCGTCCTCGCCTCCGCCTCCCCCGCGCGCCTCACCACCCTCCGCGCCGCGGGCATCGAACCGACCGTCGTCGTGAGCGACGTCGACGAGGACCTCGCCGTGGCCGAGGCCACCGAACGCTACGGCCCGCTCGAGCCCGCCGACATCGCCCTTCTGCTGGCGCGCGCCAAGGCCGAGGACGTCGCCTCGGGGCTCGAGGACGGCGCGGTCGTCATCGGCTGCGACTCGGTGCTCGAGCTCGACGGAGAGGTGCACGGCAAGCCGGCCGACGCGGCCGAGGCCGTCAGCCGCTGGCACCGCATGCGCGGGCGATCGGGGGTGCTGCACACGGGGCACTGGCTCGTCGACGACCGGGGCCCGGGTGGTGCCACACTCGGCGCGACCGCGTCGACGACGGTCCACTTCGCCAAGCTTTCCGACGAGGAGATCGACGCCTACGTCGCGACGGGCGAGCCGCTCACGGTGGCGGGCGCGTTCACCATCGACGGGCTCGGCGGCGCCTTCGTGACGTCGGTCGAGGGCGACCACCACAACGTGGTCGGCCTGTCGCTGCCGCTGCTGCGCGAGCTGCTCGGCGACGCCGGCATCGGCTGGTTCGACGTCGTCGGTGGCGCCGCGCAGCAGTAGCCGTCAGGGGTAGAGGTCGTCGGTGAGGTTCTCGATGACGAGGTAGTGCTCGGTCCACCACCACATCTGCGCGGCCCCCGCGACGACGATGAGCGCCAGCAGCCAGTAGCGGTAGCGCCGCCACCAGGGCAGCTTGAGGAACCAGGCGATGACGAGGGTCATGGGGAACGCGAGCAGCGCGTAGCGCACGCGGCTCGGCGTCGTGCTCGTCACGAGGATGATGTACGCCGGGTAGGCGCCGGCCCAGCCCCAGATCTCCGGCCCCCAGCGCCACGAGTGCCTCGACAGCATGAACCATGCGAACGCCGCGACCCCGAGCACGCCGCCGACCTGCCCGAGCACGCCCCAGTAGTCGTAGAGCAGGTCCCACCAGAGGTAGAGCTTGATCTTCGTCTCGATGTTCCAGGCGAGCATCGTGTCGTTGTACGCGTTCGGGGTGTCCGTCGCGATCGTCACGATGGTGGGCCACAGCCAGGTCAGCACGCCCGCGTATGCCGCCAGCACCCCCATCGCGACCCGGAACCTCCTCGGGTGGGGGCCTTCGTCGCCCTGCCGCCAGCGCACGACGGCGTGGGCGACGATGACCGGCACCATCGCGATGACGACGTTGCGGCTGAGCGAGAGCACGAGCAGGGTCGCGGCGACCCACCAGTACTGCCTGCGACGCAGCAGCCAGAGCACCGTGACGACGCCGAGCAGGGCGGTCGACTCGGTGTAGGACGCCGAGAAGGCGGGTGAGGCGATGAAGAAGCTCGTCGCGACGACGGCGACGATGGCCTCCCAGCGGCCGACGGCCTGGTCGACGAGCTTGAAGAGCATGTACATCGCGACGAACCCGATGAGCGTCGAGAGCACGGGCGCGACGAGGGCGAACGGCAGGCCGGTGACCTTCATGATGAGCCCGACGGTCATCGGGAACACCGGGAAGAAGGCCCACGGGTTCATGTCGATGCCGCCCCACCCGACGCGGGGCAGCACGGCGGGATAGCCCTGTTCGGCGATGACGCGGTACCACTGGCCGTCCCAGCCGGTCATCACGGCGTTGTAGCCGGGGTCGGCGGGGGTCGGGTAGAAGATGCGGATGTTCGCCGTGCCGATGGGCAGCGGGATCTGGTACCTCGAGAGGTACGTGGCCGCCACCCACACGAAGATGCGGGAGACACCGAAGACCGCGAAGGGGAACCAGACGTGGAACCGTCGCCAGAACGGCTGCTTCAGCTCCGCCGTACGGTCGGGGTGCTCGAGCCGGTGACCGAGGCGCGGCTCAGACCGGCGGGACGGCGCGTCTGCGCTCGCTGAAGTGACGGTCACGCCGGGAAGCATAGGCCAGTCGGCGCACGAGGTCCGAGCGCAGTTCATCCGCCTCGATGATGGAGTCGAGCACGAGGTCGGCTGCCAGACGCTCGATGTCGACGTCCTCCTCGTACTCGCGGCGGCGGTCGGCGACGAACCGGGCCTGCTCGTCGGCGTCGGCGATCTCGGCGATCTTGTTGGCGTAGACCGCGTTGACGGCGGCCTCGGGCCCCATCACGGCGATGCGCGCGGTCGGCAGCGCGATCGTGGCGTCGGGGCCGAAGCCGGGGCCGCCCATGGCGTAGAGCCCGGCGCCGTACGCCTTGCGCACGACCACGCAGAACTGCGGGACCGTGGCCGAGGAGACGGCGCTGACCATCTTGGCTCCGTGGCGGATGATGCCGCCACGCTCGACCTCGGAGCCGATCATGAAGCCGGGCACGTCGGCGAGGTAGATCAGCGGGATGTTGAAGGCGTCGCAGAGCCAGATGAAGCGGGCGGCCTTGTCGGCGCTGTCGGTGAAGAGCACGCCGCCCTTGACCATCGAGTTGTTGGCGACGATGCCGACGCTCTGGCCGTCGAGACGTCCGAAGCCGATGACGAGCTCGCCCGCCCAGAGCGGCTTGAGCTCGAAGAACGAGTCGTCGTCGACGAGGCCGTCGATGACGTCGTGGATGTCGAAGGGGACGGACTCGCGCTCGGGCACCGTGTCGCGGGTCAGCGGCGTCGCCGGCTCCTCGGCGGCATACGTCGGCGGGTGGTCGCGCCACGTGCCGGGCACGTAGGAGAAGTAGAGCTTGGCCAGCTCGATGGCCTCGGCGTCGTCGTGGGCGAGCAGGTCACCGACCCCGGAGACGGTGCAGTGCATGCGGGCACCTCCCATCTCCTCGAGCGAGACCTTCTCGCCGACGACCATCTCGGCCATGCGGGGGCTGCCGAGGTACATCGAGGCGTTGCCCTCGACCATGATGATGAGGTCGCAGAAGCTGGGGATGTAGGCACCGCCGGCGGCGCTGGGGCCGAAGAGGCAGCAGATCTGCGGCACCTTGCCCGAGAGCGCGACCTGGTTGTGGAAGATCCGCCCCGCGCCGCGACGGCCCGGGAACATCTCGACCTGGTCGGTGATGCGGGCGCCGGCCGAGTCGACGAACCAGAAGACGGGCAGCTCCTCGCGGAGCGCCATCTCGGTGGCGCGGACGATCTTCTCGACGGTGCGAGAGCCCCACGAGCCGGCCTTGACGGTCGGGTCGTTGGCGATGACGATCGCGGGGCGGCCGTCGACGGTGCCGCGGCCGGTGACGACGCCGTCGGCGGGCAGGCCGGGCTGGAGCGCGTTGGCGTAGCGGCCGTCCTCGACGAAGGAGCCCTCGTCGAAGAGCAGCGCGATGCGGTCGCGGACGTAGATCTTGCCCTGCGCGTCGAGCTTGGCCTGAGCCTTCTCGGGCGCGCTGGCCGAGGCGGCGTGCGCCTTGGCCAGGCGCGCGCGGACGTCGGCGACCCTCGGGTCGGAGTCGCTCATGCGGGCAGTCCCAGGCCGCGGGCGATGAGCATCCGCTGGACCTCCGAGGTGCCCTCGCCGATCTCGAGGATCTTCGCGTCGCGGTAGAAGCGGGCCACGGGGTACTCCTCCATGAAGCCGTTGCCACCGAAGACCTGCGTGGCGATGCGGGTGGCCGTGACGGCGGCCTCGGTCGAGTAGAGCTTGGCGATGGCGGCTGCCTGCTTGACCTCCTTGACGGAGCGCTTGCCGGCGTGGAGCTCGTCCTTGAGCCAGGCCGCCTTGTAGGTCAGCAGGCGGGCGCCCTCGACCATGACGGCGAGGTCGGCGAGCTGGAACGAGACGCCCTGGTTGACGCCGATCGGCCTGCCGAAGGCGGTGCGCGACCGGGCGTAGTCGGTGGCGAGCTCGAGGCACGCCTGCGCGCAGCCCACGGCGAGCGCCGAGATGGCGATGCGGCCGTCGTCGAGGGTCTTGAGGAACTGCTTGAAGCCCTCGCCCTCGGCGCCGAGCAGGTTCTCGGCGGGGACGCGGCAGCTCTCGAACGTGAGGCCGTGGGTGTCGGAGACGTGCCAGCCGAGCTTGTGGTAGGCCGGCTCGACGACGAAGCCGGGCGTGCCGGCGGGGACCATGATGGCCGAGATCCGGGGCGAGCCGTCCTCGTTGGATCCGGTGCGCGCGGTGACGGTGACGACGGAGGTGATGTCGGTGCCGGAGTTCGTGATGAACGCCTTGGCGCCGTTGATGACCCACTCGTCACCCTCGCGGACGGCGCGGGTCTTCGTCGCCGCGGCGTCGGAGCCGGCCTCGGGTTCTGTGAGGCCGAACCCGGCGAGCGCGCGACCCGACACGAGGTCGGGCAGGAAGCGCTGCTTCTGCTCCTCGTTGCCGTAGGTCAGGATCGGGTTGATGCCGAGCCCGACGCCGGCGGAGAGCGTGATGCCGATCGACTGGTCGACGCGGCCGAGCTCCTCGATGGCGACGCAGAGGCTGGTGAAGTCGCCGGCGTCGCCCGCGCCGCCGTACTCCTCCGGCACGACGAGGCCGAACAGCCCGAGGTCACCCATCTTCGGCACGAGGTCGGCCGGGAAGTGGGAGGCGGCGTCCCACTTGGCGATGTTGGGGGCGACCTCCTTCTCGGCGAAGTCGCGGACGACCTTGCGGAAGTCCTCGTGGTCCTGGCTGAGCTCGAACATCGCTGTTCTCCTGGGGTGATCGCCGCCGTCACGCGCTCGTGACGCGTGCTTGACGTTGACGTAAACGTAAAGCATGATCGACGCTATGACAAGTGCGCCGACGTGGACCATCGCCCAGGTGGCGGAGGAGTTCGGCGTGACCCACCGCACGGTGCGGCACTACGAGGACCTCGGCCTCATCTCCCCCGAGCGCCGCGGCACGCAGCGCGTCTACCACCGCCGCGACCGCACCCGCCTCGGCCTCATCCTGCGCGGCAAGCGCCTCGGGTTCCCGCTCGAGGAGATCCGCACGATCATCGACCTCTTCGACGCCCCCCGCGGCCGCCGCACCCAGCTCGAGTACGTCCTGGGCCAGATCGACGAGCGCCGCGCCGACCTCGAGCAGCGGCTGCGTGACATCCAGGACGCCATCGCCGAGCTCGGCGAATTCGAGCGCCGATGCCGTGAGGACCTCGACAAGCTCGCGTGACACGATGGGCCTCATGAGCGCTGACGACACGAAGATCTCCGCGTACGCCCACCCCGAGCGCCTCGTCACCACCGACTGGCTCGCCGAGCAGGTCGCGGCCGGGGCTGTCGGCGGACCCGACGGCATCGTGGTGCTCGAGTCCGACGAGGACGTCCTGCTGTACGACACGGGGCACATCCCCGGCGCGATCAAGATCGACTGGCACGTCGACCTCAACGACCCCGTCACCCGCGACTACGTCGACGGCGCACGCTTCGCCGAGGTGATGGGCAAGCGCGGCATCTCGCGCGACACGACCATCGTGCTCTACGGCGACAAGAGCAACTGGTGGGCGGCGTACGCCCTCTGGGTGTTCAGCCTGTTCGGCCACGAGGACGTCCGCCTCCTCGACGGTGGACGCGCGAAGTGGATCGCCGAGGGTCGTGAGCTGACCCGCGAGGTGCCCACCCCGACCGCGGTCGACTACCCGGTGGCCGAGCGCGACGACGCCCCGATCCGCGCGTTCAAGGACGACGTCCTGGCCCACCTCGGCAAGCCGCTCGTCGACGTCCGCTCCCCCGGCGAGTACTCCGGCGAGCTGCTGCACATGCCCGACTACCCCCAGGAGGGCGCGATGCGCGGCGGGCACATCCCCGGCGCGAAGTCGGTGCCGTGGGCCCGCGCGGCCAACGAGGACGGCTCGTTCAAGTCCCGCGAGGAGCTCGAGGCGATCTACCTGACGGAGCAGGGCCTGGCGCCGAACGACGACGTCGTCGCGTACTGCCGCATCGGTGAGCGCTCCTCCCACACGTGGTTCGTGCTCACCCACCTGCTCGGCTTCGAGGCCGTGCGCAACTACGACGGCTCGTGGACCGAGTGGGGCAACTCGGTGCGCGTCCCGATCGAGAGGTGAGCGCATGAGTGAGACCCCGCTCCCCACGTCGCTCGCCGAGATCGCCGACGACTTCCGGTCGGCGAGCAACGAGCTGAAGCTGCAGCTGCTGCTCGAGTTCAGCGACGAGCTGCCCGACCTGCCCGAGCGGTATGCCGGTCACCTCGACCAGCTCGAGCGCGTCGACGAGTGCCAGTCCCCCCTCTTCCTCACGGTCGAGGTCGCCGACGGCGCGTCGCTCGACGAGCGCACCGTCAGCCTCTTCTTCGACGCCCCCGCCGAGGCGCCGACGACCCGCGGCTTCGCCGGCATCCTCCACGAGGGGCTCGACGGCCTCAGCGCCGCGGAGGTGCTCGCGGTTCCCGACGACGCCCCGATGCGGTTCGGCCTGGCCGAGGCGGTGTCGCCGCTGCGGATGCGCGGGATGGTGGCCATGCTCGGCCGCATCAAGCGCCAGGTCCGCGCCAAGACCGCCGCCTGACCGCCTGACCCGCCGTTCGTGAGCGTTCGGTCTCCTCACGCGCGCTGGTGTTCCTCGTCAGCGACAGAACGCTGACGAGGAGCCCCGGCCGGCCACACATCCTTCCTCCGAGCCCGAACCGCCGCGTATGCCGCCCCGCTGGTTCACCGGGCCGTCACCGCCGAGGTCGTCGGGTGGCCCTAGCCCGCCGGGCGGCGGAACACGGCCCGCCAGCGTTGCCCCTCGACGGCGCTCAGCTCGATTTGCTCGAGCCCGTCGCCCGCGAACGACAGCAGACGCCCGCGGCTCAGCGGGAACGGCGGACCCGCCGTCGCATCGGAGTCCCCGTCCTCACGGAACTCCACCACGAACAGCGTGCCTCCCGGCGCGACCAGGCTGCGCACACCGCGGACCGCCTCGGACCGGGGCGGGTCGGGCAGCGCCTGCACCGTGTAGACCTCGACGACGAGGTCGAACGCGCCGAGCCACTCCCCCGGCAGGTCCAGCAGGTCCGCCACGCGGTAGTCGACGGCACTGCCGGGGTGCCGGTCCTGCGCCACCCGGACGGCCGTCGGGGCCACGTCGAAGGCCACCGTGTCGAAGCCCCGCGACGCGAGGAACTCCGCGTCGGCGCCGAGACCACAACCCACGACGACGGCGCGGCGTCCGGTGCCGTCGACCGCCTGCGACTCCACCCACTCCTGCAGCTGCGGTGCGGGCTCGGACCGGTCCCACGGCATACCGACGACGCCGGACGAACCCTCCGCGTACAACCGGTCGAACCACGCCGTCGGCGCGCCGTCCGAGATGGCTTGCGCAGCAAGCTCATCCGCTCGCTCGTCCCAGTCGCGCGCCATCGTCAGCCCCCGATCCTCGTGCGCACCTCGTACAGCTCAGGGAAGAAGGTCAGGTCGAGCGCGCGACGCAGGAAGTCGACGCCCGTCGAGCCGCCGGTGCCGGTCTTCTGGCCGATGGTGCGCTGGACGACCTGCAGGTGACGGAAGCGCCACTGCTGGAAGTTGTCCTCGAGGTCGACCAGCTCCTCGCACGTCTCGTAGACGCCCCAGTGCTCGTGCGGCTCGGCGTAGACGCCGGCGAAGACGTCGACGAGCCCTTGGTCGAGACGGTAGGGCTGGGTCCAGTCCCGGTCGAGCAGGTGGGAGGGGACGGCATACCCACGCCGTGACAGGTAGGCCAGGAACTCGTCGTAGAGGCTCCGCTCGTGCAGCAGCGCGTCGAGCTCGGCGCGGGCGCCCTCGTCGTGCGAGAAGACGGCAACCATGTCGGCGTTCTTGTTACCGAGGAGGAACTCGACCTCGCGGTACTGCGCCGACTGGAAGCCCGAGCTCGTGGCGAGGAACGGGCGGATCTCGGCGTACTCGCTCGGGGTCAGCGTCGCGAGCACCGACCACTGGTCGGTGAGGGTGTGCTGGATGTGCTTGACGCGAGCCAGCCGCTTGAGTGCCGGCGCGAGCTCGTCCTCGGCGAGAAGCCTTCGCGCAGAACGCAGCTCGTGGATCATGAGCTTGAGCCACAGCTCGGAGGTCTGGTGCTGGATGATGAAGAGGAGCTCGTCGTGCTGCGGCGGGTCGCTGAGCGGCTGCTGCGCGCTGAGCAGCGTGTCGAGCCGCAGGTAGTCGCCGTAGGACATCTTGCGCGTGAAGTCGCGCTCGATGCCCTCCTCGAGCTCGCGCGTGACGCGCCGGTCGTCCGTGGCCATGCCGCGATCCTAGGAGGCGCCTCAGCTGGGCCGCGGGCGGATCCTCACGAGGTGCGCCACGACACCCGGGATCCACCCGGTCTCGCCGCGCATCCAGCGCGCGCCGACCAGGTTGTGCGGCACGACCACCGTGTCGGCCCGGGCCGCGACGAGGCCGATGTCGGTGCCGAAGACGTCGGTCACGACGGCCCACTCGCGGGCGCTGTGGCGGGCCAGGTGCTCGCCGATCGCCGTGGCGAACGTGTCGACGATGACGTCGGAGCCGTCGCCGTCGGCGCCACCGCTCGCGGCCCACCGGCGGTACGCGTCGTCGTAGTGGGTGCCGATCGAGGCGAGGTCGTCGACGTCGACGCCCGCCTCGGCGGCGTGGGCCAGCGCGGCGTCGAGGCGACCACGTTCGGCCTCGCCGAGCGGAGCCGTGACCGGTCGACCCGTGAAGTCGGACGCGAGCGCGTCGTCGCCGGGCTCACCGGGCTCACCCGCGTCGCCCGCAGTGGTCGGGTCCGAGGCCGGCTCGTCGTCGCCCTTGTTCTTCCGCGAGAACAGTCCCATGCGGGTCAATCTAGTGTCTGACGACGGCCTCGGACCCGGCCTGCTCAGCCGAAGGTGTCGGGATCGGGTCCGGTCCTCGTGCCGCGGTCGAGGCCACGGATGGCCGTGAGGTCGTCGTCGTCGAGGGCGAAGCCGAAGAGGTCGAGGTTCGCGTCGATGCGTTCCGGCGTGACCGACCGCGTGAGCACGACGTTGCCGATCTCGAGGTGCCAGCGCAGGGCCACCTGCCCGGGCGTCACGCCGTGCTTCGCGGCGATCCCCGTGACGACCGGGTCGTCGAGCAGTCCGGCGCGGGCCGCGAGCGGGCTCCACGCCTCGGTCACGATGCCGTGCTCGGCGTGGAAGGCGCGCAGCTGCGCCTGCTGGAGGTACGGCGACAGCTCGATCTGGTTGACGGAGGGCAGCACGCCGGTCTCGTCGAGCAGGCGCTGCAGGTGCGACAGCTGGAAGTTGCAGACCCCGACCGAGCGCACCCTGCCCTCGGACTGGAGCTCAAGCATGGCCTTCCACGCGTCGACGTACGCGTCCTGGGCGGGTGCCGGCCAGTGGATGAGGTAGAGGTCGAGGACGTCGATGCCCAGCCGGTGCATAGAGGCGTCGAACGCTGCCGGCACCGTGCGGTGGTCGTCGTTCCAGACCTTCGTGGTGACGAAGACGTCGTCGCGGTCGACGTCGTCGCGGGCGAGGACCCGACCGACGCCCTCCTCGTTGCCGTAGATGCGGGCGGTGTCGATGTGGCGGTAGCCGACGTCGAGGGCCCGGCCGAAGGCGGCGTCGACGTCGGCGTCGGGCACCTCCCAGACGCCGAACCCGACCTGGGGGATGGTGAGGCCGGGGGTGGACGCGTGGCCGAGGGCGAGCGTGGGGACTGACGCGTGTGTGGTCATGGGCTCCACGCTAGATCGGGGGCACCCGCTGCGATGTGCCCGACCTCACTCCGAGACGGCCGGGAATACGCCTCTGGAGGCGGAATTGACGTGACGTCAGCCCGATAGAGTCCGAGCCATGGCATCCATCAGCAAGGTCCTGATTGCAAATCGTGGTGAGATCGCGGTCCGCATCGCGCGGGCGTGCGCGGACAGCGGCATCGCCTCGGTGGCGGTCTACGCGGAACCCGACCGGGATGCCCTGCACGTGAAGGTGGCCGACGAGGCGTACGCCCTCGGTGGCGCGACCCCCGGCGAGAGCTACCTCCTCGTCGACAAGCTCCTCGACGTCGCGAAGCAGTCCGGCGCCGACGCCGTGCACCCGGGCTACGGCTTCCTCGCCGAGAACGCCGGCTTCGCCCAGGCCGTCATCGACGCCGGGCTCATCTGGATCGGCCCCGGACCCGAGGCCATCGACTCCCTCGGCGACAAGGTCAAGGCGCGCCACATCGCGACCAAGGCCGGCGCGCCGCTCGTGCCCGGCACGAAGGACCCGGTGGGCGGCGCCGACGAGGTCGTCGCGTTCGCCCAGGAGCACGGCCTCCCGGTGGCGATCAAGGCGGCATACGGCGGCGGCGGACGCGGCCTCAAGGTCGCCCGCACGATGGAGGAGATCCCCGACCTCTACGAGTCGGCCGTGCGCGAGGCCGTCACCGCCTTCGGCCGCGGCGAGTGCTTCGTCGAGCGCTTCCTCGACCGCCCGCGCCACGTCGAGACCCAGTGCCTCGCCGACCAGCACGGCAACGTCGTCGTGGTCTCGACCCGCGACTGCTCGCTGCAGCGCCGCAACCAGAAGCTCGTCGAGGAGGCGCCCGCGCCGTTCCTCACCGAGGAGCAGCACGCCGAGCTGCTCCGCGCGAGCAAGGCCATCCTCAAGGAGGCCGGCTACGTCGGTGCCGGCACGTGCGAGTTCCTCGTCGGCCCGCAGGGCGACATCAGCTTCCTCGAGGTCAACACCCGCCTGCAGGTCGAGCACCCGGTCACCGAGGAGGTCACCGGCATCGACCTCGTGCGCGAGCAGTTCCGCATCGCGAACGGCGAGAGCCTCGACTACGGCGACCCCGAGCCCCACGCGCACTCCATCGAGTTCCGCATCAACGGCGAGGACGCCGGCCGCGGCTTCCTCCCGGCCCCGGGCACCGTCACCAGGATGGTCGTGCCGCACGGCCCCGGCGTGCGCTGGGACGCCGGCATCGTCGAGGGCGACACCGTCGCCGGAGCCTTCGACTCGATGATCGCCAAGCTCATCGTCACGGGCAGCACCCGCCAGCAGGCGGTCGAGCGCTCCCGCCGTGCCCTCGCCGAGCTGACCATCGACGGCATGCCGACCGTCGTGCCCTTCCACCGCGCCGTCGTCGCCGACCCCGCGTTCGCGCCCACCGACGGCACGCCGTTCTCCATCCACACCCGCTGGATCGAGACCGAGTGGGACAACACGGTCGAGCCGTATGCCGGTGGGTCGGCCGACGGAGCCGAGCCCGAGGAGCGCCAGACCGTCGTCGTCGAGGTCGGCGGCAAGCGGCTCGAGGTCTCGCTGCCCGGCGGCCTGTCTCTCGGCGGCGGGAGCGGCTCCGCTGCCAAGAAGAAGGCGCCGAAGCGTTCCGGTGGGGGCAAGTCCGGCGTCGCCGCCTCCGGCGACTCGCTCACCGCCCCCATGCAGGGCACCATCGTCAAGATCGCCGTCGAGGAGGGCACCACGGTCGCGGCCGGCGACCTGGTGATCGTCCTCGAGGCGATGAAGATGGAGCAGCCCATCACGGCCCACAAGGACGGCGTGCTCACCGGCCTCACCGCGAAGGTCGGCGAGACCGTGACCTCCGGCGCCGTGCTCGCCGAGATCAAGGACGTCGAGGCGTGACCGCGCGACGATCCGGTCCGTACGCGTCGGGCCGATGACGAGGGCCGCCCCACCGTCGTGGTGGGGCGGCCCTCGTCATCTCGCGAGGCGGTCAGCTCCTCGGCGGATCGCCCAGGGTGATGTCGCCGCCCTGGTTCCCGGTGCCGGGCTGGTTCCCGCTGCCGGACTGGTTGCCGGTGCTGCTCGGGTCGGGCACGCCCGGCAGGTCCTGCTCGCCCGCCGGGTCGGTGGTCGGAGGGATCTCGGACGGTCCGGGGCCGCCCGGCAGGCCGGGGTCCACGGGTGACGGGTCGTTGGGGTCGACCGGAGGCCCGGGCGTGGGGGCCGGTCCGGGCGTGGGCACCGGCTCGGGCGAAGGGCTGGGCGCCGGCTCGGGGGTCGGCTCGGGGGTCGGCGTCGGTGCGGGTCCGGGTGTCGGTG
>CBHRRQ010000115.1:0-12281 GCA_966081555.1 uncultured Terrabacter sp.
GTGCGGGTGGGGGCTGCGACGCCGGTCAGGACTCCCGGTCGACGGGGCGCTCGGCGCGACCGTCGGCCGGGGGAGGCGCGGCCCGTCGGCCCCGGCCGAGGCCTCACCCCGGACGAACGCCAGGCCCGGCCCGAGGGTCGTCGGCGCCGGCCGTGCTGGACGGGGTGGACGGTGTGGACGAGGCGGCGATGCCGACCCGTTCGCCCCAGGCGTCGTAGCGCCGCTTGTAGCGGCGGATGCGGCCCGCGAGCTTGTAGACGAGGAAGGCGCCGACGGCGAGGAGCACGAATGCGATGCCGGCGGCCCACCACGGGTGCGCGATCGCCAGGGCGGTGACGCCCGTGACCGTGACGTCCTCCGTCGTGCTGACGACGACGTTGCTCGCCGGTTCGGGGGAGGTGTTGACGGCGGCGCGCAGGCCGGCCTTGATGCCGTGCGAGATCAGCGCCGTGACGCCACCGGTGGCTGCCCCGATGGCCGCGTCGAGCCCGGCCGTCTCGTGGCCGATGAGGTAGCCGATCGTCGCGCCCACGGCCGGTCTGACGACCGTGTGCACGGAGTCCCAGACGGAGTCGACGTAGGGGATCTTGTCGGCGAGCATCTCGACGGCGAAGAGGATTCCGGCGCCGATGAGCACGTCGGTGCGTGCGAGCGCGTTCGGGATCTGGCTCAGGTTGAAGATCTTGTCGGCCAGCCCGAGGACCAGCACGACGGCATACGCGTTGACCCCGCTGCCCCACCCGGTGGTGAAGGCCATGGGGATGAGCTCGGCGCCCACGACGCTCCTTCGGTCGTGCGCCGGTCGCGGGTGCGCCGGTGCGTCCATGCCCGGACCGGACGGCCGAGCTCAGGTCCAACGCCACGAACGCTCCCGTATTCCCGCGGGACGCGCAACGGGACGCGCTCGAGCCGGGATGCCGGCGGGCAGCGGAACGGGCCCGATCCGTGAGCGGACAGGACCCCTGCACCCCTCCGTTCGCGGACCGGACCCGCGGTCCCCACTCTGCCGAGGGCCGCACGGGCGAACCTGAGCACGATTACTCAGGTTCGCCCGTTTCGTCCCCGTGTGCCGGTGGCGCCCCTACGGTCAGCTCTCCTGCGGGTCGTGGGTGAGCAGCCAGGACCGGAGGCCCGCGAGGTCGTCGGTGTTGTAGACGTCGACGTCGGCGGCGAGCTCCTCGGCCCAGACCGTGTCACGCGTCGCGCCCGGGGTGTCCGGCGTCGCCCAGAAGCGGATCTCGTAGCCCTCCGCGTGGGCCCGGGCCACGTAGGCGCGGAGCACGGCGCGATGGGCCTCGGTGAACGGTCCACCCGGGTAGCCCACGGCCGACCAGTTGTTGCTGACGAGGGGCATCAGGGTCGGTGAGATGCCCTTGCCGAGATCGCTGAGCCGTCCGTCGTAGAAGGACCAGCGCGTCGTCGCGGCCTGCATGGCGGGCAGGTCGCGGTTGCCGGAGACGACGGCGGTGACGGCCCGGTGCTGCACCCGGCCGTGGCGGACGGCGGTCACGAGCTCGGGGTATGCCGACAGCTGGCGCTCGATCACCGGCCACGTCGCGCTGGCGTCCGACTTGACGTCGATGAGCAGGCGCAGCTCGCCGTCCCAGCCGGGGTAGATCGACCCGCCGTTGGCGCGGAACCGCTTGGCGAGCGGGTCGAGGTAGTGGCTACGGAGGGTGCGGGTCAGGTCCGGCCCGTCGTGGCCGAGGTAGAGCTCGCCGTCGACGAGCCAGACGTCCGCCTCGACCGAGGTGAAGCCGTGGTCCAGCGCGTCGGCGAGCGGGCGCGCGTGCTCGTAGTCGTTGTGGGCATGGGCCCGTTCGAGCGGTTGGGCGGTCGCGCGGTGCGGGTTCCCCGTGGCCTCGAGGGTGGTCGCCGTGGAGGGGCCACCCGTCGTGACGAGGAGGGTCGTGGTGAGAAGGGTCGTGGTGAGGGCGATGGGGAAACGTCCGGGTCTCATGCTCTTCACCCTGTTCGTCCGGTCCGTGTGGCGGCCGACGCGGGGGTGAACGGCAGTCGACGGTTGAGGTCGACGGGTGGAGGTGGCGGTTGCCGTGGAGGGGGTTCCGGTCGTTCTTGACACGTTGTCGGCGCCGGGGGTTACGCTCTTCTCATCGAACAAGTGTTCGAACTTTGTTGGTTTCGTCCGTCAAGTCGTCGGTTGGTTGTCGGGCCGCTCGTGTGGGGCGCGGGTGGCTCGGGTCGTGATGTCCGGCCCGACGTGTCCGAGGGAGACGTGTCGTGGTGCGCAGGTTCAGTGACTCCGTCCAGGTGAGGGTCCGGAGAAGAGAGCAGGAGTGGGAGACCGGTCGCGAGGCCGGTCCCGAGAAGGGTGGCGAGAAGGGGCCCGGGTCCCCGGCTGGGACGGCGCCGGAGGCGTTCATCTGGCGCGGTCGCCTCTACGTCGTGCGCAGCGTCCTGGCCCAGTGGCGTGAGCGGCGCGCCTGGTGGCGCGACGCGCTCGAGGCCGACGAGGCACAGGTGCGACCCGGCGAGACGCTGGTCGCGGCGGCGTCCGAGCAGCACGTCTGGCGGGTCGAGGCGAGCCCGGGGTGGTCCTTCGCCCCCGGGGTCTACGACCTCGCCCACGACGAGTCCCCGAGGGGCGACCAGTGGTCGCTCGTCCGGGTCTGCGACTGAGCCGACATGAGACGAGAGAGGAGAGCCACCACCATGACCACCGCCCACGACCTGCGACGTCCACCCATCTCGGCCGCCGTGCTCGACCTGCTCGAGCGGGGCCGCGCGACCCTCGAGTCCGCGTGCCGCACGAGCGATGCGTCCGAGCGCTACCGCGACTCCCACCTCGGGGCCCTGCGGGCTGCGGCGGCTCTCGTCGCCGCCCGCACCGTCCCGTCACCCCGTTCCCGGCCGCGCAGCGTCTGGCAGGTCCTGCCCGGGGTGGCCCCCGAGCTGGGGGAGTGGGCCGCCTTCTTCGCCGCGTGCTCGGCCCACCGGTCGGTCATCGACCGCGGCGGTCACATCAGCGCCCGCGAGGCCGACGACCTGCTGCGCCAGGCCGAGATGTTCCTCGAGATCGTCCAGGACCTCCTCGGGGTCCCGGCGACGATGCCGCTGCCGCAGTCGATCACCCCCGTCTCGCCCGCCCCCGTCCCGAGGAGCCGGGCGAACACCGCGTGAGCAGCATGACCACCACTTCCACCACCAACGCTCCGTCCTTCGTGCACCTGCACGTCGCCTCCGGATACTCCATGCGCTACGGCACGGCCAAGCCGCACCAGCTCGTCGAGCGGGCCGCGGCCTTCGGACAACCGGCCCTCGCGCTGACCGACCGCGACGGGCTCTACGGCGCGGTGAAGTTCGTGCGCTCCTGCATGGAGCACGACATCGCCCCGATCCTCGGCGTCGACCTCGCGCTCGGGCCGGAGCGCCCCGAGCGGCAGCGACCCGTGCGCACCCCCGTCAGAGGTGGGGCGCTCGTGGATCCGCGCCTGCCTCGCGTCACGGTGCTGTCCCGGGGGAGCGCCACCGGCCTCGCACCGGGTGAGGGCTGGGCCGCCCTCTGCCGGCTCGTCACCGCGACCCACCTGCGTGGCGAACGCGGCAACCCGGTCACCACCGCGAGCCTCGTCGCCGAGCACGCGCGTCCGGCGGCCGACGGCGGCCCCTCCCGGCTCGTCGTGCTGCTCGGCCCCGACTCCGACGTGGGGCGAGAGGTGCTCGCCAAGCGACGCGACCGCGCCAGGGCCGCGCTCGAACGCTGGGTCGCCCTGCTGCCGCGCGGGGCGATCGTCGTCGAGGTCGTCTGCCACGGCGGTCCCGAGCACCAGCCGGGCAGCCTCGGCCAGGCGGGGCGGATGCTCGCTCTCGCCCGCGAGGTCGGCGTGCCCAGCGTCATCACGGCGGCGGTGCGCCACGCCGACCCGCAGGACGCCGCGATCGTCGACGTCCTCGACGCCGCCCGCCGGCTCGTCGCCCTCGACGCGCGCCACCTCGACCGCGTCACCACGGCGGGTCACCTGTCCCCGACACCGCTCATGCAGGCTCTCGCCCTCGACGTCGTGCAGGTCTCGGGGCCGGGGCTCGTCGGGGGTGGCTCACTGGCCCGCGAGCAGGCGCGCGAGCTGCTCGCCCGCACCACGGCGCTCGCCACCGAGTGCATCCAGGATCCCCGTTCCGACCTCGGCATCGGCTCGGTCCACCTGCCCGAGCCCGGCGTGCTCGGCATCCGCCCAGGCACCAACCCGCACCACGTCCTCGCCCGGCGGTGCCGCGAGTCCATCGCGACCCGCTACCCCGGCCGGTCCGAGAGCGAGCTCGGGGCCGTCAGCGACCGGCTCGAGGACGAGCTCGGCGTCATCGAGACGCTCGGCTACGCGACCTACTTCCTCACCGTCGCCCAGGTCTGCGACCTCATCCGCGAGATGGACGTGCGGGTCGCAGCCCGTGGCTCCGGGGCCGGCTCCCTCGTCAACTACCTCCTCGGCATCTCCGGGGTCGACCCGATGCGTCACGGCCTGCTCATGGAACGCTTCTGCTCACCGCTGCGGGCCGAGCTGCCCGACATCGACATCGACGTCGAGTCGGCCCGGCGCACCGAGATCTACGAGCGCATCCTCGACCACTTCGGCGGCGATCGGGTCACCTGCGTGTCGATGATGGACACCTACCGGGTGCGCCACGCGATCCGCGACGCCGGCGCCGCGCTCGGGCTGCCCCCGCCCGAGGTCGACGCGATGGCCAAGGCGTTCCCGCACATCGCCGCCCGCAACGTGCGCAACGCCCTGGCCGAGCTGCCCGAGCTGCGCGCGTCCGGCCTCGACGTGCCGCGCCTGCAGCTGATGTTCGACATCGTCGAGCGGCTCGACGGCCTGCCCCGCCACATCGCGCTGCACCCCTGCGGCGTCGTGCTCTCCGACTCGGTCCTGCTCGACCGCACCCCCGTCGAGGCGAGCTGGCTCGGCTTCCCGATGAGCCAGTTCGACAAGGACGACGTCGAGGAGATGGGGCTGCTCAAGCTCGACGTCCTCGGCATCCGCATGCAGTCGGCGATGGCCCACGCGGTCGACGAGGTCCAGCGCGTCGACGGCACGGCCGTCGACCTCGACGACGAGAGCCAGGTGCCCTTCGACGACGAGCAGACGTTCGAGCTCGTCCGCTCGACCCGCACCCTCGGCTGCTTCCAGATCGAGAGCCCCGGCCAGCGCGAGCTCATCGGCAAGTTCGGGCCGCAGACCTTCGACGACCTCATCATCGACATCTCGCTCTTCCGACCCGGGCCGGTCAAGAGCGACATGATCATCCCGTTCCTCAACGCGAGGCAGGGCTGGAAGGATCCCTCCTTCCTCCACCCGACGCTCATCCCTGCGCTCGAGGAGACCGAGGGCGTCGTCGTCTTCCACGAGCAGGTCCTCATGATCGTCGCCGAGACGACGGGCGTGACCCTCGCGCAGGCCGACGAGGTGCGCCGCGCGCTCGGCACCCCCGACGGGCAGCGCCAGATCGAGCGCTGGTGGCGCCCGGCCGCCCTGGCCCGTGGCTACGCACCCGACGTCGCCGACAAGATCTGGGAGGTCCTCAAGGCCTTCGCGTCGTTCGGGTTCTGCAAGGCGCACGCGGCCGCCTTCGCGCTGCCGACCTACCAGTCGGCCTGGCTCAAGGCGCACCACCCGGCCGCCTTCCTCGCCGGGGTGCTGACCCACGACCCCGGCATGTATCCCAAGCGGCTGATCCTCGACGACGCACGCTCCTTCGGCATCGCGATCCTCGGGCTCGACGTCAACGTCTCGACGGGCGCCTACCGCTTCGAGCGCACCGACGACGGCGGCGAGGCGATCCGGCTCTCCCTCGCCGACGTCCACGGCATCAGCGAGGCCGAGGTGGCCCAGATCGTCGCCGGCCAGCCGTACTCCAGCCTCTCCGACTTCTGGCAGCGGGCCCACGTGTCGCGACCCGTCGCCGAGAAGCTCGTGCTCGCCGGTGGCTTCGACGCCCTGCACGACATCGACCTCGGCAGCCCGCCTCGTCGCGGCGAGAGCGGTCCCGAGGTGGTGGGACGCTCGCGCAGCGGTCTCGGCCGGCGGGGTCGGGTCACCCGACGAGACCTGCTGCTCCACGTCGCCGAGCTCGACCGCTGGTCGTCCTCGCAGCGCTCGTCCCGGGCGCGGGTCTCGGCGGCCGGCCGCTCCCGCTCGTCCCGGGGGCGGGTCACGTCGGTCTCGGCCACCGGTGACATCCGGGCCCTGGCCGCCGCCCAGTCGCAGGCCTCCGCCGGCGCGCCCGAGCACGTTGCCACCCAGCTGACGCTCGACCTCGGCGACACGCCCCGTCTCACGGCGACGAGCGGGCTGCCCGAGATGACCGGTCCCGAGCGGGTCCGTGCCGAGCTCGAGGTGCTCGGCCTCGACGCGAGCGGCCACGTCGTCGACTTCTACGCCCCGATGCTCGACGCCCTCGGCGTCACCCGGGCGCGCGACCTGCTCTCGGGTCGCAGCGGCCGCGAGGTGTGGGTCGCCGGCGTCAAGGTCGCCACGCAGACCCCGCCCATCCGCACCGGCCGGCGGGTCGTCTTCCTCACCCTCGACGACGCCACCGGACCCGCCGACCTCACCTTCTTCGAGGACGTCCAGGGCCCGTATGCCGCCACCGTCTTCCACTCGTGGCTGCTCCTCTGTCGTGGCACGGTGCGGCGCACCGGTCCCAAGGGCGTCTCGATCCGGGCCACGGGGGCGTGGGAGCTCTCGGGCCTGCAGGACGCCTGGACCTCCGGCGGCATCACCGCGGTGCGCGACGCGCTCGACGCCGCCGACCGGGCCGCCTGGGAGCGGGCCGGAGCCCTGGCCGGTCGCGACGGCGCCCCGGCCGGAGTCGGTGAGGGCCCCGACGGCCGCCGGGTCCTCGTCCACGCCTCGGGGTTCAAGCAGTCGCCGTACGCCGACATCAAGCCTGCCGGCGACGACGTCAAGGGAGCGCGCGGCACCAGCGCCCTCGTGCCCGCCGACACCGTCGGTGGCCCGCCACGCAAGCTGTGGCACGCCAGCCCGGGAAGCTCGGGGCACTAGGGTGAGCATGCACACGAACCACATGCGCCACGACACGCGACACCACGTCCGAGACGGCGCGAACCACGCTCCCCGACGGAGGATCCCGTGCCCGACGACCAGCCCCGCCAGCGACGCGGAGCGGCCCGACCGTCGGCAGTCGTCTCCGCCGTGGGCCGCATCGCCGACGAGTGCGGGGCCCGGCTCGGTCGCCCGCTCGAGGTGCTCGACCTGGGCGGCGGCACGGGCGGCGTCGCCGTCCCGCTCGCCGAGGCCGGCCACCGGGTCACCGTCGTCGACCCCAGCCCCGACGCGCTCGCCTCGCTGGCCCGCCGGGCCCGTGAGGCCGGCATCGTCGAACGCGTCACCGGCGTCCAGGGCGACGGCGACTCCCTCGACGGCATCCTCGCCGGCCGCCACGTCGACCTCGCCTGCTGCCACGGCACCCTCGAGTTCGTCGACGACCCCGCGGCGACGCTGCGCGCCATCGCCCAGTCCCTCGGCCAGGGCGGGGTGCTCTCGCTCCTCGTCTCCGGACGCCTGGCCGTCGTCTTCGCCAAGGCCATCGCGGGCGAGTTCGCGCAGGCCCGCGCTGCCCTCGTCGACCCCACCCGCCGGTGGGGGAGCACCGACCCGCTCCCGCGCCGCTTCGACGTCGAGCAGCTCGAGACCCTGCTCGCCGACGCCGGCTTCACCGACGTCGTGGTGCGCGGCACCAACATCCTCGGTCACCTCGTGCCGGCCTCGCTCATCGACTCGGAGGCCGACCGCGCCGCCCTGGCCGAGCTCGACGACCTGCTCGTCTCCGGCCCGGGGCGCGAGTTCCTCCGCACCCTCGGCAATGCCCTGCACGTCGTCGCGCGCCGCGACTGACCCGGCGACCGGGCCCTGCCGGCCCTCCCGGTCGGGGGGTGCTGCATGAGCCGTCGCCAGTTCACCGCGCCGACCCGGGGCAGCTCCGAGCCGCCCGACGACACCGGCTGCACCGTGCTGCACGTCGACATGGATGCCTTCTACGCGTCCGCGTCACTCATCTCGCGCCCCGAC
The DNA here is from genome assembly GCA_966081555.1 of uncultured Terrabacter sp. Lineage (GTDB taxonomy): Bacteria > Actinomycetota > Actinomycetes > Actinomycetales > Dermatophilaceae > Terrabacter. The sequence goes on from CBHRRQ010000115.1 coordinate 8,049, forward strand.
CTTCGTGGCAAGCCGGTCATCATCGGCGGCGTGAGCGGTCGCTCGGTCGTGCTCTCGGCGACCTACGAGGCGCGCGCCTTCGGGGTCACGTCCGCGATGCCGATGGCCCGGGCCCAGCGGCTGTGCCCGCAGGCCGTCATCATCGAGCCCGACCACCGCCGTTACGCCGCGATCTCCGAGGCCGTCATGGCGACCTTCTCGACGATCACCGACAGCGTCGAGCCGCTCTCGCTCGACGAGGCGTTCCTCGACGTCTCGGGGGCCGTACGCCGGCTCGGACGTCCCACGCAGATCGCCGAGCAGCTGCGCGACACCATCGCCGACGAGCAGGGCATCACGTGCTCGGTCGGGGTGGCCGCCACGAAGTTCGTCGCCAAGCTCGCCTCCAACCTGGCCAAGCCGGACGGGCTCATCGTCGTGCCCCGCGACGAGGTGGTCTCGTTCCTGCACCAGCTGCCTGTCGGCGCCATCTGGGGCGTCGGCGACAAGACCGAGGAGCACCTGCACCGGCTCGGCCTGCGGTCGGTCGCCGACCTCGCGCACACGCCGGTCGAGACCTTGCAGCGGGCCCTCGGTGACGTCGCCGGCCGCAGCCTGCACGACCTGGCCTGGGGGCGCGATCCCCGGCCCGTCGTCCCCGAGCGCCGCGAGAAGTCGATCGGTGCCGACGAGACGTTCGCCCACGACATCGACGACCCGGTCCGCATCCACCGCGAGCTGCTGCGCCTCTCCGACCGCACCGCGGCCCGGGCCCGGTCGGCCGGCATGACGGGGCGCACCGTCAGCATCAAGGTCAGGTTCGCCGACTTCACGACGATCACGCGGGCCAAGACACTGCGTCACCACACCGACGTCTCACGCGACATCTTCGCCACCGCTCGCGAGCTCTACGACCGGCTCGGCCTCCAGCGGGCCCGCATCCGGCTCGTCGGGGTGCGCCTCGAAGGCCTCGTCCCGTCGGCCGTGGCACCCATCCAGGCAACCCTCGACGAGCCGGAGCACGGGTGGCGCGAGGCCGACCGCGCGGTCGACCGGGCGAGTGCGCGCTTCGGTGCCGGATCCGTGCGGCCGGCGAGCCTCATGCCTGACCGACCCTCGGGTTCCTTTCGTGAGCGGCGAGACCTATCCTGAGGTAAAGAAGTCCGCGTCGGCCGTTTCCGACATACGATTCGGGCACAGTCGATTTCGCACCAGGGAGGTGCCGAGTGGCACTCTCGGAACACGAGGAAGCACTCCTCCAGCAGATGGAGGAAGCCCTCTACGCCGAAGACCCGCGCTTTGCGTCGCGCATCGAGAAGACGAAGTCTCGAGGTCTCGGTCGAGGGCGCGTGGTCGCCGGTGTCATCGCCGGCGTGGCCGGACTGGCCCTCGTCGTGTTCTCAGCGATGAGCAGCGCCATCTGGCTCGGCGCGGTCGGCTTCGCGATCATGGTCGCCGGCATCGTCTACGCGATCACGCCCTCGAAGACCAAGCTTGCCGCGGTCGGTTCCGACGGCACGCCCAAGCCGCGTGCGGGCAAGGGCAAGGCTGCTTCCGCCAAGCAGGCGAGCTTCATGGAGCGCCTCGAGGAGCGCTGGGAGAAGCGTCGCCGCGACCAGTGGTGACCGACCGACCCGGCGAGCCCTGAGTCTGTGACCGACGGGCCGAGTGACCGCTAGGGCCGTGTGACGTAGACCGCGACCGCCCAGGTCGCGATGATGGCGAACGCCGTCGCCAGCTCGATGCCGACGTTGAGCGCGACCGCCCGCATCGCCTGGGTCGTGGCGCGCCAGGCCGCACCGTGCTCACGGTGCTTGACGCGTTCGAGCAGGTAGACGGCGAGGACGAAGCCCAACGGCGCGCCGACGACCGGGACGACGAAGAACCCGACCACGGCGACGGCCAGGGCCACGGCGACGATCCAGCCTTCCACGCCCGCCGACCTCATCCGGCGCCCCGGGAGCAGGTACTGCGCGACGAGGCCCACGGCATACGCGACCGTGGCAAGGCCGAGAACGAGCCAACCCGGCCCGTCCTGACGTTCCAACGCCCACACGAGCGTCGCCCCCCAGACCACGAACAGTCCCGGTAGCACCGGGACGACGATGCCGACGGTCCCCACTAGCATCGCGAGCAGGACGATGACGTTCGTCGCGGTGATCACGAGAGTGCCGTCGGCGGCGTTCGGGTCGAGATGGGGTCAGGAAGGGCCGGGTCTGGTGTCTCTGCTGGTCTCAGCGCTCGTCGACCGGGGCGGAGGCCGGGATCTCGTTGAGCCGGTCCGTCTCGTCGTGGATGTCGAGCGCCTTGTCCTTCAGGGCCGGGAGGTGCTCCCGTCCGTGGTGCGCGCAGAAGAGCAGCTCTCCGCCGGAAACGAGGCGGGCGCGGATGTAGGCCTGAGCCCCACATCGGTCGCAGCGGTCAGCAGCAGTCAGTTCGGGTGCCAGTGCTGTCGTCATTTGTATTTCGCCTCTTTCCTCCCTCGGGGGTCCCCCGGAGGGAAACCCTGCCATGTACCTACGACGCTCGAGGGGCCCCTCTCGGTGCACCGCTCTCGCCTCGCGGACGTTCCAACAGTGAATCACGCGGAATGCTTCCCGATGGTGAGGCTCGGTAAGTGAGACGCCTTCGGACCAACATCGTTACGTGTCAGAGATTCGCCGAGCCCCCGCGATACGGATTGGTCGTCACCCCTGTTCCATACCCGGTCGGCCTGCCGAACGGGCGGACGGCCGGCGGGTCGCAGGCGGGTGGCCGTGCCCCGCGAGCCTCCATGGGGCCGTCGGCGCGGGTGACTAGGCTGCCCCTGCCAGCCCTCCACAGCCCGACCGCTGGCCGCTGACCCGAACGAAAGAGATCGACACCCGTGGCCTCCGCCTCCCGTCCTGCTCCCTCCGGCAACGGCGACTACACCGCCCGCCACCTCCAGGTCCTCGAAGGACTCGAGGCCGTGCGCAAGCGTCCCGGCATGTACATCGGCTCGACCGACCAGCGCGGCCTCATGCACTGCCTGTGGGAGATCATCGACAACGCCGTCGACGAGGCCCTGGCCGGCGTCTGCACCGGCATCGAGGTCATCCTCGCTGCCGACGGGTCGATCGAGGTGCGCGACAACGGCCGCGGCATCCCTGTCGACATCGAGCCGCGCACGGGCCTCTCCGGTGTCGAGGTCGTCTTCACGAAGCTGCACGCGGGCGGCAAGTTCGGTGGCGCCTCCTACGCGGCCACGGGTGGTCTGCACGGTGTCGGCGCGTCCGTCGTCAACGCCCTGTCCGCTCGCCTCGACGTGGAGGTCGACCGAGGCGGCAAGACGTACGGGATGAGCTTCCGGCGCGGCGAGCCCGGCACGTTCACCGACGCCACGGGTGCGCCGCACTCGCCGGAGGCGGCGTTCACGCCCTACGAGCGCAAGAGCGCCCTCCCCGTCGTCGGCAAGGCCAAGCGGGGGGTCACCGGCTCGCGGGTCCGGTTCTGGCCCGACCGCCAGATCTTCCTCAAGGACGCCGAGCTCGACTACGCCGCCATCCTGGGCCGGGCACGGCAGACGTCGTTCCTCGTGCCGGGGCTGCGGCTCGTCATCCGCGACGAGCGCCGGCTGCCGGGCACCGCCGGCGAGCAGGGCCCGATCGAGGAGGTGTTCCAGCACGACGGCGGCATCACCGACTTCGTCGAGTTCCTCGCGCCCGACACCCCGATCACCGACGTGTGGCGGCTCGAGGGGTCCGGCACGTTCACCGAGACGGTGCCCGTGCTCGACGTCAACGGCCACATGACGCCGACCGAGCTCGAGCGGGAGTGCGCCGTCGAGGTGGCGCTGCGCTGGGGCCAGGGCTACGACACCAAGGTCCAGTCGTTCGTCAACATCATCACCACGCCCAAGGGCGGCACCCACGTCGCGGGCTTCGAGCAGTCGCTGCTCAAGGTGTTCCGCAAGCAGCTCGAGGTCAACGCCCGTCGGCTCAAGGTCGGCAACGACAAGCCGGAGAAGGACGACGTGCTCGCCGGCATGACCGCCGTCGTCACGGTGCGCCTCGCCGAGCCGCAGTTCGAGGGCCAGACCAAGGAGGTCCTCGGCACCAACGCCGTGCGGGCCATCGTGGCGAAGGTCGTGGAGAAGGAGCTGACCGCGCAGCTCACGTCGACCAAGCGCGGCGACAAGCAGCAGTCCGCACTGCTGCTCGAGAAGGTCGTCTCCGAGATGAAGTCGCGCATCAGCGCGCGGCTGCACAAGGAGACCCAGCGCCGCAAGAACGC